>CAZHPL010000018.1:0-23413 GCA_964534495.1 uncultured Lishizhenia sp.
AACTGAATACCACCTACCTTCCACATCGTAGTTGGAATCGTGAATTTTCCTTGCGGTTTTTCACTTTCAACAATACCCATTTGGATACGTTCTTCAGGTGAATATTCTTTCGTTTTAAATACCGTCCAAAGAATTGCTCCAAGAAAAACAGCTGCACCAATGTAAAAGGAATACACCACATTTGGCTGTACTTTTACGCTAGGCAAGTCATTTGGAACACCAAAAAATTTATTCAAAATCCAAGGTAAAAATGAACCAACGACAGCACCAACGCCAATTAATGCTGTTTGAATTGAAAATCCTTTTGTGCTTTGTTCTTCAGGTAAATTGTCAGCGACCAATGCGCGAAATGGTTCCATGGAAATATTAAAGGAAGTATCCATTAACATTAAAAAACCTGCACCCACCAACAAAGCGGGAAATACCCCTGTAAATTTATCTGCATTTGGTAATAAAACCAATGCCGTACATGCCAATAACGTTCCAGCTAAAAAGTAAGGTCTCCTACGACCTAAACGTTTTGACCATGTTCGATCACTCCAGTATCCAATAATTGGCTGAACAATCATTCCTGTTAGTGGCGCAACCAACCAAAACCAAGATAAACTTTCTACATCTGCTCCAAAATCGGTTAAGATACGACTTGCATTTCCGTTTTGTAAAGCAAATCCCATTTGAATTCCGAGAAACCCGAAACTCATATTCCAAATTTGCCAAAAAGATAGTTTAGGTTTAGTAGTTAGCATGGGCACTCGTTTTTTAAGCGTTATGGTTTTAGTAAGCGAACAATGGTTTCAATTTTAAGTTATCAATTCAGTGCTTATTTGTACAGCACTTTGTATCCCCAAGGGTGTAAGTCATAGTTGATATTACCTTTTAAGCTAACTTTTTTTCCGCTGAAAAGGTCTTTGAATTTTCCGTTTAAATCAGCATTGGATAAAGAAACGGTTTGTTTAACTGCCGATAAATTCAAAATACAAATCACTTTGTTGCCGTCTTTTTCACGTTCAAAAACTAAAATATTTTTTTCATCATCGGCATTCAAAAATTTCACTTCGCCTCCATACGTTCCATTCCAAAGTGCTTTATTGGTTTGGTGCAAATGCAATAGTTTTGAGTAAAAATCAACCAAATCCATCTTCGTCCAGTCAATTTCATCTTTGTCAAAAAATTTCAATCTTCTGTCCAATGAAGTTTCTTGTCCATTGTAAACCAAAGGCATTCCTTCGATGGTTGCTGCAAGAACCGCCATTGCGAATCGAGCATCGCCCATTCGTTCCATTTCTGTTCCATTCCATGAATTTTCATCATGATTAGACGTGAAATTCATTCGGTAAGCGGTTTTTGGGAATTTTGAATCTTTAATGTACTTTTTAATGTCTTGTACTGATTTTTTACCTTTCGCTACGTCGTTCATTACGTGATGAAATTCCCATCCATACGTCATGTCAAACGCTTGATGCAAAGGAATATCTTCCGCCTCTGCCAACATGAAGACTTTCTTCACACCGTCCAATTCTTTTCTAGCATCGATCCAAAAATCAGTTGGTACCCATCCTGCAACATCGCATCTAAATCCGTCAATATCTGATTCTTTCAACCAATATTTCATGGATTCAATCATTTCATGACGCATGTTTTTATTGTCGTAGTTCAAATCTGCCACATCCCACCAATCCGTACCAATCGTTGGTTGCACATTTCCTGTCGAATCCAAAGTATACCAATCTTTATGACCTTGATCTAACCAAACATTGTCCGGAGAAGAGTGATTTGCCACCCAGTCAATAATCACTTTCATTCCGTTCGCATGCGCTGTAGTAACCAGATGTTTGAAATCATCCATGTTACCAAACTCAGGATTCACCGCTTTGTAATCTCTTACTGCATAATAGCTTCCCAATGAACCTTTGCGGTTTTTCATTCCAATGGGATTTATTGGCATTAACCAAAGAATATCAACTCCCATTTTTTTCAATCGTGGAATGTCTTTTTCAAACGCTTTGAACGTCCCATCTTTCGAAAATTGACGAACATTTACTTCATAGATTGTCGCATTTTTTGACCAATCTGGAGCGATTGCTTGCGAAAGTAAAGCACTCATTCCTAGAAAGATAAGGGCTGTTGTTGTAAATAAATGTCTCATTATGCTGAATGTTGTTTGTTTAAAATGTAATTCAAGTGATAATTAACTAAATGTTCTACTGGTCGCTGAATAATATTTGCAATTTTCACTTCATAAGCAGCGGCAGCTTCTTGTAATTCTTTTTCAAATATGGCAGATAACGAACCAACAAAGCTCACTTCCACATCTTTAAAGTTTTTGTAGCAACAAACATGAACGTCTATAAAACGTTTGAAACCTTCTCGTACCATATTACTGATATACGGATGGTCTTTATGTTTAGCAATAAATGGCATAAATGACGCAATGAATACATTTGCATTCGGCATCATGTAGACGTGATGAATCAAATCATCCTTCGACATCTTGTACGTTTCAAAAAAATCAGCAGCTATTTCTTCTGGTAAACGATGATACAAATAATTAGCAATCAATTGCTTTCCAAAAAAACTTCCACTTCCTTCATCTCCGAGTATATAACCCAATGCAGGCACTTCTTCTGATAATTCAACTCCATCGAAATAACATGAATTTGAACCTGTACCAATGATACAAGAAATCACAGGGTTTCCGCGATAGGTTGAATAAGCACAAGCCAATAAATCATGGTCTACCAATACAGTAGCATTTTTAAAAATGCGTTGTAAACCATCTTGTACAATGGCGTTAAGTTCATCACTCGAGCAACCAGCGCCATAGAAATAAACTGCCTGAATTGAATCCGCTAATTCGGAAATATCTTTGTGGCGCAATAATTCTCCTTCAATCAAGTCTGCACTATGAAAATAGGGATTAAAGCCCATCGTTGAATAAAAACTTTGGTTACTTTTGTCATCGATTAGCACCCAATCGCTTTTTGTTGAACCACTTTCTACTATGAAATACATGCGTTTAATGAAATGTTTTTTGGTCTATGTGTCAATATTACACTTTCAAATATAGAGAATATCTACAAAGAACCGAAATTTATGGAAAAAAATTTTCTTTCTGAACTAAACCCCAACGTCTCTGTTGACTGCGTGATTTTTGGATTTGATTTTGAAAGATTAAACGTTTTGTTGATTGATAGAGGTGAAAACGAAGCGTTTAAAGGTGCCAGAATGGCTTTGCCGGGAAACTTGATTTACGACAATGAAAACTTGGATCAAGCTGCCACACGCGTATTAGACGAGTTGACAGGATTGAACCATATTTACTTGGATCAAGTGGGTGCTTTTGGTGACCCGAACCGTATTTGTAAAGATGCCGATCGAGCATGGTTAAAGTCAATCCGTGCAGAACCCGATGCAAGAGTAATTACAGTTGCCTATTATTCATTGGTAAAAATGAGTGACTACCAACCTCATGCTTCATCCTTTGCTAAAACAGCAGATTGGGTTCCATTGGAAAAAATATCTGAATTGGCATTTGACCACTATGAAATTTTACAAGCCGCAAAAGAACGATTAAAGCAAAAGATTAAAATTCAACCAGTAGGATTTAATTTATTACCTGAAAAATTCACCTTGAGTCAGTTGCACAAATTGTATGAAAGTATTTTGGACAAACCACTGGACAAGCGAAATTTCCGCAGAAAAATTCAAAAACTAGATATCCTCACTAATTTGCGTGAAAAACAACAAGGTGTGCCACATAAACCATCCGAATTGTATAAATTCAACGAGGAAAAGTACCAAGAATTAACTCAGAATGGGTACGATAATTTTGGGTTTTAGGATACGTTATTAGCAAGCTGAAAGCAATAGTTTCGATTAGTTCGCATTTAACTTATTGCGATTTCTCAAGCGTTTTCTTACATACCAAGTTGTAATCGAAAGGATGATGATAAACGGCCATTTGGATACAGTCCAAAGTAAAAAACTGATAATTGAATTCCACCCAGTAATCAATGCATTTTTTGCCCGTGCTAAAAAAGGAGGGTGATAAACGGGAGCCTCTTTTACTGTAAATTCTTTATACAAAGTAATTTGAATGGTGCTTAAGTCTACTTGGTCATTCAGGTATTTTAATCGTCCTTCTTTGGATTCAATTTCTTCCATCAATTGGCGAATATTTTCTTCGATATTAAGAATCTCATTCACATTTTTTGCTTTGCTTAACAACTCATGATAGCGTTTCAGATATTTTCGTTTGTTTTCTAATCTTGTTTCAATATCAAGAAATTCTTCCGTGACATTGTTTGCATTTATTTTTTTGTATTCAACTTCACCTTTTCCACTTTCAAGACTTTGAATGAAGCGTTCAAATTTTTTGGGTGCTACTCGAATAATTAAATAAAATTGAATTCGCTCTTCGTTCTTATCTAACTCCTCTGTTTCATAATCTCCTCCATAAGATTGTACAAGTTTATCGATTGCTTTTTTACTTTCCTTGAAGTGTTTAGTTTTAATACGAAGCGTTCCATTTTTAATGATTTTTTGCTGCTTTTTAACTTCTTTACTATTGGAAGACGCTGAAATGTTAGAGCTTGAAGTTAAAGAACTACTTTGAACCGAACTTACGGCATAAGTAGAACCCCAACTATACGTTTCCGAGTTTGAGAGCGTAGCTTGATCGCGATACGAATCTTCAAAACCAGAACTCAATTTTTCTCTTTCAACATTAGGCTCAACGTAGTAAACACTACTCCCTACTTTCGTAGATGTAGCATTATTTTTTCCAACTTTTTGGTCCTTGGTCGTACAAGCAAAAAGTGTCAAGTAAAATAGGCTGCTAAGAAAATATATTCTGTTCATCGCTTTAATTTTTAACATCGTTATCAATAACGCTAATTATAAACTTGTATTTCAATAATTTGGAACAATTAAGTATGCATATTTAAGCATTTTAGCAGATTCCTCTTCACTAAGAGAAATTTTTGGAAAAATTATAATCAAACTTTTCAACTTTATATCAAGTGACTCACAATGATAATCCCATGGGCGAACTTTAACAACATCGCATAATTCATACAAATCTTCACTTTTCTGAAAACTGCAGACATAAGTATACGTGTTTGAATACGAACACAACCCATTATCACAACCAAAGTGTAAGGCGTGTAAGTAGGTTAGTTGTTTCAATAAATAGGCTTGCAAATCATCATTGTTTTTAAATCGAAGAGTGTCTAAAAAAGACGTTTCATTTTCCCAATATTGTTTGTATTTGGAATAAAAATAGTTTTGTGTAGGCTCAACATTTTGATAATATAGATTGCTTTTTCTTTTTAATGGGACACTGAACTCCTTTGAGAAATAATTTGAGTTGTACAATGTCATTTTTTGCAAATAATGAAATTTAAACCGAATACAATTTGCTAGAGTATCTATCACATATTCGTCACAATCTAGCTTAAAAGTAGAATCTATTTTTATGCGTTCGTTTGTTTTACTGTCCATTAAGCGTAACTCAATTTCCTTTTGACAAAAAGATGAAAAACACAGCAATAAAAAGCAAAAAACTAGACCTTTCATTCCCAAAGAACGTATAACCGTTGCATTTAGTATAAAAAAAGAGGGAACCCTTGCGAGCTCCCCCTTTTCCATCAATCAACAAGTATAATCGTTAATTTCTTAGTATCCTGGGTTCTGTATTAAGTTGGTGTTCAATACTAAATCAGCCGTTGGAATTGGATATAAATTTAAGTGACTTGATACAGCAGCACCTGCAGCATCACCACCTTTAAATGCCCAAACATAATCCCCACTGGTAAATAGACCAAAGCGAATCAAATCCGTTCTTCTTGTACATTCCCAACTTAATTCTCTTGAACGCTCATCTAAAATTGTGTTCAATGTCATTGTTGAGAAATTATTATTTGAATTACCGTATGCTCTTTCACGAATGAAGTTTACATATTGCAATGCTGTTCCTTGGTCTCCAGTTCTGTAAGCAGCTTCTGCTAACATCAAGTACACATCAGCCAAACGGAACATTGGGAAATCCGTGTCAACAAATGCTGATGTTGCATTGTTAGAACCATTCATTCCTGCTTTCGTTCTGTTTTTAAACTTAGGAAAAGCATAACCTTGTGAGAAAGTACTTAGGGCAGTAATATCTTTTGTTTGACCAGGTGTGTAAAACAAGTAGCGTGAATCTTGCGTTGTATCAGGGAATTTGTCAACAAACTGAGGTTTTGCTCTTAATCCACCCCATTTACCATTTACACCGTAATCGGATGCAACCATACTTCCACCAATTGAAGCATTGATTAAGAAAGTAGTTCCACCCCATGTTTGGGAATATAAACCATCATAAACAAGTGGAAAAATGATTTCAGGTGACGTATTGTTGTCCGCTAAAAATAAATCTTGATAAGCGTCATCTAATTGATATGCACCACTATTAATTACTTTTTCGCAATATGTTCTACAGTCTGCATAATGAGCAGTTCCTGTGTAAACTTCAGCATTCAAGTACATTTTAGCAAGTAACGTTTGAGCTGCTGCTTTTGAAGCACGACCATAAGGAGCCGCAGTTGGATCCAACAAATCATTTTCGATAGCTTTCAACTCGCTTTCAATGTAATTAAACAAATCGGCTCTAGTAATTCTATCTGGCATGAAAGCACCTACTCTGTCTTCTTCCGTAACAAAAGGCACGTTTCCAAATAAATCCATCGCATGATAATAGCTCAATGCACGTAAGAAACGAGCTTCTTGTCTATATTGGCGAATGCGTTGTTTATCAGCATCAGAAAAACCTCTTTCGTCTAATTTAGAGTCACGAGCTTGCCAAATAAATTCATTACAAAGTGTAATTTGATAATATACCCTGTAATACATTCCTTTCACCCATCCATCTTCAGCGTTCCATTGTAATTTATTTAACCCTGGAATTCCTGGATCAGACCATCCGCAAACGGCTTCGTCAGTCGGAAGCTCTTGCAAGTTCCATAAAACGCGTGCATAAGCAGAGAAACCTTCATCCATTCCGGCAATGTCACCTTGACCCGCTGGACCTTGGTTACCCGTTAATGAAAGACCCGCATATAATTTTGCGAGTACATTAATATAGTTATTTGGGTCTCCGTAAACGGTTTCGGAGTTTAAACCATATTTTGGAGTTTGGTTTAATTGTTTTTTACAAGAAGGTACTGCTACCAGCAAAACCATTCCTACTATCAAAAGTGATAACTTATTTCTTAACATACCAAAAGTATTAGAAGTCAAATGTCAAATTCATTGAAAACACACGTGGACGAGGATAGATGTTGTTATCAATTCCGCCACCATTTTCAGGATCTTGTCCTGAATATTTTGTCAAAACAAATACATTCTGACAAATGAAACTTGCATTCAAACCAATTTTGTTTTTCGTGAATTTCAATTTACCAAAGTTGTAACCAAAATTGATAAAGTCCATTCGAAGGAAATTAGCTTTTTCCATATAGTGATCGCTCAATAATTGAGTTGTGGTAACCTTTTGGATTTGATCTTCATAATATAAAGAACTAATATTATTTACAAATCCTTGTGTTCCATTCACCGATTGAAAAGTTGCAGTATTTGAATGAATGTTATTGTAGATATGCCCACCTAATTCCGTACGCATTGAAAAGCCTGCATACCATTTTTTGTATTGGAAATTAAGCGCCAAAGCTGCGAAAACACTTGGTGCTGCTTTACCATAGATATATCTATCATTGATATTAATAACCCCATCATGATTTCTATCAACAAATGCACTTGTATCTTTCCATTTGTCTGCAGAAGTAATTGCACCATCACCATTGATATCTACATTTGCTTGCGCGCCTGATTCGATCATGTTACCATTAGAATCATATCTTTGTTCATAAACCAAGAAAGAATAAGTAGGGTATCCAACACGTTGAACTTGAATAGTATTTCCAATTCCACCTGATATACCACCAACTAGAATTCCAGCAGAATTTGGATCTTCGATTTGTGATAATTTCGTCACTTGGTTTACGTTGTGTGTTAAGTTAGCTGTCAAGTCTAAACGCATGTCTTTTTTAGCAATTAAACCTGCATTCATACTAAATTCAACACCTCTGTTTAACATACTTCCAACGTTTGTCAAAATCTCATTTGTAAAGTTTGTACCTGCAGGAACGGCAACCGTTGCTAACAAATCAGATGTATTTTTTTGATATAAATCCACACTTCCTGAAAGGCGATCTTTCAAAATTCCGAAGTCGATACCGACGTTATAACTTTTTGTAGTTTCCCATTTCAAATTAGCATCGAAACCTGCTGGGCGCATTACTGTGTAATATTGTCCTCCAAACGCATATTGTGCAGTTGTCGCTCCTTGATAATAGTTAGAAATGTATGCATAGTCTCCAATTCCATCTTGTTGACCTGTAACACCAAATCCAGCACGAACCTTCAACATAGAAACCCAATTTACATTTTTCATGAATTTCTCATTGTTAATTAACCATGCACCAGAAACAGCTGGAAAAATACCCCATCTTGTTTCAGGACTGAAACGTGAAGAACCATCACGACGAAGAGAAGCATTAATCACATAACGATTATCAAACGTGTAAATACCTCTCGCATAAAATGAAAGCAAAGCATTTTTAGTGTAAAAATCATTAGCAGCGGCTGGGTTGATAATTGAATCACCTGCTTCATTATAAGTAGGAAAAGTAGGACTAGACGTGTACCAATCTTGATATGAGTAACCTGCCGTTAAATCCACCAAATGTTTAGAGTTTTTCTCACCATTATTGAAGTTTGCATACGCTTCAATCAAACGGTTTCCTTTTTTAGTTTTATACTCACTATAGCTTCCTTGAGAATAATAACCAGATGCACTAGTAGCTGGAACCGTCACTTGGCCATGACCTTCTGATTGGTCTGTACCTACGTTTACAACCGCTTTCACCATTGGGAAGAAATGTAATTTGTAAGATAATTTCACATTTCCAATGTAACGTGAAACATTACTTCTATCATCTCTTTGGTTCAAAAGTCCAACTGGGTTTTTAGGAGCAAGTGTATTTGGTTTTCCATTTGCATCGACCCATTCATAATAACCACCTAAAGCATTAGTTCCTGAGTAAACAGGTTGAGTTGGATCAAAATAAGCCGCTCCTAAAGCGCCACGATTGGCAAAGAACGATTGTGTTTGAACGTATTTTTGATTCGTTTCAACCGTCAAGTGGTTTTTGAAGAACGATGGATTTAAGTTCAATGAAACAGAAGTTCTCATGAATTGATCTCTTTTCAAAATACCGTTTTCTAAACGATTTCCAACCGATAAACGATACGGAAGACCTTTGATGCCACCTGTTAATGATAAGTTGTTATCAGTAATATACGCTTTACGAAATACTTCTTTTTGCCAATCTGTATTCGCTGTTCCCAACAAAGCTTGTTGTGCGGCAGTACCATTTGTAGCCATCAATCTTCTCAAAGAATCTCCGCTAAGAACATCAAAATATTTCGAAATCGTTGAAATTGAGTGTTTTGTATCGAAAACAATTTTCAACTTGCTATTTTTAAGACCGTCACCTTTTTTAGTTGTGATTAAGATAACTCCATTGGCAGCTCTCGAACCATAAATCGCTGTAGCAGAAGCATCTTTCAATACCACAAAAGAAGCGATATCATTTGGGTTTATTAAAGAAAGAGGATTTGCAACACCCGAAATTCCTCCATTATCTAAAGGAACTCCATCCACAACGATTAATGGATCATTACTCGCATTCAAAGATGTTCCACCTCTTAAACGAAGCGTACTTCCTGAACCTGGAGCACCGTCATTAGAAGTTACTTTCAAACCAGCAACCTTACCCATGATTAACTGCTCAGGAGTAGATAGTGACCCTTGAACAAAGTTTTTTTCATTGATAATTGTTGCCGCACCAGTCAAATCTTTCGTACGAGTAGTTCCATAACCAATAACAACAACTTCATCCAATGCTTTTGTGTCTTTTGTTAAAACAACATCTTTCACAATTACATCATTCCCCTTGATTACAACAGCTTCTGTTTTAGACATAAGTCCGACATACTTGTAAACTAAGTTGTAATTTCCAGGTGCAAGGCTATTAATTTCATAATTACCTTTTTCATCCGTAACAGCTCCTCGCGTTGTCCCCTCAATCGTTACTTTAGCGTTGAATAGTGCATTGCCATCGGAATCTGCTATTTTTCCTTTGACAACCCCCTGACCCATAACCAATGTAAAGCAAGAGAAAACTGCAACAAAAGCCGTAAGCACATTCATTTTCATGATTTTCATACTTCGCAGTTTAATTTCTAATTTAGGTTTAGTTGTTCAAATGTATGTTATTTTCTGTTAACGTCAAAATGACACAAAGTTTTTTTTACTTTAAAACTTCAATTTTTAATTCCTTTGAAAAAGAAGGTAAGTTAAGTAGCACTTCACCTTTTTTCGTAGATAGGTTTTTGACTTTCTTACCATTGACTTTAATTTTTCGAGCTGATTCCAAATGAATTAACATTTTAAACCCTGAAAAGTTGTCGGTTCCCGTAGTGCCTATTTCTTTTTTCACGTCAATCATCAGATTTTTTTGGCTTTCTGTCGAACTAAAATATATAATTCCATACGCACCTTTTTCATAGGTATATGTCGATTTTCCATCATCATCATACCAAATCCCTGAGCCATTTTTCACACTTGCATCACTATAATAATGTACTGTTACATTGGATGGTTTGTATTCTTCAGTGGATTGTATGGTTTCCGAAAGTGGCACAAATGAACCTGCTTTTACATAAACAGGTATGTGTTCAGGAGTTAAATTAATCAACAAATCCTCTACTTTCTTACCAAATTTCTCCTTTTCATACGCTAATTTTTCACCTGAAAAGAAATCATACCATACCGCATTATCTTGCAGCGTCATCATACGCACATTCATTTTTCCATCTGCTTTCGAAAATACCGGCAAAACATAAAATGCGCTTCCCCACATGTAACAATCAGCCGACACTTCCGACCAAGATGCATCTTTGTTTTCCATAAATACAGGTCGCATCAAAGGTGTTCCATTCACATGATTTTCATAAGCTAATGAATAATTATACGGCAACATTCGATAACGTAATTCAATAGCCTCTTTCGCTAGTTTTTTAGTTTTATCGTCTTTAAAAATCGCTTCAGACGCTACTTCTTCTTGGGCATGAGGTCTAAAAATCGGTTGAAAAACGCCATACTGCAACCAACGCACATATAACTCAGGATCGTCGTTGGCTCCTGCAAATCCACCTAAGTCCGAGTGCATGTAACCAATTCCTTGTAAGCCCATTTGCAAACTAATTTCAGGTTGTGGACGCAAACCACCCCATGTACGATTCACATCACCTGACCAAGGAATTATTCCATATTTCTGAGAACCCGTTGAGCCAGAACGCATTAACGTAAAATGACGTTCATCGGGAAAATCCCTTCCATAGCCTTCCGCCAATAAACGCGCCCAATCGTGTCCATAAATGTTATGAACTTCATCGGCCATTTTATCTCCATGATGTAATTTTGCAGGATGCACTTCAGGTTCTCCTAAATCACCCCAAAATCCCTTCACGCCTTTGTTTGCAAGGTTTTTATATACGTCCCAAAACCATGAGCGAACATGTGGTTGGTAAATATCCAATAAACCTGTATTTCCAAAATAGAAATCATATTTATACGGATTCCCTAGACTATCTGTCGCCAATAATTTTTTATCTACTGCTTCTTTCCACTTGGAAGACGTTGTTAAAATGAACGGCTCCGTAATCAACACTGTTTTTACTTTACTTTGCTGAAAATCAGCAATCATTTTCTCAGGTTCAGGAAAAGAATCTTTGTAAAAGGATAAGTTTCCAAGTGTTCCTTGAATTGTTTTCCCAAACCAATATAAGTCAAAAATGATGGCATCTAGCGGAATGGAATCTTTTCGGAATTGTGTAACAACTTTTCTAGCTTCTGTTTCTGAATGATAACCAAATCGACTCGCAAAATTTCCAAAAGCCCATCTCGGAGGCAAGGGTTGGCGTCCTGTTAAAAAAGTATATTCTTTCACCAAATCTTTCCAATCGTCTCCAACGACTACTTGATACACCATTCGGCCACCAATTGTTTCGTAAGTTAAGGTGTTGTTTTTCTTTGAATCTAGGTCCAAATAACCAATGGAAGCATTATCAAAATGGATAGCATATAACTTATTGGACAAAACCAACGGCATACAATAATTCATTAATTCTGCCTTCTCTTCATATCCATAATGCGCTCGATTATATAACTGCAAACGGTTTCCGCGTCGGTTCATTCCTAAAGCACGCGCTCCACCACCATACAATACTTCATCCGTTTCTAAATTGAATTGCAAACTTTTTCCCGTACTAATAGGTTCGTATCCGTTTTTTTCAGACGAAACGTATTTTCCTTGGTACCAATAAGAGACTTTGAATGGGCGATTATCAATTCTAATTTCAATTCCTTTTTGCATTAAAAATGTAATTCCATTGGACGTTTTTCCAATAGTAAAAGGGTGTTGAAGCGGTGCAAAATCCACCGTATGTGAAATAGAATCTTCCTGTTGTCCGTTTGGAATAAAGGTGGTTTCTACTACTTTATTTGAGTAAGCGCGAAAAATATATTCACCATCTGTTACTTTAACTTTATAGCCATCAGGAATTTCTTGTTCAGAAAGGATTTGCCGATTGGCATTTTGACCAAAAATCAGATTTGATACAAGTAAAAAAAGGAAAAATAATCGCATGGTATTTATTTTAATTCAAGAATGAAAGCTGTTTTCCCTTTCAATTTCCAACTTTTTTCTTGGGTTGAGTATGTTTCATTGTTCATCACGTTAAAAGCACTGGTTGTGTTTTTTAACAACTCTTCAAAGCGAGCCAATTGAATGATTTCTTCTTTCTCAGAATTATTAATTACAACCATCACCTTTTCTGATTCATTGTAACGGAAATACACATAGACATTATTTTCAGGAATGAATTGTGTCAATTTTCCATTGTGAATCACGGCTTTATTTTTACGCCAATTCAACAGTTTCTTGGTGTATTCAAAATAATTTTTTTGTTCCGCAGTACGTCCAGCATCCGTGAAAGCATTTTGTGCATCTTCTTTCCATCCACCTGGGAAATCTTGACGAATGTCGGCATCACCTTTTCCTTTGTCGCCTTTCATACCGATTTCACTTCCGTAGTAAATCTGTGGAATTCCTCGTGTTGTTGCAATGATTGCTAAAGCCAATTTATAGTCATTTGGATTTTTGTTTTGCTCGTTAAATCGTTGAGTGTCATGATTTTCAAAAAACGTCAATATGTTGTTACTGTTCGCATACAGAAAATCATTTGCAAAATTCTCATAGAAACGAGCAGCTCCTTTATCCCATCCTTGATTTTGCTCTTTGAAAGCTTCCATCATGGCATCGTGTAAAGTGAAATCCATAACGGACGGCAAATACGAGTTGTAGTTTTTGATAGCTGCAATTGGGCTATTTTTTTGCCAAAAGGAAATATCTGCTTGGTCATGCAACCAAACTTCTCCTACTAAATTCAAATTTGGGTATTCATCTGTTATCGCTTTTGTCCATTTAGCGATACCTTCCATTTCGTTGTACGGATATGTATCAACGCGAATACCATCCAAGTTTGCGTATTCAACCCACCAAATTGTATTTTGAATTAAATAATTTAAAACCAATGGATTATCTTGATTCAAGTCGGGCATGGAACGCACAAACCAACCTTCGGAACAGTACTTACTATCGCGTTCTGAGGCATGTGGATCCATTTGTGCAGTAGTTCGATAATTGGATTGAGCGTAACCCGGAAACTGATGCAGCCACGTATATGTTGGTAAATCATACATCATCCAATGTGTATAACTCCAATGATTGGGCACTTCATCCTTAATCACTTTCAATCCTTTTGCGTGTGCTTTTTCAACTAATTCACAAAACTCCTGATTGGTTCCATAACGCGGATCAATTTTATACAAATCAGATTGACCATACGTATGATATGAATAAGTCGTGTCATTATCGAATAATAATGGTGTTGGCCAAATAGTTGTCGCACCCAACTCTTTAATGTAATCTAAATGATCAATCATCCCACGAATATCGCCTCCATGTCTGCCACCGGGTAAAGAACGATTCGCTTTTTCCAATGCACTTGGATCAGAATCATTCGTAGGATTTCCATTTGCAAAACGATCTGGCATTAATAAATAAACGACATCAGAGCTTGTAAAACTGTTGCGTAAAGCGGAATTTTGGTTTCTGTTTTTTAATTCAAAATTAAAAGTAGCCACTTCTTTTTTGCCTTCTTTCAATCGAATGGGATATATACCAGCGACTTTCTTTTCTGTTTCAACAGTAACAAATACATAATTCGGGTTTTCGGTTTTAGTGATACCTAAAACTTGTAGTCCCTGTACTTCTACTTGAAAATTTGAAATATTCTTTCCATGCAAGAGAATTTGAACTTGATGATAGTGCATATCCGTCCACCAATTTGCTGGTTCTGCATGCTGAATGAGTGTTGATTGACTTTTACAGCCAAATGTAAATAGGACCAAAAATCCTACAGCAAAATTCCATTTATTCATATTTAAATGTTCTTTTTGAGTTTCCAAATTTATCTACCAAAATCAGCATGCCACCTGTCCAATTTTGATAATCTACTTCTCTGCCAGTCACATCAAAACCTTTTACGGCTTGGAAAGGTTCAAGTTGAATTTCATTTACAGTTGCGACACAAGGATTTTGATAATGTTGAATTACATTCAGTTGATGTAAAGCGGAATCAAAGCGATTATTCACATAATTTGCTAGGGATTTACGTACATGTTGACCAGCAGCCGATGTAATCGCATTCAAAAAATCCTGATTAGTAAAGCCATAATCCAAATTTTTATACGTATCCACTAAAGCAGCATCTTTTATCAATAGCTGAGTTTCTTGCCATTCATTAATCAAATTATCTGGGCGAAAATAGGTGTCCAAAGCTTCTTTAAAGAAGTAAGTGAAGCGATCTCGAAAGTACGTATCAGCTAATATTCTTGTGTATAATGGACGTTGTTCATGTTTCCAATTGTAAACATTTCGTTGGGACCAATCAATGTTAAACCAATCGATTCCAAATGTATTGTCCATATCGTATTCAATAAATACAAATTTTCCGTCTGAAGGTCTTTGATAGAGGTAAAAATTATTGTTGTTAAACGTATATCCATCCCAATGTCCCATGAGTAATTCTGCCACCAAGGTTTTTAGATACAAGTCAACATCCAATACTTCTTGAATAGCACAATTAAAATCGGCATCATTGGTATTGGTAAGAACTTCCATAAAATGAATGAGTCCCGAATAATCATTATCATCTTTATTCGTTTTTAATTCATATCGACTGTAATATGTAGATTGATTTAAACCTTGAAAAGCCAAGTTTGCACCATAATAACATTTATAGAGATTACCTGTGTCATTATTGATGAACCTTCGTTGTAAAAACTCTTCGTCGAGATGTTCCACGTTGATGTACAAACCTCTGTATTCACCATTGATAAAGAGTTTTACATAACTCGTTCGCGAGCTAGGTAAACCGGCATACTTCAATAATTGATTTGCCATTCGGCTGCGCATAATGGAAGGATCATTGTGCTCACCATTCAAATTCACCTTTTCTAATCCAAACCATTTTTGGCCAGAAACAAAAGAATTAAACGAAATTTTAAATGATTTTTTCTGTGCATCTCTTGATGTATTTCCGCGCAAACGAAAACCAACATTGTTGATGGTATCAATACCCAAAGAGCATTCGTAAATAAAGTTAGCTGGATATTCATAATCTGCGTAAGAACTATCCGTCAAAATCAAATTCAAATCAGACGGATCTATACTTATTCTTACAGTAGCAACTTCATTTTGCAGAAATGCACCATTATCAGCAGGATGAACCAACTGAGCCTTTGAAGCAAAAGCGAGACAAAGTGAATAAAAAACAGTCCAGAATCGCATTTTCTTAGCGAATTATCAAGGACTTATTAGAATATGAACCGCCAAGTTTCATAAGAACATGATAATTACCTGCTGGCAAATGATCGACATTCAATTCTTGCTGATTTTCCCCTTTAGTGCAAATTCCTTTACGATTCAAAACTACTTTTCCTTCCGTATTAATCAAAAGTAATTCAAAAGGCAAAGCACCTCCGTTTGCGGTAAATTTGACGACCGTTTTATCCGAAGTAGGATTAGGAAATACATTCAATTCAAATGCTTCATTTTCCAGTTCGTCAATAGATAAGGTTGTTTCTGCAATAGATGGTTTATCTAATTTCACATCAGTATAGATTCTATATTCACCCGGTTTCAAATTGAAGCTCATAACTAAATTAGAAACGTTTACACTATCGCCTGTAAAATATTCATACCACCAACCTGAATGGTGAAAAGATGGTATTCCTGATTGTGATACAACATCAAAATTAGCGATTGAAATTCCATTCATTGACGGCTCTGTAAATCGCATTCGTTTAACTGCGCCCGTGAGCGAATAATTAAAATCTAACGATTTAAATGTTGGATAATCATTTCTTAATTTTAACACAGCCGAATAAACATCGTACAGCTCTTTTCGTTTCACTTGTTGGTAGTAATTCCACAAAATCGGTTTATTACACACTCTACAAGGCGCTTCAATACTAACATCGTATCCAAGTTCACCAAATTGCCAAATCATTTTAGGCCCAGGTTGTGTAAGAAAAATCACCGCATTGGCACGCATTCTACCTAAAGCTGTCAAGGTATCTTTTGCATTATGGTCTGGATTGGTTGTATTTCCAAATTTTACATTTGTATACATCAATCGCTCCTCATCATGACTTTCCATGTAGGTCACTAAATGAGGTTGTGTCCACGTTCTATTCGTATAAATTCCAGAGCTTAAATTTGAAGTACTAACAAACCCCATCCCTGCATCTTCATAAGCAGAAACTAGATTTCCCCACAACATCATGCCATAATCTGCAAGCTGTTTTTCCTCCGAATTATCACACCAGTGTTCTAGGATAATGTAAGTATTCGATTTTGTAGCCCAAATAGAATCTGCCATTCGTTTCAAAATATTGATGCGATCTTGACTAAAATTATTACCATTGTTGATGAATCCTTTGGTGTAATCAAATCTAAATCCATCTACGTTGTATTCATTTAACCACCAACGATTCACTTGATCCACATAGTCTTTTGTTGCTTGTTTTGTATGGTCAAAATCATTCCCCCAACAATAAGGAGGGTGAGGACAAACGGCATTGAACCATGGGCTATTGGCTGCAGGACGACTATTTACAGCATCCCAATACATATTCACCATCGGATTTTGTCCAAAAGCATGATTTAAAACCATATCAACAATTACAGCAATCCCTCTACCATGACATGAATCCACAAATTCTTTGAATTTTTCTGGTGTTCCGTAGTACTTATCCATTGCAGTATGTAAACTTGGATTATATCCCCAACTTTCATTCCCTTCAAATTCGAAAGGTGGCATCACTTCAATGGCGTTGATACCTAAATTATCCAAATAATCCAATGTGTCAATCAAGGTTTGATAGTTGTGTTTTGCAACGAAGTCTCTTACCAATAATTCATAAATTATTAAATCTTTTTTTGCTGGAGCTTGAAAATTGTTTTGCCAAGTGTAAGCAGGCATTCCAGGCTGAATAACAGTTACCAAACCAGTTGTTTTTCCTGTGGGATAAGCTAAGCGATCAGGATAGGTATTTGTATTAATGTATTGGTCATTTGAAGGGTCTAAAACCAATGCACTCAAAGGGTCTGGCACACGAATAGTGCCGTCAATATAGTATTGATAACCGTATTTTTGTTGAGCAGTTAAGGCAGGTAATTTCAACCACCAAGTTGCAGAATCAGACGAAAGATGCATGTGATAGTTGATGTCGGCTTGCCAATTATTAAAGTCTCCGATTACGTAAATATGTTCTTTTTCTGGCGCAAATAACTGCAAGTACACCGTTGTATCATTAATATAATTCGCTCCGTTTTTTAAAGGAATTGGAGCGTTTTCAATAACAATTGTCGGGTTAACGGTGTAATAAATGGAATCAATAACTGTCTCCGTTCCATTATTGGCAACGAATTCGAGAAGGTTTGTTCCTTCTGTTGTGGTCGTTAAATTATAATCAAGAACCGTTGCAGCACTTTGTGTGGTTACAACTTGTCCGTTATTTTTCAAAGTTAAGTCAGCATTTTGATTTGTTTCGGCGTGCACCGGTATTTGATCTCCCAAATTCAAAATCAAACCTGCTGAAGGATGAAATATTTGTGCTAACAATGAGGAAGAAGAAGAATAGATGTCGTAATAAATATCCGAACCATCCGCACTTCGCCCCACTACAGATCCAGTTGCATTTCGGAAAACAAATGCCAATTTCAACACATTTGTACCTACTGGAAAGCCGTAGAATTGATCGATATCTATTGTAATAGAAAATTTATTATTCCCTAGGGAAGTCATGAGTACATCAGGATCGGCTGTTCCCCATGTACCTTGTACATATTGCCAATTTGTTATGGAGGTACTTGTGCTAGTAATCACTCCTGTATGGCAATAAATAGTTGAGGCCCCTGCTAAAGCAGCATTCCCTTGAGTAGCATCGTATACTACTGTAACTACGTCATTTACTGTTGGAAAAGCAGGAGAAACTTCCAAAATTTGTGCATTTATCGAAAAGCACAACAGCAATAAGGAGATGAAGCTGAGTTTTTTCATGGTTTTAGATTTAGGATAAAAAAAGCCTAAGTATTTTTCAACTTAGGCTTTCAAAAAAAATAGGTTTTTCTTATTTTTTAGTCAATTTTCCAGTCGCGAAACCGTTAGCAGCAACCACTTTGTAAATGTATGCTCCACTGTTTAAAGATGACATGTTGATTGAAGAAGTGTTTGAAGTAGAAACAACTTTTCCAGAAAGATCATACAAGTAGATTGTATAGTCTTGAGCATCAACTTGGAAATTAACTACATCTGTAGCTGGGTTTGGATATGCAGCAACACTGAATGAATTAACTTCGTTGATTGAAGCTACACATGGTGCACATTTATCCCAACAAAATGTCAAAGTTGTGTTTGAAGCTGGAATAGTTAATGTACGGTTGATGTTACCTCCACCATCGTCAACACCACATCCATCAGTAGCGATTAATGATCCAGATAAACCTTCGTTTGTTCCCCAGTCTCCGTTAACAAATTTGTATAACTGTGATGCAGCAACTGATCCAGCTGGATATGTTACAGCGATTGACCACAAACCATTTCCTAAATCTGTCATTGCAGAACCAGCATCACCAGGTGACCAGTTAACCATAGCTGCAGAAGATGTACCACTGTTATCAGCAAAGTTACCACCAATTCTAAGACCATTAGCAGCAATTACGTTACCTGCAGCAACGTACTCATTTACGTCAACTTGGTAAGTTACAGTTACTTGCGCAAATGTCATTGTGCTTAAAGCTAAGCTTAAAAGAGTAAAGATTTTTTTCATAAAAATTTAATTAAAAAATGAATTAATAAATACTTAGTGTCAAATTGACAAGTAAAAATAGAAAGAAATTTATTTCCCACCAAAAAAGTGTAAAAAAAACCTACTTTTTAACGAATTAAATTTACATGGCCTGAAACGACCTTATATTCGTCGGTGTTCTTTTTCTTGAAGCGAATTTCCCAAATGTAAGTATCTGCTTGCACTTTATGAAAGTTTAGGTAACCGTCCCAACCTTTAGTACTATCATACGATTCAAAAATTAATTCTCCCCAACGATCATATATTTTCAAAGAATAGTTCGCAGGGTCAAAACCACTTGTAAAAACAGGGACAAATTCATTATTAAATTCATCAGCGTCAGGTGTAAACGAATTGGGAACGTAATAAATCTCGCCATCCTTTACTTGAACAATAACGTTGTCTATTGATCGACATCCGAATTCATTGATCACTTTTAAGGTCACCCAATAACTACTTTCTGATTGGGGAAAAGCATATTCAAAAGTACTTGTATTGTCTGTACTGCTGTGTCCATCTCCAAAATTCCAAAGTGAACTTACATTCCCTGTACTTGAATTGGAAAAAGTAACGACAGGATTATCAGCCGTAACCACCAATGGAGAAGCTGTACATTCCGCTTGTGGGTTTGGATGAATAACAATATTTGTCGTTATTGTGTCTTTGCATCCTTGTGCATTTGTTCCAATGACTTGATAATTGGTTGTAATTACTGGCGTGAAAATATTATCCGTTCCACTTCCATTTGGAAACCATTGATAAGTAGATGCTCCATTTACAGTTACCACAGCCGATTGCCCCAAGCATATTTCTTGCGGATCCGTAATCGTTAAAACGGGTTTTTGATACGCTTGAATAATCCTCATTGCTGTGTCCAGACATCCAAATGCAGTTGATCCCGTTACGGTATATGTTGTTGTTAGAGAAGGACTCACTTGCTGATTAGCGCCTGTTAACCCCGTCAATGTTCCTCCTTGCCAAACGTACGTATTCGCACCCGAAGCTGTCAATGTTGCTATTTCACCGGGACATAGACCGACAGTAGCACTAGATAAAATAACCACAGGAATGGGATGGACGGTTATCACCACTGGAATGGTTGAACTACATCCATAATTATTGGAACCCGTTAACAATAAATTTGTCGTTTGATTGGGAGTAAAGGTCAAAGCCCCGGTTGTAGGATTTGTTGTACCAACTGTCGGTAGCCAACTATACTGGGTTGCACCGGAAGGCGTCATGACTACCGTTTTCCCTTGACAAATAGCCGTATCAGGCATAACTAAAGTTGGATTATTTGAAATGACTAAATCCAAGTTCACTGTCGAATCACAGCCATGAACACTTTGTAAATTAGCAGTGTAATTTCCTGAAGAACTAAGGTTTTGTCCATTGAAAAGATAAGGACCACCTGTACAAACTGTATCCGTCAAATCCGTTTGAAAGTGCGGATAGACCGTTACAACGACTTGATCCGTCGTTGGACAAACACCTGGATTTGCAGCCAAGGTTGTCGTTACAGTATACGTTTGTGTAATAGGCGTTGTTCCTGTATTGGTTAAACTGACGGTCGGATTGGAAACAGTTGTAGAGCTAAGTCCCGAAGAAGGCGACCAACTGTATTGAAAGTTAGCATTATTCGTCGTTCCGATTGTACCTGTTTCTGTTGTGACAACTCCATTTAAATACGTAATCTTAACATGTTGATAATTCGTGTTGCGAACGAAATTCAAGGTATTATTCGAATTATCTATTTTGACAATTCCTGAAGCACATTCGTTGTAGCCAACACCATAATAAATTTGCAATTCAGGATTTGGTCCGCCACAATTGTTCCATGTATCAAGCACTACTTTTAATCCGTTTGCAGAAGATGGAATCCCAATACCTTGACCATTTACAAATCCACTCGGCGGAACATCCAAAAAACAAAAAGCCAGTCCATCCGCTGCATTCCCATCGAAAATACGATAGTCGAATTCAACGGTCCATTTAGAACAGATTAACGGATTGACAGCTGTTGTGTAAAAAACTCCCCCACTTTGATTAATTCCAGTCCCCACCAAAATTAATTCGTCATTATTTGCATCTGCGTCTCCTTGAGTATCACCCACCGCAGCATTTCCTGTTAAATTCCAACCTGTCGTGTTCAATGTTGGATTTCCATTCAACTGAGCAAAAACAAATGTTTGCGCCTCTATCTTACTTACAACCAACAAGATAAAAAGTAAAAAGAGAAAGATTTTACTCATCAATGTGGTGTTTGTTTACGTGTTTTTAATTTGTAATTAATCCTAAATATTTTGCTTTTGTAGTAACTTAGTGTATATTTGACACAAACAAATATAATGAAAAATAGCCGAAAATCAGCCATAAAACACACGGAAGTTTTCCAACCGTTCAATATAATAGTGTTCGGTGGGGACGGTGATTTGGCACTTCGAAAAATATATCCTGCCCTCATGCACAGGGATTTAGACGGTCAATTCTTATCGAATTACAATGTAGTCGCAATCACACGAAGAAATCCTGCTGAGTTTGATTTCAATCAAGAACTCATCAAATTTTTGGAACTTTCCAAAGAAAATGACACAACACAAGAAGAGGTGATTGCCTTTAGCAAAAAAGTGCATTTGATTCAAGCGGAAGATGCCAGTGTTGAAAAATACAAAGACTTGAAGCAATTTTTGAGTAAATTCAATGATTACCAGAACATTTACTATTTCTCAACACCTTCATCTGCTTTTGGTCCAATTGCGAAAACACTTAAAGAATGTGGTTTAGTGAATAAACATAGCAAAGTCGTTTTGGAAAAACCCTTGGGCTACAGTTTGGATTCATCCGACGCGATTAATGTGCAAATTACACAAGCATTCAAAGCGCATCAAATTTACCGCATTGACCACTATTTAGGAAAAGAAACGGTTCAGAACTTAATGGTGCTTCGTTTTGCAAACAACTTATTCGAACGTGCTTGGGATTCTGAACATATTGACAATATTCAGATTACAGTTGCGGAAAGTTTAGGTGTTGAAAAACGAGCAACGTATTACGATAATAGTGGCGCTTTGTTGGACATGGTGCAAAATCACTTGCTTCAATTATTGTGTCTTGTGGCTATGGAACCACCTCATGCCTTGGAAGCGGATGAAGTGCGCAATGAAAAATTAAAAGTACTGCGTGCCTTGCGCCATTTCACACCTGAGAACATCCAAAAAGATACAGTCAAAGGGCAATATACACGTGGAGTTTCCCAAGGAAAAGAAGTAAATTCCTATTTGGAAGATATAGGGAAATATAATTCGAAGACAGAAACTTTTGTTGCAATAAAAACTTACGTTGATAATTGGCGTTGGAAAGACGTTCCTTTTTATTTAAGAACGGGAAAACGCATGCTGAAAAAGTATTCTGAAATTGTGATTAATTTCAAAGAAGTAAAACACAATATTTTCCCTTCAAAAGAAAAATTAAACAACAATAAATTGATTATTCGTTTGCAACCTGAAGAGCGTATTGAATTGGTGCAAATGACAAAAGTTCCGGGTCCGGGTGGATATCGTTACAAACCAATCGCTCTAAAATTGGACTATGTGGACTCTTTTGACGAGCGTTTTCCTGATGCTTATGAACGTTTGCTGATTGACGTTATTCGTGGAAATCAAACCTTGTTTATGCGCCAAGATGAATTGCAAGCAGCATGGGCCTGGACGGCTTCGATTACTGCAAATTGCAAAGCGACCCACCAACCCAATATTTTATACGAAGCAGGAACAT
>CAZHPL010000019.1:0-5381 GCA_964534495.1 uncultured Lishizhenia sp.
AAACTCAAACCGCCTGGTAATGAAGATCCTGATCCATAAGTTACTGTTCCACCAGACACGGCTAAACTTGGAGTGTTACTTGTAATTGCAACTGTTGTACAATATGTTGCTGGATTTGAACTATACGTTAAACCAGAAACAGTTGCAATTCCTGTGCCTGAAACAGCTACATTAACATCACTTGACAAACCGCCTCCATTGATTACAATATTTCCATTGTACGTTGTTGCACTTGAAGGAGAAAATTTGACGTATATCGTTTTACTAGAAAATGCACCTGCAGAGTGATTAACATTAATTGAAGACGCAAATGTTGAGTTGTCTTCAGAAACAGTGTATCCTGTTGGAGCTGTAATTGTAACATAAGTACCTGTTAGGTTAACAGCAGTCATTGAAAATGTATTACTAGCTGTTGCAGACGTACAAATATTACCAAAAGAAGCAATAGTAGAAGGAGTCGGTGTTAATGCTGGAACAGCAGCATCTGTAGTAAAACTCCAAGTTGAACATCCAGAAGCAGCATTACTACCACTTTTTGGAACTATTTTCCAATAATAAGTTGTAGATGGGGATAAAATAGATGCTGGAGTGTATGTAGTCCCAACTTGATTCGTTCCGTTTACAATATTCGTTGCACTTACATCCGTACCGAAATATACATCGTAACTAGACGCATTAGTCGCAGATGCCCATGATAATGTTGTCGTTTGAGCAACAGCAGTTGCACTATTTGCTGGAATAGGAGTTGAAGCACAAGCAATAACAGTTGTAAATTCGTCTGCACCAATGTCAGGTGTAGTAACGTTTCTGGTATCCCCTTCAAAATCGGTTGCATAGCCTGAAATAACTTGAGCAGTTCCTTCAATTCCCGTAGTTGTTGAAGCCCCATCAATTTTCAAGTAGTTAGAAGAAGAACCTGTAGTACTTAAGAAAGTAGTTGTAGCATTTTGAGCTGCTTGATCTCGCGTGCTCATGAATGTTTTGTAATCTCCTAAAATCGTAAAGGTATTCGAACCATCAGCATATAAACCACTTGTTCCAACGAAATTGTTGTTATTGGATGAAGTTGAATAATTACCAAGAGTAGAATTACTTCTCCTATAAGCAACCGCTAACCCAGCACCTTTAGGTGTCATTGCATTAACTACCAAATTATTTCTCAAGTCAAGTGCAGATGTAGTCGATGTTGCACTTGTTGTATGATAAATACCAGATGATCCAAACGTTCCAGCAGAAGATGTGCCCGTTAAGTATATAGTGTTGTAATAAAGTTTATATGTGGTACTAGTACTTGAAGAAGTAACATTAATACCACGAATTCCATCAGATGATCCAGATGCAACAGCACTTAATCCTCCAATTCGGTTATTGTAAGCGGTAACAGTTGTTCCTCCAGATAAAGTAATACCAGAAACAAGACCTGTTGATCCACTACAGTTAGAGGCTAGAGTATGAATTTTATTATTGTAAATATCTGTACTCGCACCACCTGATATCAAAATACCATTCACAACAGGATTTCCAGTACTTGTTGCTGCACCTGCTGTGATGTTTTTAATGTCGTTGCTATAAACTGTATTTCCAGTACCAATAGCAATAGTTATACCATTTATAGTTGGTGCATTAGAAAAAATACCATTAAAATTTAATTGAGTAAATGTATTGGAGTAGGCTGACATAATTGCTGCTGTAGTAGAACTTGATGCAATCTCAATACCATTCATCAACGTTGGAGAAGTTGAACCAGATGTTAAATCAAATGTATTTGAATAAGCAATACCTCGACCAAAATTCGAGTAAATACCCTTAACTGTCGCAGCGTTTCCTGTAATCGTTATTGTATTATTGTTATATGTCTTTGTACATGCGCCTCCATCGTTATTATAAATACCAACAGTCGTACTTCCTGTAAATCCTACTAAACTAATTGAGTTATTTTGAATAGAATAACTAGAAATTGTTGAAGATCCATTAGAGTATGTTCCATATAAAGTTGAAGGCCCTGTTGCTGCGCTACAATCTAAGTTAATTGTGTTGTTTGCAACATTTAATGCAGTAACAATTGTTCCATTGTGACTTATACCATAAGTAGTTCCAGTCGATCTTTGATTTGAACTAGTATTATTTATTGTATTATATAAGATGTTCAAATTTGTGTGCCCAGCAGCAGCATTGATGTAAGTCATTGCGCCTGAACCATAACTCCCTGAACCTGTAACAGCTTGTTTTACTGTAATTGTATTTCCATTACCTGAACTACCGATATTAACGGTTGTAGATGCAGATGTTGCACTTAATCCAGTAATCGCAGTAGTAATACCAGTAGCTACAGATGTTGTCTGATTTACTAAAATTGTATTCGATAATGAATTGATTGTAGTTGCAGCAGCATTATAATTTATACCAACTATTGCTCCTGTGATTGTAGCTGTTCCTGAACCCGTCTGATTAAAAGTAATATTATTAGAACTTGCAGTTAATGTTGTCCCTGCTCCTGCTAAAGTAATACCAGTAGTGGCACTAGACAATGCACCTGTTGTATTAGATTGATTAAAAACAATGGTATTTGAACTACATGTATTCGTAGCAGAAGCATAACTTGACTTAATACCAATTATTGCTGAAGAGTTGGCTGCGGATGCAGTTTGGTTAATTGTAATACTATTATTACTTGATACTATTGTACCTGTCGAAAGTCCTGCTCCAAAATCAATACCAGTAATTGCAGTTGTCCCTGTATTGGTTAAAGTGATCGTGTTATTAGAAATTGTATTGGTATGTGTAATACCTGTAGGATTTGTACCATTTGTAAAGACAATACCTCCTAATCCTGATGATTGGGCATAAGCCGAAGAATTTGATGTGATTGTATTATATCTTATAGTTTGACCAGTTGTTGCATTTCTAAAAGTAATACCTGCTGGAAAAGTACCTGAAAAAGATGTTGTTGCAATATCAGATGTTGTGACATTACCAAAAGTAATCGTATTTGCTGTGCTAGAAGAAGTTCCTCCAATATCCCAACCGTTTTCTAAAATTGATGAAGTGTTTGGTGGAGAAAGCACATAAATACCATAAGCAACATTTGAAATTGTATTGCCATATATTTTGTTATTGTAGTTCGTTCCTGAAGTTGCTGATGCAACTAATGCACCATTTGTACTAGAATGAGCACTAGAAGAGTAAATACCAAAAGCATTTTGATAAGTTGCTCCCATCGAAATAGTACAGTTTTGAATAATATTGTTTTGCGCACCGTCAGTTGCTGAAGTAAGGAAAATACCAACACCAAATTCTGTCATGTTGTTGGTTGCAGCTGTAGTTGTTGTATTCGCAGAATTCTCCTGTATCTTCATGTTTTGAAGAGTTACATAATCTGCTCCTACAATTTTAAAAACAGCATCCGTTTTCGAACCTGAAGTTTGAGATCCATTTGATGTAACAATAGTGTTCAAAGCACCATTACCTTGAATAGTAATTGTATTTGTTGCAGTTCCTGATTTTGTTATGCTGTACCCACCTGCTGGAGCAGTTTCATTTCCATATAAAGTAATTACAACTGGTGCAGTAATTGTTGCTGCATTTAATGCTGTAATTGCTGCAGCTAAAGTTGTATACGTTGCGGCTAAACCAGAGCCTCTATTTGTCAACACATAATTTCCAGACACAGTAAAAGTGGCCTTATAATTAGAGCCACTATTAGAAGCATATACTGTTCCACCAGAACAAGTCACGGTAGACTCACTGTAAACTTCTAGCGTGTAATTACCTGGAGCAAGTCCTGACAACACATTCACCGAGTTTCCAGTAACAGACCACATTTGATCCTGTCCCCCACATCCATTATTAAATCCAGAAGTGTAAGGAACATTCATTGAAGTAAATGATCCTGACGGTGTACTTGTCGGATAAATACGGTACATCAATCGTGAAGATGTCAAATCACATCCGCCACATTTCCAAACATTATGTTCGGCACCTTTTAATGTCAATGAATTTGAAGCAGGGTTAAATGTCCCCAAATTCGCTCCGTTAAAATCGGCATTTGCAGTAGCGGCATTTAGGTCATAATAAGCGTTAGCGCCACCATTAATTGATAGTATGGCGAAGGTATTATTAAACCCTGCGGTTTGAGCAAACAAACCAAAACCACTCATAATGAAAAGTAGCGACAATGCAAAATTGTAACCAACATTCCTTTTAAAAACTGACTTTTCAGTTCTTTTCATTGTAATCATACGCACCATTTTCTTGTGTTTTTTGATAAGTATTTTCAATAGTCTAGCCTCCAAAATTATGTTATTTTTTTTAATGCGAAAAAAAATGTTAAACTTTTGTGAAGTTTAGACTATGTTTTTTGTAAACAATCATTTCTAGCTTATTAACAAAACAATCAATATGAATTTAAGTTCTAAATCCATAAAAAAAGCCTTGTGTTAATCTACACAAGGCTTTCAACTAAAGTATATTAATTTACTATGCGTTCAAAACTCCTCTTGAAATCACAATCTTTTGAACCTCAGATGTTCCTTCATAAATTTGAGTAATTTTTGCATCACGCATTAAACGTTCTACATGGTACTCTTTAACGAATCCGTAACCACCGTGTATCTGAACGGCTTCAACGGTTTGTTCCATTGCCACTTTTGACGCATACAATTTAGCCATCGCTGAAGATTGGTCGTAATTTCTTCCATTATCTTTATCTAAAGCTGCTTTATATACCAACAAACGAGCCGCTTCAATTTCTGTAGCCATGTCTGCTAATTTGAATGCAATCGCTTGGTGCTTGTAAATTTCTTTACCAAATGCCTGACGTTGCTTAGCGTATTCAGTTGCCAATTCAAATCCACCTCCTGCAATTCCTACAGCTTGTGCAGCGATACCGATACGTCCACCGCTCAACACTTTCATGGCAAATTTGAATCCGAAACCATCTTCACCAATGCGATTTGCCTTTGGAACTTTTACGTCATTAAACAATAAAGTGTGCGTATCACTTCCGCGTATTCCCATTTTATCTTCTTTCGCTCCAACTACAAATCCTTCCATTCCGCGTTCAACGATTAATGCATTGATTCCTTTATGTCCTAATTCCGGATTTGTTTGAGCAATCACTAAATATGTAGAAGCAGATGAACCGTTTGTAATCCAGTTTTTTGTTCCATTTAATAAGTAATAATCTCCCATATCAACGGCTGTTGTACGCTGAGAAGTTGCATCCGAACCAGCTTCAGGCTCAGACAAACAAAATGCTCCGATTTTCTCACCTTTTGCAAGCGGAACTAAATATTTCATTTTTTGCTCTTCTGTACCATATTTTTCTAATCCCCAACAAACTAATGAGTTGTTTACAGACATACAAACAGAAGCAGATGCAT
>CAZHPL010000019.1:5391-22745 GCA_964534495.1 uncultured Lishizhenia sp.
CCACTTTTGAAATTTCTTCCATTGCCAAAACATACGAAATAGTATCCATTCCGCTACCTCCGTATTTCGGATCAACCATCATTCCCATAAAGCCAAGTTCACCTAATTGTTTGATTTCTTCAGCTGGAAATTTCTGTAAATTATCTCTTTCAATTACGCCTGGTTTCAATACGTTTTGTGCAAAATCACGAGCGGCTTCTTTTACTGCCAATTGCTCTTCTGTAAGTTCAAAGTTCATGCTACAATTTTTAAATTACTTTTGACAAAAATAATCGAAATCTGCTATCAAAAAACGCATTTGACCATGAATAAATTGGAAATCATCGGACTTATGTCTGGAACTTCGTTGGATGGATTAGATATCGCGCATGTACGCTTTCAAAAAAATGAAAAAGAGATTGCTTTCGAATTATTGCACTTTGAAACGATTGCATACGATGACGATTTTAGGAATGAATTGAAAAATGCCACATCTCTTAGTGCTGAAAAAATATTTCTTCTTGACAAAAAAATCGGAAGAGTCTTTGCTGAAAAAGTGCTGACATTTCTTAAAAAAAATAACATTGAAAAGCGACAAATCAACGCGATTGCTTCTCATGGACAAACGATTTTCCACCAACCAAAAGCCGGTTTCACTTGTCAATTAGGCTGCGGGGCAACGATTGCGTATTCGACTGACATCCCTGTAATCAATGATTTCCGAACATTGGATGTAATTGCGGGTGGACAAGGCGCTCCACTTGTTCCCATTGGTGACAAATTATTATTTGAAAATCAAGCAGCATCTTTCCTTAATATCGGTGGATTTTGCAATATCAGTTTTACCAAAAACCAACAACAAGTTGCATTTGATATTTGTCCGGGCAATCTTCCATTAAATAGAATTGCAAATGCTCTCGGTTTTGAATACGACAAAAATGGTGCATTAGCCGAAAGCGGAACACTCCATAAATCGCTATTTTCAACATTAAACGAAATTCCTTTTTACGCTTCTGATTTCCCAAAATCGCTTGGAACTGAATGGCTAGAAGAGAATTTCATGCCTTTGATACATTCTTATGGCATCAAAAATGAAGATTTACTCAGAACACTCACAGAACACATTGCTTTTCAAATCAGCAAAACGTTGAATGATAACAATTTGGAAAGTGTTTATATAACTGGAGGCGGCGCAAAAAATAGTTTTCTGTTGAATTGTATCAGAAAGTATTACTCAGGTCAAATTGTAATACCAAGCGAACATCTCATTGATAGTAAAGAAGCTTTGATTTTTGCATTACTTGGCGCCATGTATCTATGGGATTTACCTTCTAATGTGCCTTCTGTTAGTGGATCAAGCGAAGCTTTAATTCTAGGAACTTATCACAAAACAGGAAGAATCACATCCAAATAATCCTAATTCACTATTGCCTAATAACTATTCACTATTCTCTATTCTCTATTCACTATTCTCTAACCATTATTATCTAAAGACAATTCACTATTCCATAACAACTATTCCCTATTCCCAAATCTCAATCCAAACTTCAACGCTTAAACAAAAGAATTCCTAACTTTACCACGCAACAAAAAATCGTATGAAAGACTTACTTCAAAAATTTGAAAATAAAAGACCCGAAATCGTATTTGAGTGGAAAGATCCGGAAACGGAAGCTGAGGGTTGGGTAGTGATTAATTCGCTTCGTGGTGGCGCAGCTGGTGGTGGAACACGTATGCGTGCTGGCTTAGACAAACGTGAAGTGGAGTCATTAGCAAAAACAATGGAAGTTAAGTTTACGGTTGCAGGTCCTGCTATCGGCGGTGCTAAATCAGGAATCAATTTTGATCCAAGAGACCCACGCAAAGAAGGCGTTTTGCGCAGATGGTATGCTGCTGTTTCTCCTTTATTGAAGAACTATTATGGTACTGGAGGTGACTTAAATGTAGACGAAATTCACGAAGTGATTCCGATTACAGAAGATTGTGGTGTTTGGCATCCTCAGGAAGGTGTATTCAATGGACATTTTCAACCGAAAGAAGCGCAAAAAATCAATCGTATTGGTCAGTTGCGACAAGGTGTAATTAAAGTATTAGAAGACGAAACATATTCGCCTGATGTTACTCGCAAATACATGGTTGCCGATATGATTACTGGTTTCGGTGTTTCTGAATCCATTCGACATTTCTATTCTATATGGGGAGGAGACCTTAGCGGTAAAAAAGTGCTTGTTCAAGGTTGGGGAAATGTTGGGTCTGCTGCGGCTTATTATTTGGCTAAAAACGGAGCTAAAATCGTTGGAATCATTGACCGTGTAGGTGGAATCATTGATACAGAAGGTCTTTCTTTTGAAGAGGTAAAAGCTTTGTTTCTTGCTAAAAAAGGAAATGAATTAGTAAGTGAAAACCTCCTTTCTTATGAAGAAGCAAATGCAAAAATTTGGGACACTCCAGCAGATATTTTCATTCCTTGTGCGGGAAGTCGAATGATTGCAGAAGATCAATTAAATCGCATGTTGGCAGCGGGAGTAAGTGTTATTTCTTCAGGTGCAAATGTACCTTTCGCTGATCCTGAGATTTTCTTTGGCGCTATCGCTGAAAAAGCAGACAATTCCATTTCTTTAATTCCTGATTTCATTGCAAATTGTGGAATGGCACGCGTTTTTGCTTATTTGATGAGCAACGATTTGAATAAAATTGAAGACGCTGGTATTTTTGAAGATGCAAGTCAGATTATTAAAGATGCTCTTATCAAAACGCACGAAGCCAATACGACTAAAACCCATATTGCAAAAACAGCTTTCGAAATTGCTTTGAAACAGTTGGTATAACCTAGCATGGAAATTACGCTTTTTTTGATTTTTGTTTTTGGATATTTAGCTATCACGCTAGAGCATGCATTAAAAATCGATAAGCTCATTCCTACTTTGCTCATGATGTCGCTTTCATGGGCAATTATAATGTTAGGATTACCTGAAATCACGAATTGGCTCCATCCTGAACATGGACTGATTGATGTAAACGGTAAGCAATTCGTTCCTGCATTTACAGGCGGTCATGAGGAAAAACTCAAACTAGTTGAATCCACATTGTTGCATCATTTTGGCAAAACGGCTGAAATCTTGATTTTCTTAATGGGAGCTATGGCTATTGTCGAAATGATCGACTTTTTTGAAGGTTTTGGAACCATACGCAATCTGATTAATAGCAAAAAGAAAGTCACTTTACTTTGGATCATTTCTTTATTGGCTTTTGTGCTATCGGCTGTCATCGACAATTTAACAGCAACTATCGTCTTGATCAGTGTTCTTCGCAAAATCATCCCACATCAAGAAGACCGAATTTGGTACGCAAGTTTCGTTGTTATTGCTGCAAATGCCGGTGGTGCTTGGACTCCCATTGGCGACGTAACCACAACTATGCTTTGGATGGCAGGAAAAGTGAGTACACAAAAACTAGCTACTTATTTGTTAATACCATCGCTGGTTTGCGTGTTATTACCTTTAATTGCAGGTAGCTTTTTGAAGGTTTTCAAAGGTGAAATGAAAGCTGATAAAAAAGCACCCACTAAAAAACACGCTTCGTTAATGCTCATTTTGGGTTTAATCTTAATTGTTTTTGTACCTGTTTTCAAAACGATTACACATCTACCTCCCTACATCGGCATGATGTTTTCGCTAGCGATTTACGCCATTATTGCCGAATACCTAAGTAATCGAAGAATAAGTTTGACGGGAATTGAAGGCGAACACCTCTCCCATTCTGGACCAACCATGAAAGCGCTAAGTAAAATTGAAATGCCATCCGTTTTGTTCTTTTTGGGAATCTTAATGACCGTTGCAGCCATGGAATCAACGGGTATGATTTTCAATTTTGGTCAACAAGTAAAATCTGCAGGAATCGCTGAAAATCTCTTTGTAACCCTTTTGGGTATTGCCTCTGCAATTGTCGATAATGTGCCACTCGTTGCCGCAAGTATGGGAATGTTTAACGACGCTAACGACGCATCCGTTTGGCATTTGATTGCTTATTCTGCAGGAACAGGAGGTTCAATGCTAATCATCGGTTCCGCAGCAGGTGTAGTTGCGATGGGTATGGAAAAAATTTCTTTTGTGTGGTATTTAAAACACATTTCTTGGCTTGCAGCATTAGGATTCTTTGCAGGAATCGGATGTTTTTTGCTTTTTCATTAAAAGTTTTTCAGCTTTTAATCTTGGTCGTAAAACCACAAAATTTGTAACGACATAATTATTTCGTGTTATCTCGAATAAGTGAAAGATAACAATTAAGTGTGAATATCTCGTGAATAACGTCCTTTTACCTATTGCTTGTTTAGATAGTTTTGTCAAAATCCATAATACTCAAGATGAAAAAACAAACGAAATTTATTGCATTTGGAATCGCATTGATTGCTGCCGGAATGTCTTTCGCTCAAGAAGCTGGTCAAGCGGGAATTACAACAGCTCAAGGTTCAACTGAAGAAGCTCCGAAAATTGTAAACGAAATTTCCACTTTCGAATTCTTGATGAAAGGTGGATTCTTTTTGATTCCAATTGGTATTTTACTTTTCATTACCATAGCAGTTATTGTTGAACGTTACCTTTATATTCGTAACATGTCGAAACATAATTCACACATGTTATCCGACGTGAAAACCAACTTAAATAATGGTAATATTCAAGCTGTTGTTGACAATCTTTCTCGTGAGAACAATGCTTATGCAAATGTGGTAAAAGAAGGTGTTCAAACAATAGGTCGTCCGATTGCTCAAATCGAGTCAAACATGGATAAAGTCGTGAATATCGAGATCGGTAAAATGGAAAAAAACATTGGTTTACTTGGACTTATCGCAGGTATTGCACCAACACTTGGATTCATTGGAACGATTTCGGGGGTAATCAAAATTTTCTACAACATCTCTATTTCAGAAAACGTATCCATTGGTAACATTTCAGGTGGTTTGTACGAAAAAATGATTAGTTCAGGATCAGGTCTAATCGTTGGTATCATTGCCTTTACAGGATATCACTTATTGAATGGAATGATTGACAAATTTGCATTAGAAGTGCAAAAAATAAATCTTGATTTTGTAAACATTATCTCTAGACCAAATGGCGATAAAGCGTAATAGAAGGTTTCATGCCGAAGTAGCGACCTCAGCATTGAGCGACATCATGTTTTTCTTGTTGTTGTTCTTCCTGATTATTTCGACATTGGCCAATCCAAATGTGATTAAAGTTCCGCTTCCCGATTCAAAAGGAAACGAGAAAACCAATAAACCTCACACAACAGTTACTGTAACTGAGGAAAAGAAATATTACATTGACAAACAAGAAGTTGCTTACGACCAATTGGAAAGTGAACTTCTAAAGAAAATGGCAAATGTTTCGGATAAAACGGTTATTCTTCGTATTCCATTTGATGCGCAAGTACAAGAATTAGTGGATTTACTTGGAATTGGAATGAAGAATGATTTTAAAATGATCATTGCCACAAAAGGAGAAAAATAACGTAACAAAATCACGTTATCTCCGTTTCACAAATAAACTCAAAAGCCATGATAGCCGTACCTTTGAACACACTCGACGAAGCTAAACTGAGAAGAATCGCCTTGATTTTTTCAGCGTCTGTTATAGCACTTTTTGTGATTATTACCATTCTTATCAAATTTCATATTGATATGCCGGTTCCTGAGGATTTACCGCCTTTGAAATCGGATGAAGTTATCGAAACATTTGAAATTACACCTGATAAAGTTAAAATTGCTGATGAAGGTGGAAGCAAAGGTGGAGGTACACAAACCATGGATCGCATTGGACCACCAACACCACAATCGGAACGCGTTGCAACACAAGCTCATTCTGATTTTCATCATTTTTCTGGAAATTCGAATAATCAAAATGCAGACCACGCTTCTGGTGAATCTTCAACCACTTCACAAGGCTTCAATCCATTTGGTGGAACAGGAGGTTCAGGAGGTGGAACAGGTACAGGTCACGGACCTTTCGGTGGAAATGGAAACGGTGATGGAGACGGTGAAGGAAATGGAATTGGTGATGGAAAAACACGCGTTCGCTTAAACAACGTTGATTTACCGCAATATGATGTTGACTTTGATAGCCAAATTCGTATGAAATTGACCGTTAATGCGAATGGAGATGTGATTGCTGCGACACCGATTAAATCAGGAACAACTTGTACGGATCAACGCATCATAAATCAAGTAGTAACAGAAGTAAAACGACAAGTTCGGTACAAAAAAGAACCCGGCGCAGGTTTAGTTTATACCTATTATACAGTAGAAATCGATGCACGATAAATATAAAGCCAGTTTAGACTGGCTTTTTTTTCAATTCCCTGCATTTCAAACACATGGCGCTAAAGCCTACAAACCAGGATTAGAAACTACTTTTCAATTATTAGAAGCAGTTAGGAATCCACAGGAAAAACTGAAATTCATTCATGTTGCTGGAACCAATGGAAAAGGATCAACTTGCTCTTACATGGCTTCCCTTCTGACCGAAAAAGGATTCAAAACAGGTTTATTTACTTCACCTCATATTTTCGATTTTCGAGAACGCATCCGCATCAATGGTGAAAAAATCAAAGAAATAGATGTCATTGATTTCTGTGATTGGGTAAAAATACTTCATTTAACAACAGCACCTTCCTTTTTCGAAATCACTTTTGTTATGGCAATGGTTCATTTTGCAAAAGAAAAATGCGATTACGTTGTTTTGGAAACAGGCCTTGGTGGAAGATTAGATGCAACAAATACCGTTTTACCCGTTTTATCGATTATTACACGAATTGGTATTGATCATCAACAGTTTTTAGGTGAAACACTTCCCGAAATAGCAGGTGAAAAAGCGGGTATCATTAAAAAAAATGTCCCAGTTCTAATTGGTCAACGACAAAGCGAAATAGAAAACGTTTTTAGTGAAAAAGCAATTGTGGAAGAAGCACGTTTGTATTTTGCTGAAGATGAAAAAATAGATTTACAAATTCCACCTCATCTCCCCTACTATCATCAAGCCAATCTAAAAACAGCATTGGTTGCCATGCAATTATTGGGTATAGAAATCACTGAGGAAACACTGAACAAAGCGCTCGAAAATCTACATCGAAACACAGGATTGTTTGGTCGTTTGCAACTCATTCAAATAAAGCCTACGATTTGGCTAGATGCTTCTCACAATGAAGATGGAATAAAGGCAACCTTAAATGCTTTACCAAAAAACGAAGGTCAGTTATACATTCTATATGGCGCTTCCAATGATAAAAACTGTGAAGAGATTTTTCAATTATTTCCGAAAGACGTACGATTGAATCTGTGTACATTTTCCAACCCTCGCAGCAAAACGAAAGCGGACTTTGAAGCACTTCAAAAAGAAAACAAGCAAATTCAAGCTGTTTTTGAAGATGTAAACCTTGCGATTGAGACACTAAAAAATCAGTTGAATGAAAACGACGCACTTTGGGTAACCGGAAGCTTCTTTTTATTGTCAGATATTGTTTTGTAAACGTATTTTAAAGCAAAAAAATCCATTATCTTTGCTTTAATGGAAAAGCAGGTTATTCTGAATGAGAAACAATTGCAACTAACCTTAAAAAGGCTTTCCCATGAATTGATTGAATCTCACGGTGATTTTTCGGATACAGTTTTAGTGGGTTTGCAACCACGTGGTATTCATGTGGTCAGTAAACTAAAAGTGATTCTAGAAGAAATTCTTCAACATTCCGTCATTTGTGGCAACTTGGACATTACTTTCTTCCGAGATGATTTCCGCAGAAGAGAAAAAGCCATCATCCCGAGCATTACGAATATCGATTTCAGTATTGAAAACAAAAAAGTGGTGCTGATAGACGACGTTCTATACACAGGTAGAACCATTCGTTCAGGTTTGGATGCACTATTAACGTTCGGACGACCTGCGAAAGTAGAGTTACTCGTCTTGATTGATAGAAGATTTACACGAGATTTACCGATACAAGCGGATTATGTTGGAAAAGCAATTGACACACTTCGATCCGAAAAAGTATCCGTTGAATGGAAACAAATTGAAGGAGAAGATAAAGTAGTATTATTCACAAAAGAAAGCAATGGATAATTTAAGCGTTGACCACCTCACCGGCATTAAAGACCTCACGAAAGAGGACATTGAATTGATTTTCAAAACAGCCGATAGTTTCAAAGAGGTTATCAATCGCCCGATTAAAAAAGTTCCTTCTCTTCGCGATATTACGATTGCTAATATCTTTTTCGAAAATTCAACACGCACTCGATTATCCTTTGAACTTGCCGAAAAACGACTTTCAGCGGATGTGGTTAACTTTTCTGCTTCTGGGAGTTCCGTTAAAAAAGGAGAAACCTTAATCGACACCGTCAACAATATTCTTTCCATGAAAGTGGACATGGTTGTGATGCGACATCCTAATCCTGGCGCGGCAAAATTTCTTTCTCAAAAAATAAAAGCACGTGTAGTAAATGCAGGAGATGGAACGCATGAGCACCCCACACAAGCCTTATTGGACGCGTATTCTATTCGAGAGAAATTAGGCAGTGTAACTGGAAAAAAAGTGGTAATCGTTGGTGATATTCTACATTCAAGAGTAGCACTTTCCAATATTTATTGTTTACAGAAATTGGGCGCTGATGTCATGGTTTGTGGTCCTACAACACTTATTCCTAAACATGTCTATGAATTGGGAGTAAAAGTGTCACATAATTTACTTGAAGCATTGGAATGGTGCGATGTAGCAAACATGTTACGCATACAATTAGAGCGTCAAGACATCAAGTATTTCCCATCTTTACGTGAATATTCGATGCAGTTTGGCTTGAATAAAGAAATATTGAATAGCCTGTCAAAAGAAATTGTGGTGATGCACCCAGGCCCTATCAATCGAGGAGTTGAAATCACTAGTGACGTTGCAGATTCCAAGCAAAGTATTATTTTACAACAAGTTGAAAATGGCGTTGCCGTTCGAATGGCAGTAATTTATTTGCTCGCTTCGAAGATTGAGCGTTGAAATTCTTTTTGGTTTCAACAAATTATCAAAACTTGCAAAAATCACATCTTTTGATATTTTATTTAACAATTATCAGAGTATTCAAACGAAAATAATTTAAATCTAGTACGAAAAAAGAATTTCCTTTTTAGTCGTTCAGGCTACAAATCAAAATTTTAACATCAAATACTTTAAACAAAATCCATAATTGCAGTAATACTTTGACAGTATTATTTTCTTTTTGTTTTCAAACTAAATACTATTGCTCATTGTATAAAATATAGGGCTGAAATAATACTAAAACTTAGGAAGCAATTCGGAATTGAAATAATCGAATAAACTACTTGCCGTTCGAATGGCAGTAATTTATTTGCTCGCTTCTAAAATTGAACGTTGATTTTTTTTACATTTGAAAAAAAACGGGTTATGAAATTCTTGACCGAACAGAATGGTAATATTGTCGTGGTACAATCACATGTGGATAAATTGGATGCTTCAAACGCTCCTGAATTGAAAGCGCAATTCCTACATGAAAACAAAAATGGTTGTAACCAAATGATTTTGGACTTGACAAAAACCAAATATTGTGACTCAACGGGTTTAAGTGCCATCCTTATTGCTAATCGACTTTGTAAAGACACCAACGGTTCCTTTGCGATTTGTGGTTTGCAAGCCAATGTCAAGAAAATGATAGAAATCGCTCAACTAGACAAGGTCCTAACGATTTGCGAAAACATAACCGAAGCTCTCAGTACAATTGAAGCGTGAGTTTTAGCGTAACCATTCTTGGAAGTGGCGCTGCTCTTCCGACTTTAAGACGTGCCCCAAGTTCACAATTTATTGAATGCAACAACCGTTATATCTTAATTGATTGTGGCGAAGGAACACAAATGCAACTTCGCAAAACAGGCGTAAAGTTTCAAAAAATCACACATATCCTCATTTCCCACTTACACGGTGACCATTATTTTGGTTTACCAGGATTGTTAAGTACAATGCACTTATTAGGCCGTAATCAAGGTGTCACCATTTATGCTGATCCCGCATTAGAAATGATTTTGCGTTCGATGTTGGAGTATGGCGGCTATAAACTTTCGTTTGATTTACGTTTTGTGCCGCTTTCGTTTAAAGATAAGAACCTTGTATTTGAAGACAATTTAATCGAAATCTATAGTTTTCCTTTGCGGCATCGAATACCGACTTGTGGCTTTCAAATCAAGGAAAAACTAAAAGAATACCGTTTGGACTCAGATGCAATCCAAGAAAATCCTTTGATTAAAATAGAGCATTTACACCGACTAAAAAAAGGCGAAAATATTCTATTGGAAAATGGAGAAGTATTGGATTTCGAAGACTTTACCTTTCCTCCACGCCCATCATATAGCTATACTTATTGTTCAGACACAGCACCCTTCGAAAAATTACCTGAATACATTGCAGGCAGCACTTTATTATATCACGAAGCGACTTTTTTAAGTTCACAAAAAGACCGAGCGAAAGCAACTTTTCATTCCACAGCCGCACAAGCGGCGCAAATTGCAGAGAAGGCAGGTGTAAAAAAACTATTACTCGGTCATTTATCTTCACGTTACGGAGAAACCGAATCTCACACCGCTGAAGCACAAGCCCTTTTTCCCAACAGCGAGGTAGTTGAAGATGAAAACGTATATTTTTTGGATAAGATTTAAATAAAATAAATCAATAAAAATGATCAATTATCCATCAAGCCAATTTGAATACCGAATGTGGTATTGTACACTGTATTAATTACATTATCTGCAGGTCGGGAATCATAAAAAACATTCGCATCCCAACGCAAACCAATATTTTTTCTCAATTTATAAGTGATGGCATACTGCCCCATGAAACGGTTATCATTGAATAAATCCAAGCGTGGTTGAAAGTAATTTGTTCCTGAAAAACTCCATTTGCCTTTCCAATTGAAAAACCAGGATAAATAAGTACTGGACCTAAAATTCTTATTGACAGCATCATTCAATAAAATTTCATGTTCGTAAAAGACAGAGGTTCCAATAAAAACACGAACAATCTTGTTATCGACCATTTTCCAGCGTAAGCCAGTTCCTAAAAGTGCACGCATTTTTTGCCGCAACAATTGATTGTATTGAACTTGCGTGTACGATTCCCATTTCCATGGATTCTTTTGTTTTTTCTGAAGAAAACCAATTCGATAGGCATAGCGAAAATGTAACATTCCTGCATTCGAATACGTGTTATTGGAGCTTTTCGAATACGACCAATCGCCTAAAAGTAAATAGTAATGTTTGGGTGTTTTGTATTGAATCAATGGTCGAATTGTGGAAGAAATCAATAAGTCTTTGTTTCGCATTGCGCTAAAACTTGCCGATATGGACCCACTAATTCCAGATGTATCATCATAAATTCGTCGGTTTTCAATGTTCACTACTTGTGACCATGAAGCATTTTGCAAAAACAACAACAAGGATAAAACAACAATTAGTTTACTCATTTTTGGGCAAATCTATACATGAAAAAAGCAACGATGCTGAACAAAATATTGGGCACCCATACGGCTACAATGGAAGGAAAACCCACATTGAGTGAGGCAACTGTCATCATCTTCATGGCAAAAATATAGATAAAGACAAAAAACAGCCCGATTGCAATGTTCATTCCAATGCCACCTCTTTTCTTTTGCGAAGAAACAGAAACGCCAATGATGGTCAAAATGTAAGCCGCAAAAGGATAAGATGTGCGTTGATGTAATTCGATTTCATAAAAGGGAACCATCGACGAACCTTTCAATTTTTCTCTAGCAATCAAGGCTCGCAATTCAGTAAACGTCATCGATTCGGCTAAGTTTTCTCGCTGTGCCATTTCGTCAATGCTAAAATTGAACACCGTGTCCTTCGAAGCGCCATGATGAATTTCTTCTTTTGGAAAGTCGATTCTTTTCTCAAAATAATCTTTCAAATGCCATTTTTTGGTTCCCGGAACATTGGTTGCACTTCGCGCTTTTAAAAAATAAACCGGTTGATTACTATCGTTCCAACGTTGCAAAGTGAAGTCGTTGATTTGCGTTTCATTATTGGAATAATTGGAAAAATATACTGTTTGATTACCCGGATAATCGGCGTGATAATCTTCTACCAACAAGGCATCTCGGTAGTATTTCTCTTCAAAATCCAAACGCACCTTGTTTGCTCGTGGAATAATAAAATGATTTAAAACAAGGGATATAACCATTAAAATAGTCGCGCCAATGATATACGGTCGCATGAAGCGTGTAATGGGTTTTCCACTGAACCACATTGGTACAATTTCAGTGTCTTGAGCCAATTTAGCCGTAAACCAAATGACTGAAATAAAGATGATCATGGATGAAAACATATTGCCGTAGAACAACATGAAATTCAAGTAGTAATCAAATAATATTCCTGATATCGGCGCTTTGTTGGAGATAAAATCACTTAATTTCTCGGAAATATCAAACACCATTGCAAACAGCATGATGATTCCTGACATAAAGAAAAAAGTTGTCAGAAACTTGCGAATGATATATTTATCGAGAATGGATAACACTTTAAATACGTTGACCTAATTTTTTTACAACTTCATTTTTCCAAGTAACAAACGTTCCATCAAGAATTTTTTCTCTAGCCGTTTTAACTAAACGTAAATAAAAAGCCAAATTGTGTATCGTAGCGATTTGTATTCCCAAATTCTCACCCGTTTTAATCAAATGTCGCAAATACGCTTTGGAATATACTTGATCCGCCCAACAAGGACTATTCGCATCAATCGGTGAGAAATCTTTCGCCCATTTTTCATTTTTGATATTGATAGTTCCTTCCCATGTAAATAACATTCCGTGACGTGCATTTCGGCTTGGCATTACGCAATCAAACATGTCAACACCTTGTGAAATACCTTCCAAAATATTTACCGGCGTTCCAACTCCCATCAAATAGCGTGGTTTTTCCTTCGGTAAAATATCACAAACCATTTCTGTCATTGCATACATATCCTCATCCGGTTCACCAACTGAAAGACCTCCGATAGCACAACCAACAGAATCATACGAAGCAATGGTTTCAGCACTTTCTTTTCGTAAATCTGGAAAAACGGAACCTTGCACAATTGGAAATAACGCTTGTTGATGACCGTATTTCGGTTCTGTTCGCTCCATTTGTTCAAAACAACGCTTTAACCAACGATGTGTCATGTGCATCGAACGTTTTGCATATCCATATTCACACGGGTAAGGCGTGCATTCATCAAAAGCCATGATAATATCAGCTCCAATCGAACGTTGAATATCGATAGCTCTTTCAGGTGTAAAAACATGATAGCTTCCATCAACATGTGATTGAAATTTCACACCTTCCTCAGTGATTTTTCGTGAACCCGACATGGAATACACTTGGTAACCGCCACTGTCTGTCAAAATGGGTCTTTCCCAACCAATAAACTGATGCAAACCACCTGCTGCTTCTAAAACTTCTGTTCCCGGTCGCAAAAACAAGTGATAGGTGTTCCCCAAAATAATTTGAGCGTTTATATCGTCTCTTAATTCTTGTTGATGAACGCCCTTCACTGAACCTTGTGTACCAACCGGCATAAAGATGGGCGTTTCGATCATTCCGTGATCTGTATGTAAAATTCCGGCTCTTGCTTTACTACCAGAATCGTTTGCAATTAAATCAAAGTGCATAAAAATGTTGAAAAATAGATGGTGCAAAGATACGTGTATTTAATTTCTCCCATCATCTTTGCAAACAAAGTGTGAAATGGTTTGGTTTCCCGACTTCAAGGATATAACGTTCAACGTTCTTTTTATTGTGTTCTGCTCATTTGCGGGTTTGCAATTGTTGTATGTGCTTATCATTCACAGTCGTTTGGCATTTTATAAAAAGCGAGAAACCAATGCGCAATACCTTCCACCTGTTTCTGTCATTATTGCGGCAAGAAATGAATCGGATAATTTGTACGAGAACTTGCCTTTAATTTTGGAACAAGATTATCCTAATTTCGAGGTGATTGTAGTCAATAACCAAAGCATCGATGATAGTAGTTGGCTCTTAACCGCATTTTGTCATCAATTTCCGAATTTAAAAGTCGTAGAGTTGGGTAAAAATAAACACTTACGTCCCGGCAAAAAACTACCCATTACACTTGGCATTAAAGCAGCTAAATACGAACATTTTGTTTTAACCGATGCCGATTGTCGACCTACGAGTAACAAGTGGCTATTTCACATGGCATCCCGTTTCAGTAACGAAAAACAAATTGTAATGGGCTATGGTCCGTTTCATAAAACAAAAGGATTTGTCAATCGCCTGATACGTTTTGACGCTGCATGGATTGGCGTGAGTTATTTTTCAATGGCGCTGAGTCGCTTGCCTTACATGGGAGTTGGGAGAAATATGGCATACACCAAAAATGTGTTTAATGCCGTACAAGGATTTAAGTCGCACTACTCGTTGCCTTCGGGTGATGACGACCTATTTATTCAAGAGGCAGCGCATAATAACAATTACACCATTCAAATCGAACCTGAATCTTTTTGTTTTTCGCCAGCTGCTCCTAATTGGAAACGTTGGATGCTCCAAAAATCTAGACACTACTCCACTTCGACAAAATATCGCTTTATCAAAAAAGCATTGTTAGGAATATATCCCGTCACGCTCCTAATGATGTGGATTTGTTTCATTCCTTTGTGCTGGAAAGTAAGCTACATTCCTCTCAGTGCAGGGATTTTACTATTTGTGATTTGCGTCAAATGGTGGATACAAGGTCGGTGTTTATACAAATTGAACGAGAGGAGTTTTGTGCGCTTTTTACCGTTTTGGGATGTGTTTTATGCAATCGTTATTCCAATACTGTATTACGTGTCTGAACGTCAAAATAAAAGCCGATGGTAGAGAACGAACATTTGTCGGATAAGGCAAAACAGGATTTAAAGCTTGTAGAACTAGCACGTGCTGGAAAACAATCTGCCTATGCCGAATTAATGGATCGTTACCGTGAGTCCATTTACTTCATGATGTTGAAAATGGTAAAAAATCCCGATGATGCGGATGATTTAACCATCGAAGCTTTTGGAAAAGCCTTTAATCGTTTGGATCAATATTCACCTAGTTTTGCTTTTAGTACATGGCTTTTTAAAATTGCTTCCAATAACAGTATTGATTTTATCCGTAAGAAAAGAATTCAAGTTACCTCAATGGATGCAGGAATCATGACGGAGGAAGGTGAGCGCTTGCATGTGGATGCGAAATCAGGTACACTTAATCCAGAAGAAACAATCATGCAGGGGCAACGAGTGGTTCACATGCGTTTATTGGTAAGCAAATTAAAGCCAAAGTACCGCGAATTGGTTGAAAAGCGATACTTTGAAGAAATGAGTTACGAGGAAATCGCAGAAGAAATGAACTTGCCATTAGGAACCGTGAAGGCGCAATTATTTAGAGCACGTGATTTCTTAGCAGCCATGATGGACAAAACGAAAGATACCATTTAGTGAAAACGATTCTTCATTATTTCCCGAATTTAACTCCAACGCAAATCAAGCAATTGGAAGCATTGGAAGCATTATATAAATTTTGGAATGATCAAATTAATGTCATTTCAAGAAAAGATACTGAAAACTTCTACGAACGTCATGTTTTGCATTCATTAGGAATCGCGAAGATTCAAGCTTTCAATGCAGGAAGTGAGATTTTAGACGTTGGAACAGGTGGTGGATTTCCAGGTATTCCATTGGCGATACTTTTCCCTGAATCAAATTTCACATTGGTGGATTCAATCGGAAAGAAAATCAAAGTTGTTAATGAGGTTGCAAAGTCACTTGCGTTATCAAATGTAAAAGGCATTCATTGCCGTGCTGAAGATGTGGAAGGTAAATTTGATTTCGTTGTGAGTCGCGCAGTTACTCGTATGCCTGATTTTTTAGTTTGGGTAAAAGGTAAAATCAAAAGTAAATCCAACCACGAACGTAAAAATGGAATACTCTATTTAAAAGGTGGTGATTTGTCAGAAGAAATGAGTAGCGTTAAGCAGAAATACAAAGAATTCCTTTTGAATGAAGTTTACACAGAGGATTTCTTCGAGACGAAGAAGGTGATTCACGTGGTGATGTGATTAATTCAATATCGGAGGAAAAATCAATTTGAAAGGCGGGATTTTCACCGCAAACACCTCTTCTGAATCCACATCTTGAAAAGTATAAAACCCACTCATGCGTCCAATGGGAGCTTGCATTTGGCAGCCACTCACATACGTAAATGTTTCGTTGTGTGATAAAACAGGTTGCTGACCGATGACACCATCTCCACTCACTAATGATGCGCCCTGACCTAGGTGCTCTATTTTCCAATAACGTTTTAAAAGTTGAACTTTATTGCTTCCTCTGTTTTCGATGGTAATCTTGTAATTGTACACATAGCTATCCTTTTCAGCGTCCGACAAATCGTCGCGGTAGAACGTTTCCACTTTAATATGGACCAAATTCAGGGTTTCTTTTGCCATGTTATTACAAAGGAATAAAAAATAAACGTTCGAAAACACTTCTTGTTTTATCTGAAAGCTGATTTTGCAGAATATTAACCTAAGATAATCTCAAAACTGCATCAACGTTTCACATAAAAGGCTGATTTCTTCAGGCGAATTAAAGGCATGAATACACAATCGAATGCACTCATTTCCCTCAGGTACAGTTGGTGGAAAAATAGCTTTAGTCATTATTCCCTTTTGTTCTAATGCGTGTATTACTAGCTTTAATCTGTCTTTGGGAAATCGAAGAATTTGAATGGGTGAATCTTCATTGGAGGGAGAAACGTGTGTACATTTTGATCGAAAAAAGCGAATGTTTTCGTGTAATTTTTCCTTTCGATTTTCCCAATCCGTTTGAGAACAAATTTGATTTATCGTATCATAATCTTGGGGTGGAAGTGCGGTAGTATAGATAAATGAACGTGCGAAATTGATCAAATAATTTTTTACATTTTCAGAAGAAAGAACAGCTGCGCCATGAAATCCCCATGCTTTTCCAAAAGTTGCAATTCGAATAAATATGTCATCTTTTATATCGAATGTATCCACCAAACCTCTGCCCTCTTTTCCGTAAACACCGCAAGCATGCGCCTCGTCGACAATAAGATACGCATTGAACTTCTTTATGATTTTAACCATTTCAACAAGTGGTGCTTTGTCACCGTCCATCGAATACAAGCTTTCTACGGCAACATAAACAGTACCCTCCGCTTTTTGTAGTTTAGCTTCTAAATCCAAAAGGTTATTGTGATGAAATGCTATTGCTTTTGCAAACGATAATCGAATACCGTCACGTATACTCGCATGCACAAAAGCATCGTAGAGAATAG
>CAZHPL010000020.1:0-2117 GCA_964534495.1 uncultured Lishizhenia sp.
ATCCCATCCTCCATTTTCCATATAGTGCATGAAATCATCTCCATATTTGATAATTCCTGATTCCAACATCTCACGCAACAAGTCGTTTCCTTCACGTGTACGCTCTCCTACTCCTGCGAATACAGAAAGACCACCGTGACCTTTTGCGATGTTGTTAATCAATTCCTGAATCAATACTGTTTTTCCTACTCCGTCGCTGCCGAAAATCCCAACTTTACCCCCTTTTGCATACGGATCAATCAAGTCAATTACTTTAATTCCTGTAAAAAGTACTTCTGTTGCAGTTGACAACTGATCAAATTTAGGCGACTCACGGTGAATCGGCAAACCATTCGAATTATCAACTGAACCGATACCGTCGATAGCTTCACCTACCACGTTGAACAATCTTCCTTTAATTCCGTCTCCGGTTGGAACTTTAATAGATGATCCCGTTGAAACCACTTCTGTTCCACGAGTAAAACCGTCCGTTGAGTCCATCGAAATGGCACGAACAGCATTTTCACCAACGTGTGACTGAACTTCCAAAACAACTCGCGAACCATCCGCTTTGCGAACTTCTAACGCATCATAAATGTTTGGAAGAGCAACACCTCTTTCAAAACGAACGTCCACAACAGGACCGATAACTTGTGAGATTTTTCCTTTGATAGATGACATTTAACGCCTATTTTAATTTGGGCGCAAATATAGCGCATATTTTTTGAATTGTTAAAGAATTTTAAGACAAGACTTATTATTCTTTTCCTCTTTGCTGTGTTAATAGGATTTTCGTTGGAAACCAAGAGAAAAGCACACTTAATGCACTTACCGAACACACCACTAATAAAAAGTCAGAAAAAGCAATTTTCATCGGGAAAGGAATATTGGGGCCAGGTATGACTACCCAACCAAAAAGCAGTTGTAAACCACAGATTAAATAACCAAGCGCAAGACCCGCTACAATCCCAATTCCGGAAATCAACAAGCCTTCGAAAAAGAATATGCGGAAAATTCCTTTTTCACTTAAGCCCATGCTGCGCAACGTATTGATATTGTCTTTCTTTTCAATATACAACATGGTCAAGGAAGCAACTAAATTGAACGAGGCCAAAATGAAAATAAAAATCATGATGACCACAACGACCATTCGCTCACTTTTACTGGTTTGAAAAATCAATTCGTTTTTTTCGTAATTCGTTTTGACTGCAAAATTATTTCCCAAAGTTTGCTGAATTTTTTCCTTTGCTTGCTGATTGGAAATGCCCTGTGCCACATTCACATACACATGCGTTAACAAATCGGGTTCTTGTAATAAATTGCGGGTGGCGTCGAGTGGCCATAAGAACTTATCTTCGTTTACTTCGCGGTTATAATTCATCGTTGCCGACAAAAAAACGTGTTCTGCATAAAATGGTGATTTCCCTAAGCGAATCCGGATGTTTTTCTTAGGCGCATAAATCACCACGTTTTCTGGTTCGTCCAAAGATTGTATCGTAGCGTCTAATTTTTGGAGCAACTCAATACCGATGATTCCATAACTGGCTTCAGGCGTTTGAAAAGCGGGTTCACCTGCCAGTAAATGTTTATCAATTTGAATATTTTTTAGAAAAACCGGTTCTACACCTATTAATGTTGCGTTGACCCATTTTTTTTCGTGGCGCAAGACGACAATTTCTTCTACTGCTTTCGCAAAAGATTGTATTTCTTTTATTTCTGCCAATTTTTTCCAATCCAATTCACGTTCATGAAACGATTTGCGGTTAGCTGCTGTAATGGTGATGTCAGGATCAAATTCACTGTACATGTTTTCGATCATTTTTTCGATGCCATTGAAGGCCGATAAAATAATGACCAAGGCAGCTGTTATGACAAAAACACCTACGGTTGAAATGCGCGAAATAAGGGTAATGATGTTTTTCTTTTTACCCGAACGGATATACTTGCGCGCTATGTAAAAAGGAACGTTGATGTTATTTCTTTTTCAAAAGTTCATCAATCTTCATAGCATAATCCAATGAATCGTCAATGTAGAACATCAACTCAGGAATTTTACGCATGTTTTTCAAGCGGTTACCCACTTCTTTTTTGATTTTTCCTTGATTCAACTTAATGTTTTCTAAAACTGCTGTTTTATC
>CAZHPL010000020.1:2127-22639 GCA_964534495.1 uncultured Lishizhenia sp.
ACCCGCAAAAAAGCTCAAATAACACTTTGCTAACGACAAGTCAGAGGTGATGCGAACAACTGTTACAGTAACCATGGAACCTAAACATATTTCTGCACTGTGGCGTTGAAAAAAAACAGATAACTCCGCTTGTATTACAGCTTCGATTTTATTTTGACGGATTGAACTCATAAGTGCAAAGGTAAGAAAGTTGACGCCTTTCTGTTTAAACCTTTGACAAAATGTATCTTTGCACGGTGCTAACGTATTATCGAGAAATATATCATTACACTTTCAAGTACAAGGGAAAAGCGCTTTTGGTGGTGCTATGTAATTTACTGTATGTGATATTCAATCTCTTGTCTTTGCTCTTGTTTATCCCGGTTTTGCAACTCATTTTTCGTAAACCCGAAGAAATGCAAGTAGTGAAAGCACCGCATGCTCCTGATTCGATTTTATCCTTTTTTACCTACTTAAAAGAAAGCTACAATTACGAAATGTATCAATTGGTGCGTCACGATCCGAAAAACGCATTGTTGTTTGTTTGCTTAACGGTTTTCGCGGCTTTCTTATTGAAAAACGTTTTTCGCTACGGTGCTGTTTGGTATCAATCGGAATTGCGAATGGCAGTTGTGCGTGATATCCGCGACGCTTTGTTTCATAAAGCATTGACCTTGCCCCTATCCTATTACTCTGATGAGCGAAAAGGTGATTTAATGGCACGCATGAACAGTGACGTCGGAGAAATTGAAGTAGCAGTTGTCAGTTTATTAGAACTCATTTTCCGCGAACCGATAGCGATCATTATCAATATTGTTTCCTTGATTTATTTGAGTCCACAACTCACTTTACTTTCTTTTATCCTACTTCCGATTTCTGCATTTGTGATTTCTCGTATCGGAAAAAGTCTGAAACGAACAGCAGTAAAAGGGCAACAGCAAATGGGTTATTTGTTCTCTACAATGGAAGAAGGCCTGGGTGGAATTCGCATTATTAAAGCGTTTAATGCGATTCCGTGGTTTTTCAAAACCTTTCAAGGCATCAATTTACAACATCAAAAACTCATCACGCGTGCTTTCCGAAAAAGAGATTTATCGCCTTTATTAAACGAAACACTGGGTGCTGGCGTGATGTTGGCCTTGGTTTGGTTTGGAGGTAAAATGATTCTTGAATCAAAAGACGGCGCACTTTCAGGTGAAATATTCATGACGTTTGTAATTGTCTTTTCACAATTATTACGCCCCATTCAAAGCGTGACGACCAACATTGCGAATATGTCGAAGGCGCAAGCGTCACAAGACCGAATCAACGAAGTCCTGAGGGCAGAGGAGAAAATCACAGAAGAACCAAACGCTATTGCTATCAACTCTTTTTCAAAGGAAATTGTGTTTCAGAATGTCTCCTTTCAGTACAAACAGGAACCGGTTTTAAAAGGCATCGATTTACGCGTTGAAAAAGGAAAAACGGTGGCCATTGTAGGTGAATCTGGAAGTGGAAAATCAACCATGATGGATTTATTGCCCCGTTTTTATGACGTGACGGAAGGTAACATTTTATTAGATGGTATTGACCTTCGCTCCTACAAAATCATGGATTTGCGTGGGTTAATTGGTATTGTTTCGCAAGAATCCATACTATTTAACGCTTCTGTGCTTGAAAACATAGCCTTTGGCGACCCCAATCCGGATTTGGTACGAGTCGAAGAAGCCGCGCGTATTGCGAATGCAGCCACATTCATTGCTGAATTGGATAAAGGCTATGAGACCAATATCGGAGAACGCGGCAACAAACTTTCGGGCGGTCAAAAGCAACGATTGAGTATTGCACGAGCGATTTACAAAAACCCTGAAATTCTCATTTTAGATGAGGCCACCTCTGCTTTAGATACAGAAAGCGAGCGTTTGGTGCAAGAAGCCTTGGAAAAACTGATGGAAAACAGAACTTCTTTTGTGATTGCACATCGTTTAAGTACCATTCGCAAAGCAGACGAAATTATTGTGCTTGCAAAAGGTGAAATTATAGAAAGAGGCACGCACACAGATCTAATAGAACGAAAAGGAGCCTACTTTAAATTCTGCTTACTCCAAGGTTTGATCGAATAAGCTCATCCCTTAAAAAGGGTATTTTGTAACAAATTAGGTTAATTTCATTGGGTACAACAACTTTGTGTGTACCTTTGACTCAACACGTTAATACTTACGAATGGCATCTCTACCTAAAATCTCTTTTACAAAAGACCATAATTCTGAATTCTATAAAACGCTGAAAATCCGCGTAAACGATTACTTTAAAAACAACAAAATTTCCAAACACGCCAACAATGCAATGATCTTCAAAACCATTGTGATGTTATCCATGTATCTTATCCCTTTTGGTTTGCTTTTCGTTCCAGGAATGCATAATTGGATGTATTTTATTCTATGGACAATCATGGGTGCTGGTATGGCAGGTATCGGTTTGTCGGTTATGCACGACGCGAACCACGGAGCATATTCTAAAAACAAAAAAGTGAATGCCTTTGTAGGAAAAGTGCTTTTACTTTTGGGAGGGAACGATGCGAATTGGCGTATGCAGCACAATGTATTGCACCACACGTATACGAATGTAACCGATATGGACGAAGACATTGATGCACCAACGATTTTTCTTCGTTTTTCCCCGCACAAAAAACGTTATTCTATTCACCGTTTCCAACATTTGTATGCTTGGTTTTTCTACGGACTAATGACGATGGTTTGGTTTATTTCTAAAGATTATAAACAAGCTGCACGTTACAAAAAAATGGGTTTAGTAGAAGGACAAGGTATAAGTTATAGCAAACACATCTTTACAATTATCTGGGGGAAAATCTTTTATGCTGCTATCTTTATCGTTTTACCCTTCGTCTTTAGTCCTGCTAGTTGGTACATTACACTTGCGGGAATGTTAACCATGCAATTCATCGCTGGATTTATTTTGGGCATCATTTTCCAACCGGCACACGTTGTACCAAGTTCAAATTATCCAATGCCTGATTCATCTGGTAATATTCAAGCAGATTGGGCGGTTAACCAATTATTTAACACTGCAAATTTTGCCCCGAAAGCGCGTTTATTTTCTTGGTATGTAGGTGGTTTGAATTATCAAGTTGAACACCATTTATTTCCTGGTGTTTGTCATATTCACTACCGTAAAATTGCTGAAATCGTGAAAGCAACAGCGGAAGAGTATAATTTACCGTACCACTCCTACCGTTCGTTTTTAGGAGCCTTGAAAGATCACACAAAAATGTTGTACGCCTTGGGTCACCAAGATTTTGCGCCTGCTATTCACTAAAGATGAACATCGAAGACTTTTATTCCTTTTGCATGCAATTGAAGGGGACAGAAGAAACGTTTCCTTTCGACCAACAAACCTTAGTTTTTAAAGTAGGTGGAAAAATGTACGCCTTGGCGGATGTAGAGCAATTTGCATCTGTAAATCTTAAATGCGACCCAGAAAAAGCCATTGATTTACGCGAGCGCTACGCTGGAATTCTACCCGGTTGGCACATGAACAAAACGCATTGGAATACGGTTCAACTCAACAACGATGTGGACGATGTGTTGCTTCGCGAATTGATTCAACATTCGTATGAACTCATTTTTGCTGCATTACCCAAAAAAGTACGTGATGAAATTGCGCTGGGATAAATATTTATGGGCTGTTCGTCTTTGTAAAACTCGCTCTTTGGCAACCGAATTGTTGTCGAAGGGAAGAATCAAAGTTAACGGTGAAAGCATCAAACCTGCTCGCGAAGTAAAAATCGGAGATACGATTCAAGTACACAAAAACGCGGCTGTATTTTCCTATAAAGTGATTGGATTACAAGACAAACGTGTGGGCGCACCATTGGTAAAAGAATACCTCATCGACACGACAACACCTGAAGAAATCGAAAAATTCAAAACCTATCAAGCTGCACAGCGCGTATATCGCGAAACGGACGGCAAACCCACCAAAAAAGACCGAAGAGAATTGGATGCTTTTTTGGATAATTGGGAGTAGAATACAAAAATGACCTTTTTTAAAATAACACTAAGCACACTGATCACTGAATTGATGTATGGAATTATCCATGACATGATTACAGCGCATTTGTGTGTGGAATACTTTACAATTGGTCATCCGAAAATAATAGATAGTGAATCACCTGTAGTTCTAGCATTTACTTGGGGAATTGTTGCAACGTGGTGGATGGCACTTCCCATGGGATTGTTATTCGCTAGCTTTAACCATTTTGGAAAAAACAAGTCTCTTTCCTATAGACAAGTGATGGTGCTTGTTTTTAAGTTCGTGCTTGTCGCTTTTGGGATAGCCTTTTTTGCTGGTTGTTTAGGTTACTTTTTAACAGAAAGCGGCGCGATTTATCTTTTGCCAAATATTGCTAATCAAATAGATAAGACAAAACACAGCTTGTTTTTAGCCGATGGTTGGGCACATGTTTCTTCCTATTTAAGTGGAATAATTGGAACAGTCGTGATTTGTCAATTGATTCTAAGAAAAAGAAAAAAGACCACTTCAAAATAGTATCTTAGAGGACCGTTTGCTATGAAAAAAATTGATAAATTAAGTTTGGAAAATGCATTTCGTTTGTTCGAATCAAAAAAATAACCTTTGCCCAATTTGAACAAAGGTTATTTCCAAAAAAGCAAACGCGTTTTAAATCGCCTATTTTTTTACAAGCTTTTCAACTTTTCCTGTTGAAGACTGAATGAAGTAGGTGCCAGCAGGAAGATTGCTTAACTCCATTTGATTTTGACCTTGATGAACAAAAAAGCTTTGCAACACTTGCCCTTGCTGATTAATAATCGAAGCTAACGCATTTTCTGCTGAAACAATGGTAATTGCATCTGTAAATGGATTCGGATAAACAGACCACTTTTCACTTTCTACATCATTAACTCCAGCAACACTGAAGCAATCGTAATAAATATCTTGCTTCGAATTAGATACCCAAACAGCATTTGTTCCGTCCCAGCTTTGATTAAGCGAGTGAATTAGATAATTGTCTGCGTTGAATGAATAGGAAACATGAGATGCATTTACATAACTACCATTCGCAACAGACTTTCCAATAACAAGCGTGTCTTGTCCTGCGTTGTTTTGGAAATGGTACTCAACATATTGCAAATCAAGCGTTGTTCCATTGTAAGAATAATAACGTGAAGAATCTAAATTCGATTGAGCATCATAATAATAAATCGTTCGATTTTGAAGCGTTAAACCAGATGATACAGGATAATTGTATCCGTCTATTTGCGTTAATTTTCCATTAGAATTATACATTCTAACATTTTTTGACATAGGTATCCAAGAGTTATTAAACCAACCATACCCATAAGTTGTGTCATTTAAATTCGATGAATTATACGAGTATACATAGTTTGAACTATTTACATAAGAAGAGGTGTTGTTGTCCCAAACTTGGTAAATATAACTGGCCAGTTTTCCGTTTGAGTTATAGGTGTTCATTGTTTTATTTCCATTTGTTTGAACACTAGAGGCATTTAAGTAACGCTTCTCCACAACGGTTGGTAGATTAACATGCGTTGGGTCATTGTAAGTATGGTTTTCTTCGTAATCATACGTCCATGAATTGGTCGATGCGTTGTAAACAGATGCTGATTTCAACTGAGACAACAAGGTGTCAGCTAGATAAGTATAATCTTCAACGTATGAATTTACAAAAGCACCAGAAATGTAATCTTGGTATAAGTACTTTGTCACTTTGCTTTGGCTGTTGTACAAATAAGTGTTTTTAGCAGTTGTGTCGCGCAAGTCGTTTAATCCTATAGACTCTAGTATTTGACGAGCTGCGTTGTACGATTTAAAATGAGTGATGATAGGAGTATTATTGACAATTGCAGCGTTATTATAAAAAGAATACGTGCTGTCCTTTAAACAAGCATTTTGTGAAAAAGAAGTCAAAGTTACGCCTAGCGATAAAGAAAGTAAAATTTGTTTCATAATACGATTTATTTCGCGCGAAACTACAACCACAGGTGTAAGTAGACTAGATGGATTTTCCGAATTGCAGAAAAAATTTTCCGAAAAAACCCTTGCTAGGTGGAAGAGATTACGATTGTGATAAAACTTGTACATTAGCACCAAATCTATCTCTTTTGTCGAAATCCTTGTTAAACACTTTCTTGCTTTTCTCATTTTCCATTTCACTTGGTTTTTATGCTTCGAGCCAAGATTATTTCGCCTATAATCACACATGGAATCGCATAGACGAAGACCTTTCCGCTCAAGATTACATGAGCTGTTGCTCGCGATTGGATAGTCTTTACGAGCACTATTCTTTCATTTATGCCCAACATTGTTTCAAAGCACTTCAAATTTGCGCCGTAAACAAAGACTCACTGCGGGCATCACTTTGGCTTAAAAAGGCCTTTTTACAAGGTGTAAATCCGTGGATGATTCGCGCAAATGGTCTCACAAACAAACTGCTTGAATATGGAAACTGTGAAAAAATAATGACTGACTATCCACATCTTCATGCCCAATACTTGCAGGGAATAAATCACACTATTCGCAGTGAAATCGATAGTCTTATTGAAATCGATCAAGCTTGCACGGAGAAGGTCAACAACGGATTTTTTCTTTTCCGATATACTGTTTATGCTTGGCAATGGCTTAACAACAACAAGCGACAGTTTGCACGCATCCAAGAAATCACAAATTCGTATTCATTTCCTAGCGAGCGCTTAATTGGTCTCCCAAAAACCATTCAAGATTCAAGTATCAATTACAAAAACTTTGTGTTTTACGGACCCAATTTAGGTGAGACACACGCGTATATTATGCTTATTCATTATTTCAGCAACCCACGTCCTGACAACAGCCAAAATTTGCTTTCCAATGTGAAAAACGGTTTTTTACCAGCTTATCAATTCGGCGCATTGAACGATTTCAGAGCGAAATGGGGAAAGGGAAAACACGGTGTTTTTAATTATTATAACGTTTGGCACACGGACGAAAATCCTGCTCATTTACAAGAAATTAATGCTAGAAGAATTGCAATTGGCTTAAACCACTATGAACGGCAGCAACAACATCTCTCCATTAATCGGGAAAGAAGAAAACAAAAAACAGCGAATCAAGAGGTTGTTTTGGAATGAAGTTGCTTAAAAAGCGGTATTAAATTAATTAAAAAAGATGTACATTCGAAAATGAATCGACTGTTTTATATATGTTTATTATTCTTGCTTTCGGCCTGTGAAATGAGTAATCAAAAAACAAAAACGTATAGAAACTTACTCAAGAATCCCAAAACAGGATTTGAATTTAAGCTGTACCAAAGGTCGCAATTGCTTATCCCGTCAGATGCTAATAACGTTTACTGTTATATTGACGACATCACGCTCGGACAAACTCACTTAACTTTAAAAGAAGACTCAATCGTGCTATTAGACCAATCGATTCACGACGCTGAACATGCAACTTTTTCTTTAAGAGGAATAAAATATACATTGGAATGTAAGCAATTAGTCAACTTATTAATTGGCAACGATTATGGGTTTTTTGTTATAAAATCAGTTGATGTGGTTTCAAAAATTGAACAGAAAGACGAATCAAAAAAAATTGAAGCTTTGCTAATAAAAATTGAACAGTCGAATGTGCTATTTATCAGAAACGGAACATCTTACACACCTAAAGAAGCCGCAGATCATCTACGCTCTAAATGGGAACAAAACAAGGATCATATTAAAACACAAGCTGATTTTATTGAAAAAATTGCATCTTATTCTTCATATAGTGGAAAAACTTACGAAGTAAAACTCAATGACGGAACTGTGCTTACTGCAAATAAATGGTTAAAAGGTTTATAATCTAAAAGAATAAATTATAATTTGACTCTATTTTATAAGAAAATGCTCACCACCCAACGCCTGTTCATTCGTCCTGTTTTGCCTGAAGACATTGAGGCTATTTTCGCCTATCGTTCTGACCCTGAAATTAATCGCTATTTGACGCATCGCCCGAAAACCGTTGCTGAAGTAGAATCCATGATTGCGCGCCAACCTAAGGAAATAAACGAATCGGGAACTTGGTTTCAGTTGGTGCTTATCGAGCGTGAAAGCGGAACCTTGATAGGTGATGTTGGCTTGCATTTTTTGGAGGCAAAAGGCACTAAACAACAAGTTGAACTTGGTTATACGTTGCGGAAAGAAAGCCACGGAAAAGGTCTTGCAACAGAAGCTTTAAAGGCCGTCATCAACTACCTTGTCCATGATTTGGACAAGCACCGCATTGTGGCCTCAATAGATCCTGAAAATGAACCTTCGTTGAAATTAATAGCGAGTCTAGGTTTCCGAAAAGAAGCACATTTTGTGAAAAGTCTCTTTCTTCACGGTGAATGGGTAGATGACGTGGTGTTTGCCCTGTTGGCGGAGGAATGGAAGGAAAAACACTTTATATTATGAAACCCTCACCCATTCCCTTACTCTTTCTGCTCTTCATTTACTTCGTGAGCTGTACAGAAAAAAAGCCGAAACAGAACGTGGTTGCCATTATGCTTGACGTTTCAAATCGGGCTCGCATAGAAGACAGTATCAGAAAGGACAGCATTCCTGTGTTTTCAATAACCGACACGCAACAAGTAGAACTTGGGAAAGAACTCTTTCAACAAAACTGCATTGTATGTCACTCTCTTTCAGCAAACAAAAGCATCGGTTCGGATTTAAGAGATACGGATTGGACGTACGGCGGAAGCTCGAAAGAAATCTACAAAAGTATCTTTGACGGTATTCCCAACAAAGGCATGATTGCTTGGAAAAATCAATTTACGAAAGAGCAAGTCGCGCAATTGGTGGTCTATATTCAATCGATAAAAAAGTAATTTTTCACCCTATAAAAATCAAGAGTAAATTAAACGCAGGGTTTAATTTTTGTTTTTATTCAATCTTTTTTTATTGATTATCAATAAATATTTATTATTTTTGACCCTAAACAACTGAATTAAGATGAAAAAAAACGATGACTTTATTCTAAAAACATTAAATGTTGTGGCTTGGGTAATATTTATAGGATTATGCGTTGAAGCTGGGGCTCTACTTTTTAATTTCATTTTTTCACTTTTCAAACCAGTTGCGGCCCATTCGCTTTATAAAGGGCTAAATCTATATGACCTCTACCAAAATCATTTTATTCACTTTGTTGGCGTAATGAGCTTTGTAGTAGCTTTGGCTGTTCTAAAAGCGTATCTTTTTTATTTGGTAGTAAAGATTTTCTCATTATTAAATCTAGTGAAACCTTTTACTATTGAAATTGCTAAATTGATTGAAAAAATCAGTGGTGAAGCATTCGCTATTTCGATTGTAAGCTTAGTCGCCCATCAATATACGAAGCAACTAACTCATTTTAAATTTGACATAAGCTCTGTTGAAGAATACTGGAATGATGCAGCTGCATTTATGATGATGGCTTCCATATTATACATCATTTCACGACTTTTCAAAAAAGGTTTAGAGCTACAAAGCGAAAGCGATTTAACTATATAATATGCCGATCATTGTAAATCTTGACGTGATGATGGCAAAACGAAAAATGTCATTAAACGAGCTCTCCGAGAAAGTTGATTTAACACTTTCGAATTTATCGATTCTAAAAACGGGTAAAGCAAAAGCCATTCGCTTTTCAACGCTTGAGTCAATTTGCAAAGCGCTCGATTGTCAACCTGGTGATATTTTGGAATTTGTGGAGGAATAATCTACCCTTTTGGGTCTTTTCAGCAAACTACAAAAGCATCTTTGACGGTATTCCCAACAAAGGCATGATTGCTTAGAAAAGCCAATTCACGAAAGAACAAGTCGCTCAGTTGATGGTGTATATTCAATCGATTGGGGCAGAGAATTAATGTGTGTTTAACTCATTTTTAAGAAGTCAAAAAAATTGTTGCAGATGGGGCAACTTGTATAATACCCTAAAATTGACTTTGCTTTTGAGACGTGTTGGATTTCTTACGTTTTCTTGCCGGCTAATTTTAGCATATTTGGTTGGTATAAAGTTAGGAATAGCGTTCTTACTCATGGCGGAGGCGCCGATTTTTTAAAGTTAGTTTTTAGTTGCGCTCTAAGGTTCTTTTATTTTCAATTAATTCGTGTTTCGTTACCGAGATTCTGGCTCTTGCGCCAAAGGTGTGTTAATGGTATTTATTTTTGCTTTAATGAAATCTTTAATAAACTTCATGTTCTCTTCTAAAATTGGTAATTCGTCATCGATTAAAGCAAGGAACATGTGCTCTTTCTTTTCCTTATCTATAATAATTATTTTACTGAGATTCATTTCATCATCTAATTGCTCTGTTTTTATTAAGAAATTCTCGATATTATGAGAATTGAGCATACTGGATTTATCGTTCGTTGATATTCTTATTTCACCATTGCTAATAATTGTAGTGTTGCGGTTTTCCTTAATAGCAATATTTATTTGAACGATTCCATAAACTGCATAAAGAAAAAATGGAACACCGCAAAACTTAAAAAATATAAAGTCAGCAAGAAATCCAATGAGGACGATACCGATACCGATAATGAGAGGTAAATAAAAATAATAGCGCTTTAGATATTTAATATTATGACCACCACCTATTTCAACATCATCATCATTAATTCTTCGATGAGCCAATTTATATCTTCTAAGAATAGAACTTAGAGTATTTAATTTTGATATTTCCATTTAGTATTTCAATTGCTACTACTTAAACATACCCATAACAAACTTTCGTTTTGCATCCCATATTTAGTTTTCTATGCAAAAAGTTTGTTGCGCTTTTTATCAAACCAAATATACACCAAAAACGCTCAAATTTTGCTTGTACAGCTGCTCAGGAAATTCAATTTTCAGCATTCCCACTTTTTCCGCGTTAGGGATTGCAGTGGCATCCTCCGACGAAGTTTTTTTTCAAAACTTGGCGGAGATATAACGGAAAGCCCGACCTCAACGAAAACGAGGAGGGACGAGGTAGTTTTGGTTGAGGGAACGCCCTAATGTGCCTCCAACCAGTTTTGTGCTAGTTTCAGCTCTACTTCCATCGGTACAACTAAATCCACAGCGTTTTCCATCGCTTCTTTTACCAAAACTTGCATGAGCATTTCTTCCGAAACATGCACGTCAAAGACTAATTCATCGTGTACTTGTAAAATCATGTGGGATTTCACGTTTTCCTTTTCCATTTGCTTGTGAACGGCAACCATCGCCATTTTGATAATGTCCGCAGCGGAACCCTGAATCGGTGCGTTGATGGCATTTCGCTCGGCATAACCGCGTACAACTGCATTAGCAGAATTGATATCGGGCAAATAACGACGGCGTTTCATAATGGTTTCCACGTACCCTTCTTCGCGAGCTTGTGCAATCACTTTGTCCATGTACGTTTTAATCGTTCCGTACTGCTCAAAATAACTGTCAATAATCGACTTCGCTTCTGTTCGGGAAATGCTTAAGTTTTGGGCCAAACCAAAGGCGGATTGACCGTAAATAATTCCAAAATTCACCGCTTTCGCTGCACTACGTTGGTCGCGGGTTACGTCTTTGATGTCCACATGAAACACTTTTGCTGCCGTTGCCGCGTGAATATCCAATCCGTTACGGAATGCATCAATCATGTTTTGGTCGCCACTTAAAGCTGCAATAATGCGCAACTCAATTTGGGAATAATCCACCGCCATGAGTTTATACTCATTGCTTCGCGCCACAAAGGTTCGACGAATTTCACGTCCTTTTGCGGAACGAATCGGAATGTTTTGCAAGTTTGGATTGTTGGAACTCAAACGTCCGGTTGCTGTAACGGTTTGCATAAAATTCGTGTGAATACGTCCGTCCACTCGGTCACACATCGTTGGAAGCGGATCCACATACGTACTCTTCAATTTGCGCAACTGGCGGTATTCCAAAATCATCGGAATAATCGGATGATCGTGCTCGTGTTTTTGCAAAATATCCTCCGAAGTGGCATATTGTCCTGTTTTGGTCTTTTTCGCCTTAGAAGAAATCTTCAGGTGCTCAAATAAAACATCGCCCAACTGTTTCGGTGAATCGATATTAAAGTCCATACCAGCACTTTCGCGAATGTCTTTCTCCAACTGAATCAAGGTGGTATCCAATTCCGCTGAGTAATCTTTCAAGGCCGGAACGTCAATCGCTATTCCTTCTTGCTCCATGTCTTTCAACACTTCGACAAGTGGCATTTCGAGTTTGTAAAACAAATCGTGGAGGTGTGGTTTTTGAATTTCCGGCTCAAAAATTTGTTTTAACTGAAACGTAATATCGGCATCTTCACAGGCATAATCAGAAATTTCTTCGGGTTTCAAATCGCCCATATTTCCTTGGCCTTTTCCTTTTTTCCCAATCAAGGTTTCGATGGAAACAGGCATGTAATTCAAATAATACGTTGCCAGAAAATCCATGCTTTGCTTCGCCTCGGGATTAATGAGGTAGTGCGCAATCATCGTGTCAAACGTCGGTGCTGCAACTTGGATGTCATAGCGCGACAAGACTTTTAAATCGTATTTGATGTTGTGAGCGATTTTCTCAATGGATGGGTCTTCAAAAAAGGGTTTGAATTCGTGCACAATTTTCTTCGCTTCTTCAAAATCCTTGGGAACCGCCACATAAAATGCTTCTCTTGCTTTATACGAAAAGGAAAAGCCAACTAAATCAGCGTGTAGCGCCTCAATGTCTGTGGTTTCTGTATCGAAGCAAACTTGGCTGTGTTGCAACAACAAATCGAGTAATTCCTTTCGTTCGTCAGGGGTCGTTATTAAATGATAACTTGGTCGCTCGGTGACAATGGTTTTATAGGAAGCTGTTGGAATGGGTTCTTGTGGCTCAATCATGCTTTGCATGCCAAACAAATCCAATTGTGCAGTATCTTTTGGTGCGGTTCCTTGTGTGGCTGTAACGACAATCTCCTCCCCTGTCACACGACGCGTCAAATTTCGGAACTCTAATTCTGTAAAGATTTCCTTCACTTTTTCGGTGTCCACATCACACATGATTAAGTGTTCTTCGTTGAACTCCACATCGACATCGATGATAATTGTCGCAAGCATTTTAGAAACACGACCTTGTTCTGCAAAATTGATGACGTTTTCTTTTTGCTTTCCTTTTAAATCTTCCGCATTGGCAATGAGGTTTTCTACTGAACCGTATTTAGCAATCAATGTTTTAGCTGTTTTTTCACCAATGCCAGGAATCCCAGGAATGTTATCCGAAGCATCGCCCCAAAGTCCCAAAATATCAATCACTTGTTCCGGTCGTTCGACTTCGAATTTTTCGCAGACTTCTTTGACACCTAAAATTTCCGGTGGATTCCCTCCCCTACCCGGTTTGTAAATAAATGATGTTTCCGAAACCAACTGTCCGTAATCCTTATCCGGTGTCATCATGTACGTGACAAAACCGCGTTTTTCAGCCATTTTAGCCATCGTTCCAATCACGTCATCTGCTTCAAAACCCGCCACTTCAACAATCGGCACATTGAATGCTTCAACAATGCGTTTAATCGGTTGAATCATCGAACGAATGTCTTCTGGCATTTCTTCCCGGTGAGCTTTGTAAGCTTCAAACTCTTGCTGACGGTGCGTTGAACCGCCTGGTGGATCGAAAACCACGGCTAAATGGGTCGGTTTTTCATTTTTGATAACATCGATCAACACGTTGGTGAAACCAAAAGCCGCCGACGTATTTTGACCTTTTGAATTGACACGTGGGTTTTTAGCAAATGCAAAATAAGCCCTGTAAATCAAGGCATAAGCATCCAGTAAAAAGAGTTTTTTTGAAGCGTCTGCTGAAAGCATATTAGTTTTTTCGGTTAAATGGATTCATTCCTCCCAAGGGGTTTATTCCTTTGGTGGGCACATTTTTCATGTAGTTCACAGGCACGCTTTTGTAGATAAACAAAACACCACCTTTCACGTCGCCTTTTAGCTGTAAATGAATGGTATCTTTCAAGGCAACACCCATCATTTTCATTAAAGCACCCGATTCTAATTCCACGTGCATGGGCGCAGCAATCGTTGTTTCGCGCTTGCCTTTTAACTTTAATTTTTCGTCGAGGTACAAATCACCCATTTTCTTGCCGTCAATAAACACTTCTAGTTTACACGGCTTAACTTTCAGTGCATAAAAATTGGGGTTTTCGACAGTAGATTTTAGTGTAAAACTGATTTTTTCACCATCCATTTTTCCCATTTCAACACCATCGTAACTTTTAAATTCTGGTTCTTTAAACGGGGCACATGCCACCAAGATAACCAACGATGAAAGCGCAATTACTTTTTTCATTCTTATGCGTTTAATTCTTTAAAATAATGGTAGAAATACGGAATCGTCTCAATGCCTTTGAAGTAATTAAACAAGCCGTAATGCTCGTTCGGAGAATGAATCGCATCGCTGTCTAAGCCAAATCCCATCAAAATGGTTTTTAAACCGAGTTCTTTTTCAAACATGGCAACAATGGGAATACTTCCACCACTGCGAACTGGAATTGGTTTTTTACCAAACGATTTTTCATACGCCAAGCTCGCTGCTTTATATCCAACGGAATCTATCGGAGTTACCGCTGCTTCGCCTCCGTGATGGGGTTTCACTGCCACTCGAACTGCGTTCGGTGCAATCGCTTCAAAATGTTGTTTGAATAATTGGGTGATTTCTTCTGGATCTTGATCCGGCACCAAACGCATCGAAATTTTTGCATAGGCTTTAGACGCAATAACGGTTTTCGCACCTTCACCTGTATAACCACCCCAAATTCCATTCACATCTAAGGTCGGACGAATGGACCCGCGTTCCATCGTAGAGTATCCCGCCTCGCCCATCGTGTCTTTTAAGTCCAAGGCTTGACAATACGCTTCGTGTGAAAAAGGTGCTTTTGCCATTTCGGCGCGCTCTTCGTCGGTTAAATCCACCACTTTATCATAAAAACCAGGTATGGTGATTTTTCCGTTTTCGTCATGTAAAGAAGCTATCATTTGCGCTAATACATTGATAGGATTAGCCACGCATCCGCCGTATAGACCCGAGTGCAAATCACGATTTGGGCCTGTAACTTCAACCTCCACATAACTCAAACCACGCAATCCTGTTGTGATAGAAGGCGTGTCGTTCGCCAACATTCCTGTATCTGAAACGAGAATGATATCTGCTTTTAGTTTTTCTTTTTGTTCTTTCACGAAAATGGCCAGGTTTTCACTTCCCACCTCTTCTTCGCCCTCAATCATAAATTTGACATTGCAACACAATTCTCCACTTGCAAGCATTGCTTCAACTGCTTTTACGTGCATGTACATTTGTCCTTTGTCATCGCAAGCACCACGCGCAAAAATGGCTCCTTGTGGATGTTTTTCCGTTGTTTTGATAGTAGGTTCAAAAGCGGGCGTTGTCCATAAATCCAAGGGATCAGCAGGCTGCACATCATAATGACCGTAAACCAAAACCGTAGGCCAATTCGCGTCCACTATTTTCTCCCCGTAAACAATCGGATGACCGGCGGTTTCACATACTTCTACCTCATCCATTCCTATTTTTTTCAATCCTTCTGCTAATTGTTCAGCACACGCTTTCACATCGTTTTTATAAGCTGGATCAGCTGAAACGGAGGGAATGCGCAAAAGATCAAAAAGTTCGTCCAAAAACGCTTGTTTGTGCGCTAAAATATACTGTTGACTTTTTTCCATGTTTTAAAAATTGAATAATCAAAGATGCGAAAAAATATGGGTTTGCAGGTGTTATTTTTTGAAACAAACACAAAAATCGATTCTACTTTCGTTTGGGTTCCTTGAGCATGTTTTTGTGTTTAAAAAAACAAAGCTTTACTTTTATGCTCCATACAAAACCATGAGCGCTAAAACATCATTGTCCATTCTTCTTTCTTTTTTGCTTTTTCTAAGCGCTTGTGAAGATTCTTTACAGGACAAAAAAGCAAAGGGTGGAAAAGTTTATGGAGGGACGTTTACATACGTAGCTGAGTCGGTTTCTTCTTCGATTTTTCCATTGAAAAGTATTCGACCATCAGCGCAAAGAGTTGTTTCTATGCTCTTTGAGCCCTTGTTGAAAAATGGACCCAAAAACAGTCTTGAACCATGTTTGGCCTCGCAATTTGCGGTCAGTAAAGACGGAAAAACCATAACGCTTACTATCCGTAAAAATGTTTTTTTTCATACAGACGCTTGCTTTGATGGCGATGCAGAACCTTTGCGGGTTGAAGACGTAAAGTTTTCGTTGGAATTTGCTTGTTCTGCGAATCCCCTAAACCAAATGCACAATGTACTGGGAGATAAAATTGTGGGCTCTGAGGCATTTTACAACCATTCAAAAAAGTCATTTCCCACAAGTGGTGTGAGCGGAATAAAAATCCTCAATGATTCAACTGTTTCGATTTCTTTGAATAGACCATACGTCAATTTTTTATCATTACTCACGCACCCCAATTTAGGGATTCTATCAAAAAAAGCATTTGATTATTACGGGCAAATGATTGAAAAACATCCGATTGGTACAGGTCCGTTTTGTTTTCAAACATGGTCTAAAGAAAAGGTTGTGTTTTCAAGGAATGACAATTATTGGCGAAAAGACAAATACGGAAATCAACTTCCTTTTTTAAGTGAGGTTTGCGTGTTAAGCAGTAAGTCTGTTAAAAACGAAATGAAACTTTTTACTTCTGGAAAAACAGACTTGTTGATGGAGCTTCCTATTGACAAACTCGAAAAAGCTTTTGGAACGCTAAGCGATGCACAAAAGGGCAAAAATGTATTGCATCGAACTTTATTTCAAAAAGGAGTTAAAATAAATTTCTTTTCCTTTAACTGTAAAGTAAAACCTTTCAACGATTGGCGAGTAAGAAAAGCTTTCCAATTAGCAATAAATAGAACCTTGATTGTAGATGAAATACTTAACGGGGACGGGGATTTGAGCAATAATGGCTATGTTCCAAAAAGTGAATTATACAATTCTAAAAATGTAGTTAATTTCACCTACGATATAAAAAAAGCAAAGGAACTTCTTGCGGCGGCAGGCTATCCTAACGGAAAAGGTTTTCCAACGTTTTCGTTATATGTATCCAACACGCAGCCCTCAATCGTTCATAAGTATTGTCAGTATTGTATAGCGCAAATTAACAAAAACCTCGGTCTACATTTAACAACAAAAAGCACAAGTATTCAAAAACGAAATCGGTTGATTAATGAGGGTAAGGTTGTTTTTTGGAAGTCTGGATGGACAGCAGATTATCCTGATCCGGAGGCGTATTTGGGTTTGTTTTACAGTGGTTTTCGAAGTAAAAACAATGATATGTGGAGCATTAATAGTTTTCAAAATGAAACATTTGACGCACTTTTTAAACAAATGCAAATCGAGAAAAACCCAGATAAACGAATTGCTTTACAAAATGCTTGCGATCAAATTCTCGTTGATGAAGCGGCTTGTATTCCGTTGTTTTCACAGGATATTTTTATTTTGGTAAATATTCGTGTAAGAGATATCAGTGTTTCTCGATCGGGTATTATTGATCTTTCACAAACCTATTTAAAAGCTGTAGAATAAAACTATATTAGCGTTATGAAAATTCTTCGAAACATCCTGGCTGTTCTTGCTGGCTTATTCATTGGTGGTGCTGTAAACATGGCTTTTATAAACTTAAGTTCACACATTATTCCTCCGCCTGCTGGTATTGACAACACAACAATGGAAGGGCTAAAAGCTGGTATTCACCTGTTTGAACCCAAGCATTTTTTGTTTCCTTTTTTAGCGCATGCCATGGGAACATTAGTTGGCGCTGTTGTGACGGGATTTATAGCACAAAACAAGCGTTTTGGACTCATTGCCATTATTGGTGGATTGAACTTTATTGGTGGTTTGATGATGGTTGTTGCGCTTCCAGGTCCGCTGTGGTTTAGCATTGTCGATTTGGGATTGGCTTATTTTCCAATGGCTTGGTTAGGTTGGAAAATGACTTCGAAAAGAGGATAGTTAAAACCTTTTTCCACAATCTTTACAAAGTCTTTTGTAACTTAGTTTAAGCGGAAAAACAGTTGTTATTACTGCGAATAAATAGCTGATTAAATCACGAAAACTATGAACACCTAGCTCACCCGTTTCAATCTGTTGCGAACCACATTTTGGACAGCAGACGACTTCATCTTTTTCGTTAAGTATTGGCTTGTTTTCCCACTCTTTTAAGATTTCATCCGCTTTTGCCGCGTCTTCAGAATATACTTTTAGTTTAATTCCTCCAGTAGCAACTGCATATAAAGGATTAATAGAGTTGATGTGTTCATCAAAAAGAAAACAATCCATGTCCTCATTTTCTAAAACCGTTTTCGCAAGATTCGCATCGATTGAATACGCATACGTTCGAATGGTTAAAAAAGTGTTATCCATTCTCAAATTTACGTAAGAAAATGGTTATGCCAATATGTTATTTACTTGTGAAGGGTTTACATTAAACCATTTCTTAAACACAAAACTAAAATGTGAATAATCCTCAAATCCAACTTCCAAGTATACATCTATTGGTTTCATTTTCTTTTGTGAAATCATGAAATAGGCTTCCTCGAGTCGTTTTTGAAGAATCCAGTTACCAGGAGTTGTATTAAATTTTTTCTCAAAATCGCGCTTAAATGTGGATAAGCTTCTGCCTGATAAAAAAGCTAGTTTTTCCATATTTATGTTGAACTTGAAGTTTCGATACATAAATGCTTCAATATCTATTTTTCCTGGGTCAGCATAATTAAGGAAAATCTTTTTCATGCATGGATTCATTTTTAGTATTATGAACAACAACTCTTTACGTTTTAAATTCATAAACATTTTATCCTCAAAAAAAGCAGCATTGTCGTCTGTGTTCAAGGTTTGAATAAAGGAATTTAATAAAGCATGTTCCTCTAATTTAACCAAAGCACAGCCCGAGCAAACAGGTCTTTCTTCTAGTTCAAACTCTAAATCGAATTGCATTACAAACTCCTTTTCATAAGGGATTGAAATAACTTTAAAAGGCTCACCGTCATATGATTCAACTGCATAACGAACCTGAAAATTCTTGCGTGCAATGTAATAATCACCCTTTTCAAGGTGGATTGTTTCTTGACCATCAAAAATGGTTATTCGACCTGATGATAAGAAACAGAAATAATTTTCATCGATTAACTCTTCGATAAAATGCGTGGGTTGTGTGTGCGTATTAAACACACCATTGTAAAATGCCATCTAATAAAAAAAGCAAAACTAGTTTATTCATTCAAAGTGTACAAATGACACATATACTTAGCGTGTTAAAAAAAACAAATTGTGTGTGGTGGTAATTTGACTCTTCTCAAAATCTATTTTGCTCTACAGGCAGGTAACATCGAAATCAAATGAAAGAAATAAACTACATATAAGACTTAAAAACAGACTTTTCCATTTGACTTGCTGAGTTGGTCAAATAACTCCACGACTCAATTTCTGCATTTAATTTTGATTCCAGATACGTCCCAAAAGCACTAAGTTTTCTATCAAAAAGAGCTTCTAAACCTAATCCGTGTTTTTGTGTCTGTTTTGCATTTACATCTATTTCATAAGTAGATGTCAAGACGACTCTTTTAACACCTGCTGCGTCTGCAAAGTGTATCATCCTACTCATTTCGTTTTTAAAAGATTCCTGTTTATCCTTTTCAAATTGTTGTTCTTTGTTACTGGAAAGTGTGCCAATATGTAATACATAATCCACATTTTCCATCACAACAAACCAATCATCATCCGAACAAAAATGCATAATATAAACGTTCACCATCTCAGAGAAGTCTTGACATTCTTTTGCTATTTTACATAAGAGCAACTCTTTTTTTTCTGTTGAGCTTACTGTTATGCACACTTTATAGTTTAAGTGTAATAGTTTAGTGATGGTTCTTAATGCCAAATAACCATTTTCACCTGTAACCAATACCGTTTTTCCCATTACTGGGTCACAAAATTTATTATCTATCATAAAAATAAAGAGAGACCACAAAATTCATGTTTTCTACGCAGTGTTGTGTTTGTTGAAAAGCTCATTTTTATATTGTTAGCAAGTTCAAGTGTTTTCATTTTTGAGAATGTTTTTTTTCGTTTTTGTGTGTTTTTTGTATAAAAACAATCGCTTTTTATATAATTATAACATTTGTGTTATTTGAAATAAGCTAAATGAAAAGTAAAATTTGCTCATGCAAAAAATTCGTAATGAACAAGTCATTCAGAATGTAGGTAAAAACCTTCGTAGAATTCGAACCGAAAAAGGATTTACACAAGAGCAATTGGCGGAAGAATCACTTGTATCACAAGTTCAGATTGCACGTATTGAAAGCGGAAAACTCAATACAACTATTTCAACAATTGCGGCTCTTGGTTCTGCGTTAAATGTTGACATAGGAGTCTTTTTCGAATCTTAAATCTATTTCTTTTTAGCGTTTTTAATCTGTTTTTCGTGTCTCTAAACGCTTAAAAATTCTACTTTTGTTAGACAAAAACTATTGTATATGTCTAAAATTAAAGT
>CAZHPL010000021.1:0-2666 GCA_964534495.1 uncultured Lishizhenia sp.
AACGGATATTGTAAGGAAGTTTTAAATCAATTACCGATGGAGTTTGCCGTTGAAGCACAGAAATTATTAGCGATTAGTTTGGAGGGCTCGGTTGGGTAATAAGAATTGCGGATTACGAATTATTGATTGCGGATTGAAAATAAAGGATTGAAAAACATAAAATAATTGTAGAAGTAAGATTTTTCCTCTCCCCTTGAGGGGAGAATGAGTGGGGTGACTTAGTAAAGCTAAGTTTTAGAATCATCCCCCTTTGTCCCCCTTCAAAGGGGGAATAGAATCAAGCTTCGAATAGAAAGAATTTTTTAAGATGATAAAAATTAACAACTTACACGCAAACATCGACGGAAAAGAAATCCTGAAAGGTTTGAATTTAGAAGTGAAAGCAGGAGAAGTTCATGCGATTATGGGACCCAATGGTGCAGGAAAAAGTACCTTGGCAAGTATCTTGGCTGGTCGTGAAGAATACGAAGTGACAGATGGCTCTGTTGATTTTGACGGAAAAGATTTATTGGAATTGTCAACGGAAGATCGTGCGAGAGAAGGTTTGTTTTTGGCCTTTCAATATCCCGTAGAAATCCCAGGTGTTTCGAACATTAATTTCTTGCGAACAGCTTTTAATGAAATTCGTGAGTACAAAGGCGAAGAACCTATTTCAGCCAAGGATTTCATGAAAATGGTACGCGAAAAATCGGCTTTGGTAGAGTTGGATGCTAAATTGGCAAATCGTTCGGTAAATGAAGGTTTTTCGGGGGGTGAAAAGAAAAGAAATGAGATTTTTCAACTGGCGATGTTGGAGCCGAAATTATCGATTCTAGACGAAACGGATTCAGGTTTGGATATCGACGCTTTACGAATCGTTGCGAATGGTGTCAACAAATTGAAAACAGCTGAAAATGCTTGTATCGTTATCACACACTACCAACGTCTATTGGATTACATCGTTCCAGATTTTGTACACGTATTGTACGATGGCAAAATCGTGAAGTCAGGTCCTAAAGAATTGGCGTTGGAGCTTGAAGAAAAAGGATACGACTGGATTAAGGAAGAAGTAGCATTGTAAAACAGAAAAACATGCAAGAAACAATTTCAGCTACTATAAATAAACTAGGAACTTTCCGTTCTGCATTGAATTTGACACCGATTGCGTTTGATCGTACAGCGGTGAACGATGCCTTACATTTTCTGGAGCAAAAGGAATTTCCAACAACACGTAAAGAAGCGTGGAAATATACGCGATTGGCTAAGTTATCCAACACACTTTTTACTGGGGAGATAAAATCATTTTCAGGTCAATTACCTGTTGCACATGAAGACGCATTTCGTTTTGTTTTTGAAAATGCAAAACTTACCCAAAGTCAAGATGAAATTGCTAGTTCTTTAACAAAAGTAGGTGCCGAAAAATTAAGTGGTATTAAGGCAGAAGCAAGCCTTTTTGAAGCTTTAAATTTAGCTTACGCTGAAGAAGGTTTATTGATTGAAATCCCGAAGAAAACGCAATTGGAAAAACCGATTGAAATCGTTCAAATTTCTTCCAATAATAAAGCAAGTAACTTACGCCATATCATACGTTTGAGCGATTTTGCAGAAGCTGAAATCACGTTGATTTATGCAAGCGACGAGAATTCAAATGGATTTTTGAACGTCGTGACCGATATTGAATTGGGCGTAGGAGCGAAATTGACGTTACATAAATTACAAGTAGAAAAGGGAACTGATTATCATTTTTCAAGAGAAAACGCACGCCAGGAAAAGGATTCTACCTTAACGATTAATACGATTACCTTGAACGGAAATTTTGTTCGCAATGACGTGAATGTGAAGGTAGCAGGACAAAATGCTGAAACCAATTTAAATGGAGCATATCTATTGAAAAACAATCAATTGGTGGATAATCATACGGTTGTTGATCATTTGGAAGCACATTGCCAATCGAATGAATTGTACAAAGGTGTGGTTTATGACAAGGCAACGGCTGTTTTTAACGGAAAGGTATTTGTTCGCCCGGATGCGCAGAAAATCAATGCTTTTCAATCAAATGCAAACGTTTTGATGAGCGATGAAGCGAGTGTAAATTCAAAACCTGAATTGGAGATTTACGCAGACGATGTTAAGTGTTCTCATGGCTCCACAACGGGTCAGTTAGACGAAGAATCTGTTTTTTACTTGCGCGCAAGAGGAATCTCTGAAAAATCAGCACGAAACTTAATTGTTGCTGCATTTACTGGCGAAGTATTCGAAAAAATTGAAAACGAAGAAGTACTTGCATTTGTTCAAGCGCATGCAAATGAGCGTTTTGGTTGGGAGATTTGAGTTGAATTTGCTTTATGTATAAAGCAAAAATCTAAACTGCTATTTATAAAAAGCAAAAATTAAAAACGCTTTATATAAAAACGTATAATTAGCCGTTGATTTATTTTTAAATACCCTGAATTTTAACATTCGGCAAATCTTGTTTTAGGCAACTACCTAGCGGTAGAATCGTTATTGAATGTAACAAGGTTCAGTTTGGACTTGTATTATTCACCTACAACTACATGCCATGCAAAAAATCAATCCTATCCGCTGGATTTTTATTATCCAATTTATTTTTATTCAGTCGTTTGTTTTAAAAGCACAAGTGCTAGATGCTACTTTCTCAAGTCCTACACAGTCAGTATGTGCTGGAT
>CAZHPL010000021.1:2676-13164 GCA_964534495.1 uncultured Lishizhenia sp.
CCATTCCTGTAACTGGTGTTTGCACATTTTCAGTATGTGCTGGATCATACTACACGATTAATGCAAACACAAGTACGTATTCATATTCAAGTTATAATTGGTCTATTAGTGGACTACAGAATGCTTCTTACTCTATTTCTGGTTCATCTATTACAATTTTTGCTATGAGTCCAGGAAGTTGTAATGTCACTTTAACCGTTTCCGAAGGCGGAAGCACACAAACACATACGGAAAATAATTTTTTTACGGTGAATCCAATTCCATCGATGAATCCAACACCAGATCAAACCGTATGTTCGGGGCAATTTACACAATCTGTTATTTTTACGGGAACACAACCCAACATTGTTTATAATTGGACACATACTAATCCAACAATTGGTTTTTATCCTACTTCTGGAGTTGGACCGATACCTTCTTTTCAGGCTCAAAACACCTCAAATATTCCTCTAATCGATACTTTTTTTGTTTGGCCAAATTTGAATGGATGTTATGGTACTGTTGACACTTTTGCCATAATTGTAAATCCAATTTCAACCGTGATTTCTGTACCCGATCAAACAATCTGTTCAGGAGCTTCAACATCATCAATCATTTTTTCTGGATCAAGTTCAAATGCAGTATACACTTGGACTAATAATAACTCAAGTATTGGGCAAGTAGCTTCTGGAATAGGTAATATTTCCTCTTTTTCGTCACAAAATATAAGTTCTATTCCCCAAATAGCAACTTTTGTTGTAACACCAATTTTGAATGGATGCGCTTGGATATCAGATACTTTCTTAATAACCATTTTACCCCTTCCTATTGTTAATGCTGGAAGTGATGTTTCAATTTGTCAAGGAACTTCTTTTGTTCCTTCGGCGAATGGAAATGCCTCAAATTATCAATGGTCAAATGGATTAACAGATGGCGTTGGATTTGTTCCTAATGCATCTATGTATCTCTCGTTAACTGGAAGCTTGGATGGTTGCTCATCAATGGATTCAGTTTTGGTTTCAGTCAATCCCAATCCTACAATTTCACTTTCTAGTTCTGACGGCGAGGATTCATTAGCCTGTGATGGCACTGTTAGTATTTTGGTTACAAGTGGAACAGCTCCTTTCACCTATAATTGGACAAATGGAACAACAACGTACACAACTCCTGCTCCTCAAGATCTCTGTTCTGGAACGTATTCTGTAGTTGTTACGGATATGATGGGCTGTAGTACAACAGGTTCAGTTACGGTTAATGATACATTAATAAATCCAATTACAAGTGACACACTGATTTTTACAGATGACATTTATTTGGATTCAACGGTAATAGGATCGGACACAAGCGCTTGGATTCAAAATTGTTCATTTGATTATACAATGGCGACAGGTGCAATGATTGATTCGTATGTAGACAGTGGAGATTCCATAATTGTTACATGGGTCATATCTTTGAATGACGGAAGCTCAATTCCTATTGTGGCAAGTTATAACTTAAGTCCAGGAACAGCTGGTGTTTATGATTTGACTTTGCAACTTGTCTGTTCTCAAAAGTCAGGACCAAAGTTTATAATCGCACAATCTAGATTGTATTTTGAAGGTAGCGTAACGGGCATTCAAACCCTATCAAAGAATGTAATTCATGTTTATCCCAACCCCGCCAACTCAACAATTTCAGTTTCAGGATTAGATGAAAGCTTCAAATTTGAAATAAGAGATTTGCAAGGGAAATGTGTCACGCAAGGAGAGAATCAAAATGAAATTGACATTACAAATTTATCTTCTAGCCCATATCTTTTAAGAGTAATTACTGAAAAAGATGTTAGAATATTGAAATTTGTTAAGCAATAGTTTACAATAGTAACGCATAAAAAAACGCCTCCCAAAAGAGGCGTTTTCTACATAACTCAAATTTGCTATTAACTATTCACCAATTTGAACGGTCATCACTTGTGACGCATTCGTTTTGATGAAATAAGTTCCTTTGTATAAAGTGGATACATCGAAATAAGCAATGGTACTTCCTGGTAAAATGGACTTTTTCATGATAAATTTTCCATTAACATCATACAAACTAATTTCTAGTTCCTTTTTCACGATGTTTCCAGCTTGAACCATTAAAACGTCATTAGTAGGGTTTGGATATACTTGTAGCAATTCGATTTGTGCATTGTTTACTTCTGCCGCACTTGGGTTGTACGTAGTAACAGTTTCTGTAATCGATGTCACTTTTGTTGCTGTTTTGTTGCCATAATACGTTGGGCCAACTAAGTACGGATAGGCTGAATTCCAATGTGCATCAACGGTTGCGAAATAACAGTAAATACCATTTGGATATTCAGGTGTCACACAAAAACGACCGTTGTGCGCATCCAAATAATCTGCTTGTCCAGCATGTGCAACAAATTCGTAATCCTCACGGAAATAACCTAACGGATAAGTCGTACTTACTGCAGGTCCATCAGGAACATCTGTGCCATCCGCCCAAGTTGTTCGCGTTGTGATATTGCGCAATTGAAAACCAGATTTCATGCGAACAATTCCTCCTGTACCATCTGCGTTTTTATACGCATAAGCTCCATAAACCGGAAAACCATCGTACGAATAACCAATTAAAGGTGAGTGTTGCGTGGAATCAATCACGTATAATCCGTCAGCGTCATAGATATCACAAACGGTTGAAATTACAGTTCTGTCTAATTTATAGGCACTTGGATTTTGGTGATGGTGATAATTTCCTTGTGCAGGGTGACCTTTTGAGCAGTCAAAGCCCACACGCTCAGCAACTACTGCATCTCGGTTCCAAGACTGTGTTGTTCCAGGCCCACCAGGACAAGGAGACATTCCAGGAAGTCCTCCACAAAGCGAATTGGTATTTGTGTTCCAAGCCACTCCATCTCTAAAGTCAAACATTGCTGTTCCATTGATGAAAATACCAATATTTCCACCTTGCGTTGCCGTTGCCGTACCCGTATTTTGTGTTGGGTTCAAAGGCATTTTGAAAATGGCATTTTGGTTGGTCGTCACCGATGGATTTCCGTCTAAAAAGGGGCCAGTAATGTATGCAGGAACGCCACTTGCTGTCACATAAACCCAATTAGTTGAATATTGAACAGTTTGCACATTTGCAGGGTCCGTATCATTAATAGGAGTTGAATTTCCAGAAACATAATGTCTTCCTGTTAAACCAGTTGTGTTTATGAGCCAAGAGCTAATAGCAGGATTCGTTTGTGCGAATGTGCTCCCAAAACTCAATAAGAAGGCCGCTTGAAAAATTTTTTTCATAGTAAATGATTTAGGGTTTCAGAGTGTTAGAGTCTAAATCTAACACTTTCTTGTGTCGTTGAAAAAATTAATTTTCGCGTGGAGGACGAAAGTCAGGATTGTATAAGAATGCTTTGTCAGTTAAGGTTTTCAAAAAGGCGATAAGGTCTTTCTGCGCAACATCATCTAATGGAATCAAATTCTGTAATTCTTTGCTGACCTTTTCTTTAGGTAATTGATGAATGGTGGCATAGTGTTTTAACACATCACTCAATTTTTTGAAACGCCCGTCATGCATATACGGAAAACTGAACTCTACATTGCGCAAGGTAGGCACTTTGAAAACCAATGAATCTGCTTTGTTTTGCGTTATCTCCATTCTGCCGAAATCTTTTAAATCGGGATCTAAAGTGAGTCCATTTTTTCGAAAGTCACGATTGGTGAAAAGAGGTTCTTTGTGGCAAGAAGCACAATATTGTTTGAATAATTGGTATCCGTTTTTTTCTTGCTCCGTAAAACTTTCTTCCCCTTTTTTGACACGATCATATTTCGAATCTGCAGAAACTAACGACACAGTAAACGACGCTAAAGCCTTCATCAACATGGGCGTTTCTATAATGGAATCGTCGAAAGCAACATAAAACAAACGCTTGTACTTTTCATTTTCATTCAGGCGACGTAAAATCTCCTCAATAGAATTATCCATTTCTTTTTTGTCCGTTAAAGGATTAATAGAATGACGGTTCAAAAAGTCGACTCCTCCATCCCAATTGAAAAAATAATTCCAAGCCATGTTAATGATTACAGGCGAATTTCGTCTTCCAATTTTATCATCAATCCCGTGACTGGTTGGGTGATCCGTATGCGTGAAACCTGAAAATTGCGAGTGACAAGTGGAACAAGAAATCGTGCTATCGCGTGACAACATAGGGTCATAAAACAGCATTCTCCCCAACTCATATTTTTCGCGGCTCAGCGGATTGTTTTTGAAATAATAAACCGGTTTTGGAAAGTGTTTCGGAACGTAATAAGGTACTTTTTTATCGATAAAGGTTAAGCTAAAAAGTCCAACTACGAAAAGAAAGAACAAGAAAGGTAATGTGTAGGTTTTCATGAAAGTGAGTTTGAAAATAAAGAACTAATGCATGCAAGTGGCTATTTTCTGCATGAGTAAAACAGCCCTTTTTCCTGGCAAAAGTACATGGTTTTCTGCTTTCAAATCTATTTGTTTCGTTAATAATTCCTTTAAATCAATGATAATTAAATCGTGATTAGCTAGGCTAATTGTTTGTGACGCAAAATTCGGTTGTCTGTATCCGCCTAAATGAAATTCAAATTGCGATTTATTTTCAGTAATCACATTGGATGAACCAGTTAATTTGAAAGCAATGTAACCCGAATTCCACGCCCAATACATGCCATTTACAGGATCTAAGGAACCTGAAAAATCATCAGTTGTATTCACAATACTGTCCAAGCCCAATAAAAAATTCATTTTTTGAAAACCTGTTAAATCTTTTCCTTGAAAGAGGGTAGAAGTGCCGTTTTCCGATAAATCGATGAGTTGGGGTTCTTTCAGTTCAAGTGACTTTGTATTCCCATAAAAATGAAAGTTTGAAACATAAAATTTCAATTCATCTATACGTAAACTATCTTTTTCTGAGATGGGATAATACTTACCAAAAACCAGTTTTTCATGGTCCCAATTGGCTTGAAATCTAATTTGCGATTGAATGCGAACATCATTCAAAACCAAAAGCAATGTCGCTAAAAGCCACTTCATTTTCTTGGCGGAGGACCAGGACGTCCACTTAATACATGATTGATGATTTCATCTACTTCCCCTATTTTATTGTCAGGAATTAGTTCTCTAATCTTAACAAAAAAAGTGATGGTTTCAATTTCAATTGCTTTCTGATTCACTAACAATTCATTTAGTAAACTATCCATTTCAGAAAGTTTTTGTCCTCTTTGCAACTGATGATAAATAGTGTTGCGAATGCTAGCGTTTTTATCAACTAATTTGGTTTTTAAATCAAAATGATGATTCTCTAATTTAATTATTTTTTCAGCTGAAGGACCAGTAATATCTAACATTTCTGTCATGCTTGGCGGTCTTTTACCAAAAGGTGGACGATGTGGTTTAAAAAGAAAAAATAAAGTTACTGCATTGATGAGAACCAATACGATAATGATGATGTTATGTTTTCTAGTGTTATTCTTCATAACTGTATGTGTTGGTCATTTCTGTAGTGTAGGCTTCTTGTAGTGTCGATTTTTTTATTTTTTTAGAGTTGTAATTAAGCGCAAATGCGTTCACGCCAATTAACAGTGCAATGCTAGCTGCTGCCATCCAAGTTCTGCTTTTCTCTTTTTTTGAAAAAGTTGGCACTAAAAGCAATTGTTCTTCCAATGCACGCGACATTTCTGTGCGTTCAGCAAATTTATCTTCCAAGATAAACGAAACAAATTCTTCCTGCTTCATACCCATTTGATGTGTAAATTATTATTTTCTTGTGTTACAATTCATTTTTTTTATAATAGTAACTTAAATGCTTCTTTAAATTCTGTTTTGCTCTGAAAATCAAGGACTCAACAGCAGATAATGACATCTCCATACTTTCTGCGATTTCCTGATAACTTAAGTCTTCCATATTGTGTAAGGTATAAGCAATTTGTTGGTTTTCAGGCAACAGACTCAATGCCTTTAAGAATATCGTACGACGTTCATCTTTGTGTAAGACTTCGTCAGGTGCATCTGTTTTGATGGAGACTATCGGATTTAATATGGAAATGTGAATCCCAAAGCGCTTCTTTCTTTTTTTGTAGCGAATTAATTCTTGGCATTTATTGATGGCAATCCGGTAAATCCAAGTCGACAATTTTGACTCACCTTTGAAGAAGTGAATGGACTGATAAACCGTCAAGAAAATTTCTTGCGTTGTGTCTTCGGCCTCTTCTTTATTTTGCAAAAGGTACAGACAGGTATTCAAAACCGGACGTGAAAATTGTTTCACCAATTGTTGGTAAGCCCGTTGATTTCCAGCTTTAAGCGCCTCAATATCTATTTCCTCTTGCTCCGACATGCGAAGGGCTAAATTATGGATTTTATGTTTGGTTTAGAAAAATAATCTTCCGTTCAACCATTCCGGGTCGAGAATAGCGTCGTATTTTTTGTAAAATTGAATCGCAGGTTCATTCCATTCCAGCACTTGCCAATCCATGCGTTTTACCTGCATTTTTTTGGCAATCTCAAGGATTTCTTCAAAAAGCAAAGCTCCAATTCCTTGTTTACGCCTGCTTTCTTTCACATAAAAATCTTCGAGGTACAAGCAGCGCCCTTTCCAAGTTGAATAGGAAATATAATACAATGCAAAGCCAACCACATCTTCGTTTTCTTCAGCCACAATTGCATGACAAATGTTATCCTGAAATAAATCGATTGCGAGTTGTTGTGCGGTATTGGTGACTTGTTCAGGTGCCTTTTCGTACAAAGCCAATTCGTTGATCAAGCCAAAGATAGCTTCAACATCTTTTGGTTCTGCAGCTCGAATGTTCATCTTATTGCTTCAAAGCGTTTAAGTCGAAACGAACCGTTAAACCTGTTTTCATCGAACCGGTTACATAACTCGTTTGTACTTTCGGCGTATTCAACGATTGCTCGTAGTAGAAAATGGCTGTCAAGTGGTCGGTTAGTTTATAGTTTGCATCTAATTTGAAGCTTACTGATTTTTGACCTGCTGTTGCCTGATTGGTATTTTCAACTACTTTACGTATCACTGTTAAATTGTCACGCAAGCTGAAGTTGATGTTGATAATCAGGTCATTTGCTTTAACAGCATCAATCGGCAATTTCAATTTTGGCACATTTATCACTGTTCCTAAAGTGATTTCTTGCGTCAAGTTTTCGGTCACCTGATTGTTATTCAACGATAGCGTTGCGTCACGACCTTTCTTATATTCAAAGTTAGTTGTGATGGTTTTTCCAAAAATATTCCAGGTAGCTAAAACACCAATCAAAGGTGAAAATTTCTCTGAAACACGTACGTTTTGAACTTGCATTGGCGAAATGAAGTTGTTGTTCAAATCAACTGCATTTGCATGTCCGTTGGCGTCCACTGTTCCGTTCAAATTGGTCTGCATTCCATCTATGGAAACGGTTGAGCTATACGAGTGACTTAACTTAAACGATTTCAAGAATTTCTTCGTAAACTCAAATTGTGTCAGTCCACTGTAGTTAATCGTCCAGTTTGGTAAAGGTAGATTTCGCAATGGATTGATGTTTCGATCACTTACTTTCGAGCCTGAATAAGCTGTTAAGAATGCTCCGATTACGACTTCTTGTTGAGAACCTGAATAACCCGAATAATAACCGCTTGGCAACATCGATGAATTGGTGTTTTTAGCTCCAACTAATTGTGAAACGGCTTGACGATTATCCAACATATTTTGGAAAACTTGCGAAGAATATTCTCTTCCTGACTTGACAAAAGCCGTTCCCCACGTAATTGTTGAATAGGTTAATTTGGCACTTTCAAACTTACTTTGACTTTCGAATTGATTGGTAGAACTATTCCAACGGTAGAACTCACCTGAATTAATACCATAGTTACGAGTCGAGTTCAGGTTAATATTAAAGTCTTTGAAAGGCTCAAGAGTTGCTTTTGCTGTAAAATTGGAGGAGTGCGTTGTTGTGTATTGCTTGTTCAGGTTTTCATTTTGAACCAACCAATTATTATCGCGAGCTAGGGTAGAAACATTGTAACCGTTGGTTTGTCCAAACATGTTGTATCCTTGTTTCCCGAAAGCAAAGCTGGTTAAGCCCATGGTATTTCCATTTAATCCCAGCACACTTGTTTCTTCGCTGTATCCCGGTAAAAGTGTTCCGTCGTTCAAGGTATATGTTCCTGAAACGGTTCGAACGGTCATAATCAAGCGAGCAAAGAATCCAACAACTGGACTAATTTTCTCTTTTTCCTTATCTTCTTTTGCTGCTTCGCGCTCTTTTTGTTTTTCCCAACGCGCATAGGTTCTTTCCCAACGACGAAGTTCTCCAGGGGTCATTTCTTCAATTGGTTTTGGAGGCAACAAGGTGTCTTGACCAGGTTTTTTCGCGTCTGGTTTTGCGCCATTTCCACTTGGTTTTGGACCATTAATTGGTTTCGCTGCCATTGCCCCTTTACCGCCTTTTCCATCACCCAATACCTTTTTAAACATTGGGATTTTATTATATAAATTTGACAAGTTTCCTTGTGCAGTCATATTGATGGAACGGTTATTTTGAATTGTATTTCCGAATTGAGATTGTCCAAGCGGCGCACGTTGCCAATCGTAAGTACCTGTGTATTTTGCATTAGCAGATAACCAGCTTGTTAATGGGAATTTATCAAATGGAACTGTATAACTTAAACTGTAATTGTGCGTGTATTGCATCGTTTTCCCAAAAGACTTGATTTGAGATTTTAAGGTATCCACAAATTCGCGGTAACCTTCTGGGTTCGTAATGCGGTCAACACCGTGATTTCCTTCCTCGAAAATAGCGCTATTCGTCGCATTGAACGTTGCTTTGATGTTTTTCGTTAAGTCGTACCCAATCTGATAATTTCTGTTCCAATTGAATTTTTTCAAGTAAACAGGATCCAAGTTTACATCTGGGAAAGCTACATTTCGCACTTGACGCTGGTTGTAAATACGAGAATAATCATTCGTGAACGCAATGTTTTTAGGCATTAAGAACAAATTGAATTCGCGAACCAATTGCAACCACTTCGACTTTTCAATTGCTTTCCATTTTTTAAATGGTTCAATGGCTTTACCTGGGAATGTATAATTGTAATTCAAAGACCCTGTCCACGTTTTGGTTAAGTCTTGCGTAATATTGAAATCACGTTTTAAATTTTCAGCATACGCATAAGTTGCCGCCCAATTGGAAATATTCCACATGTGAGGTTTAGCACCCGCTTTGGCTTCTTTACGAACGTTTGTAAAGTTGAAAGATTTACGTTGTGTAAAATCTTGTCCTAGTTTTTGTTTTTCCTTTTTAGTAGCTAAATCATAGCTATCCAATTTGATATCAGGGTTAAATGGATCGTATTCAGGATTGATGATTCCCAAGGAATAACTATAGAAGAATGGCAATGAAACACGTGATTGTTTTCCGAAAAACTGACCCAATTGAACCGTTGAGTTCATGTCAAATCCAATTTTCTCATTACGCTGACGCTCTTGTACACGACTTTCAACACTTCCCCAATTGATACCCGAATAATTTCCAGAAGCAGAAACGGTTGCAAAGTCTGCTAATTGCAATTGCGCTTGACCAACCGCTGCTGACCCACCGTCACTTACGAAGTCCGTAAGACGCAACTCGTTAATCCATATTGTTGCACATTCGGCGTCACCATCGTCGGGTGTCCAAATATTATCAGGAGAAGACTTCGACGGGTTCCGAACACCGACCATAATGGTTCGAATGCCTTGTAAGTTCGGGCTACCTTTTACTTTTATTTTTCGTTGACTGTTTGCAGGATCGTCTTTCGTGTATTCAACTATATACGAAACGCCATTTATTCCTTGTTCAATTTTTTTATTGCGTTCTTTTTTTAGGTCTAATAAATCATCAAACACAATTTCAATGTCATTTCCTGATGGCCAAATCTCATCTTGATTAGTTGTATGCCAAGGAGTCACTAATAAAGGTAATTCGTATTCGTAGTAGTTTTCTACGTAGTCAGTACCTAAGCGAACAAACAAGGTTAAATCTTTGTCTTTTAGCTGATTTTGAATTTTTGATTCAGCATGCACAAACATTTTCATTTTCTTGTATGTACGCACATCGAACTGAACATTTCGGTAAGCAGCACGTGCATCACCATCTTGTAAGTTGCAAACATCTAATACCAATGATTGCTCGTTCATTTGACGTTGATACACTTGTGAAGGGTCAATCTCACGCGTTATCCCTGGAGGAATCACATAATTAATTGGTTCGCGTTCAGCATTTTCTTCAATATTTACAGCAGCAATGTTGAATGAAGTTAAGTTCGGGTCAGTTTGAACGCTCAATCCGGGTTGTGTCAAATCATTAGCATAACGACGCCACTCACCACGAATTAATTCAAGACGAGCGAAACGTAATACTACTTCTTCATCAAAATTCTTTAAGAACATTCGCATGAAACGAATCGAACGGAAATCTTGAATACCATTTACACGTTTTTCAAATTCTTTAATTGGAATTTTAAAT
>CAZHPL010000021.1:13174-22639 GCA_964534495.1 uncultured Lishizhenia sp.
CTGTTTTATTTCCTTGCGTGAAAACTTGTGTATTGGTAATGTAATTTTGACCTACCGTTTGCATATCGTTAGGACGCAAACTCACGTGATATTGGAAATAACTTTCGTTTTCAGAAAGGTTGTTATCTTGATTCAAATCTTCAATGTCCGGCAAGTTGGTAGCTTGTGTTGGATAGCCTGCGTTATTCGCTGTGTCTGACATGGTTGTAGTTGGCGAGTTACCTTCCATACCGTTGTAGCGCTTATAGCGTTGAAGAATATCAGATTGCAAAGCGTCATAATTGTCATCCAAGTAATACGTATAATTATCACTTGAAACGTCGGCTAGCATTTTTGCTCTCGTTTGAGCATTTAAAGTTGGATTATTTTGAATCCAGTTGTAATAACTTTGATAGGCTTGTTGTTCGTCTACACTGTTCCATCCATCAATACCAACATCTTGAAGCAAACGTGCATCTTCATTATTATCAAAAGCATTTACAACGACTTGCTGACTAGATAGTCTAGACCAAACGGTTGTATCAATGCTATTTTGCAAGGTTGTAGGATCTGGAGGAAGACCATTTTCGTAGCTTTTTCTAGAATCTGGCAGAATATCTTCAGAAATATTTCCAAGGTTAAAGTATAAATCACCACCTGAATGAGGCGAATTTGGATTGACATTTTCTGCATCCTGATTGAATGGGTCTAATACCCAAAATTGAATAAACTCAATGTTTGCCAACTCAAAATCATTGGTTGTTAGTGCGCGCATGATTCCTCCCCAGCGATTTTCTGGATTGATAAAATTCCCCGCTGAATCAACAGTGTTAGAAACATCGTAATTGTACATCCCACGTTCCTTTGGATAATAAGCTAAATCCAAAACAGAAATATTGGGAATGGAACCGTATTGTAACTGCAAGTTCGGGAAGACATCACCTTGGCTGACCAAACGCATACGGCTATCAGCCTGCATTTGTGGGTTTTGCTTGATGTGGTCAGGTGTTAGCGAATTACTTTGATAAAATAATAGGTCAATCATGTACCAAGCAAGTTTCGAACGTCTAAATCCAGCAGATAGATCTTTTTTAGACCCTTCAGGGAATAAGTCATTTTGACCTTGAGGAACAGAAGCCATTTTCCAAGCAGAAACACTTTTTAAATCAATTGCACTTTGACTTGCCTCAAAATCATCTACATACGATGTTCCGTTTTTATTGATGGCTTTTGGTTGTCCTGGAATCAAATGCGCTACTTCACCACTCATGGAAAAGGTTGACATTTGATTCGTTGAAATCACAGGCAACATGTCCACTAACTTTGTTAGGAAAGGAATGTCTGTACGAATCGAAAAGTCAGCACCGATTACGTTGTTTTTGAATGGTTCGCTTCCATAATCTACTTTTTGAGTAACCGGACGTTCCATCATGCGAACCCAAGTTGCACCCACTTTAAAGTTTTCGTTGAAACGATATTGATAGTGACCGCCAATCATTGAACGCGCTTGGAAACCAAATACAGAGTTACTTTCAATCGAGATTTTAATAGGCGTATTGGATTCCAAAATCCCTGTATTCAAGATACGCACCATACTCGATGCATAATCAATCGAATAATCGACACCTTCAACGAGTTTGATTCCACCTGCCGTTACAGAAACAGCACCTTGCGGAACGTTCATGACATTTAGTGGAATATTTGAACTGATAGAGGATTGATATTCTCCACGGAAAGTAAATCGGTTTTTACTTGGGATTTGTTGTGCAGCCGTTTTTGTTGAATCGTATAATTCATAAAAGGCAATGCGTTCCACCGTTACAGGTGAAATGTTGGCATCTAATAATTTTTTAGCGAGTGTTTTACCAAATGGTTCAATAGTAGAAAAGTAAACACGACCATTTTTCTTGTTGATAGTTCCACCGTTGTCAATTTTATTGCTAACCACGTTGAAAGGAGCAAAATCGAAAACACCATCCGAAAAAGGTTGATTGTTTTGATTGATTTTATCCATGTCAATCAAGGTGACAATCTGTTTTCCATCCACTCCATTTAATGGAATGATAGGCGCTAGTACAGACGTTTCAGGATTGTTATATAAGATGTCAATTTTGAAACCGGTTTGATCTACTTGGTAAGCACCAATCGAGTAAACGTTTTTCATCATCAAATCCCATACTTTATTGCGTGGATTTGTGATGGTTGGTTTCAATAATTTCAGGATTAAGGCTTGTTGTCCATTGGATCCATCTGTCGAAAATTCACCGACTTGATACGTTTGTCCACGGTAGGTGTACTCGTATGCAACAGATAGTACTTCGTCGTTGTTTAGCGCTGTATTTAAGGAAATGTAACCCAAAAGTGCGTTGTAGGTATATTCACTCTCTGTTAATTTACGAGCATTTTCAACTTTTTCGTATTCAACGGCTTGATTAAATGGACCAGGAGCATTTACTTGTGTGGCAAGTGCTGTGGTTGCGTTTGCGAATCCACGAATTAAAGGTTGATTGGATGCCCATTCGTACAATCCATTCGCACTGTTGTCAGGAATTTCATTTGCTGAATAATTTCCTGGATTTCCTTGAACGTTTGTTGGCTTCGCTTCCCCTAAGTCGGCAAAAGCCAGCACGTTACGTGTGTTTTCGGTAACACTTGTTCTGTTTGTTACCCACACTTCGATACGTGTGATAAAAGTTGTAGAATTTACAACCGGTAATGTCGACATCGCTGTGTCGTAATGTTGTTGGTGATATAAGTTCAAGAAATAGTGTTTGTTGGCCTCGTAATTATCAGCCGTCAACTCAAACTTTTGTACCTGTGCTTTTCCAGAAATATTGATTTCCGTGCGTTTTCCTTTCGATGAAGCAGCAATCAAATCTACCGTTGCACGACCAAATTTCAATTGTGTTTTGACTCCAAAAAGTGTTTGTGAACCTTGAATCAAAGAAGTAGGCAAACTTAAACTTACGTTACCAACTGCGATTTTTTGAAGTATTTGATCCTCGTTTCCTGTATGTTCTAATTTTGAAATATTCTCGAAGTCGAACGTCGCGCCCGTATTGTATTTCATGTTCAATTTCAACTTCGTACCAATCTGACCTGTAACGTCTAAGTTGATGTTTTGATTAAAGTCGAAACGTGTCACACGGCGTTGGCGCATAGGTAGCATCGGGTTGTCATAACGCGAAGAAGTTGCACCCAATGAAAGTTCGAGGTTACCACCCGGAATGATTTTTATTTCGTCAGAACCAAAGAAATTTTGAAATACTTTACTTCCTATTTTGATAGGTAATTCAAACGAGCGGTTTTCAGCAGTTTCTTCTTCAATAATTTCCTGCCAATCAAGTGTTTGTGATTTTTTCTCTTGGTATTTCAAGTAATCTTCCAAGGACATCATGGAAGGATTTCGAAACAATACATTTTCTCCTAACGTTTCTTTGAAAATGTAACTTCCCGTTTCGGGGTCGTAAACAATGGTTTGTTTCAATGAAGCAGGATCACCTAAGTCAAAACTTTGTGGTAAATTTTGAGTAGGGTTCATTGGATTATAAATCGGAAATGGCAGATTAGGATCTGTTTGTGCTACCGAAATATTGAAACAGCTTGAAACGAAGAGCAGGCAAAGGACTGCAAATCTTATTATCATGCTCGAATGTAGGTTTTCTATTTTTTTCATTTACTATTACAACAACTTTAGAGCGCCCTTGATTAATTCCTCAACACTCTGGTCTCCCGTATCGATTTTATCCAATACTTTTTCGGCGGACTTTTTGTCAAATCCGAGAGAAACCAATGCTGTTAACGCATCAAATCGGTTTGTATTGTTTTTAGAGAAAATATTTTCTGTATCTGAACTGAATTTTAACACTTTGCCCTTTAAATCCACGATTACGCGTTGTGCTGTTTTCGCTCCAATACCTTTAATTCCTTGTATCGTATGCACATCTTCACTTTGAATAGCATGTGCAATTTCTTCAGGAACCAAGGAAGAAAGCATAATCATAGCCGTGTTTGGACCAATTCCTGAAACAGAAATCAAATAATTGAACATTTCACGCTCGTCTTTGGTGAAAAAGCCATATAAAATGTGAGCGTCTTCACGGACAATTAAACGCGTGTAAATACGAACAGCTTCCTCAGAAGAAAGTTGCGTAAACGTATTCAAAGATATTTTTACTTCATAACCTACACCATTGCAATCAATTAGCAATTCAGTTGGGTTTTTCTCAATGAGTCTTCCGTTTAAAAGTCCAATCATTCTCTATTTGTTTTGTGCGTCGATGACTGCAATTTTGACCATGTTGGCAATTTCACGTACTGATGAACCCAATTGCAATACGTGAACTGATTTTTTCAAACCAATTAGAATTGGACCAATTGCATCACCGTCTGTCATTTGTTGCAACAACTTGTAAGATATATTTCCTGCTGATAAATTCGGAAAAATCAAAGTGTTCACTTCTTTATTGGCAAGGTGTGAAAAAGCGAATTTTTCATTCATCAACTCTGAATTGAGCGCGAAATTGGCTTGAACCTCACCGTCAACCACTAAAGTTGGGTGTTTTTCATGTAGAATTTCAACAGCTTTTGCCATTTTTTCAGAATCAGGGCCTGGCGATGAACCAAAGTTGGAATAGCTCAACAAGGCAACACGCGGATTGATTTTATACTTACGAATGGTTTTGGCAACATTGAATGTTATTTCTGCAATTTGTTCTGCTGTCGGATTAAGGTTAACCGTTGTATCCGCTAAGAACATGGGGCCTCGTTTTGTGTTCAAAATATACATTCCTGCAACGGTATGCACATCTTTTTGAAGCCCAATTACTTGAATGACAGGACGAACCGACGAACGGTAACTTCTTGTCAAACCGGTAATCATCGCATCCGCATCGCCTTGATCCACCATCATGGCACCAAAATAGTTGCGTTCACGCATGATTTGAATCGCCTCAAACTCCGTGAATCCTTTGCGTTTTCTTCTTTCAAACAAAGCTTTTCCGTAGGCAATTCGGCGTTTTTCCTCTTCTTCCGATTTTGGATCGATGATAATTGCATCGGGTAAATCAATCGCATATTCTTCCATCAACGAAAGAATGCGGTTCTTTTTACCGAGTAAAATAGGATTACAAACACCTTCATCGTGGGCCACTTGCGCCGCTTTCAGTATTTTGACATTATCCGCTTCAGCAAACACCACATTTTTAGGATTGCTTTGCGCTTTGGTGGTTAGATTTCGAACCAATTTATTGTCTAATCCAAGACGACTTTTGAGATGATTTTCATATTCCGTCCAATTGCTGATAGGATTTTTAGCAACACCTGATTCCATGGCTGCTTTCGCGACGGCAGGTGCTACGTAATAAATCAATCTTGGATCTAAGGGTTTTGGAATGATTTGTTCACGTCCGAATGAAATATTTTTCTCACCGTAAGCAACAATCACTTCTTCGGGAATTGTTTCTTTCGCTAAAGAAGCAATGGCATGAACAGCCGCCAATTTCATTTCTTCGTTGATGGTTGTCGCACGAACATCCAAAGCACCTCTAAAGATAAATGGGAATCCCAATACGTTGTTCACCTGATTAGGATGGTCTGAACGACCTGTTGCCATGATGATATCCTTGCGAACCGAAGTGGCATCTTTGTAGGAAATTTCAGGCTCAGGATTTGCCAATGCAAAAACAATCGGGTCGTTTGCCATGGTAGCAATCATATCTTTAGAAACGAGACCTGCACGTGAAAGACCCAAGAAAACATCTGCATTTTCAAACGCTTTATCAAAAGGAATGGCTTCGTCGTGGTTGGCAAAGATTTTTTTCATTTCATCCAAGTCCGTTCGGTTTTTATGAATCAAACCTTTTGAATCGAACATGAAGATATTTTTCAAATTTGCTCCAAGAGCGTGGTATAATTTCGCGCAAGCTAAGGCAGATGGTCCTGCACCTGAAACGACAATTTTAACGTCACTGATTTTTTTATTCGCTAATTCAAGGGCATTCAACAAGGCCGCTGAGGAAATGATAGCAGTTCCATGTTGATCATCGTGCATGATGGGAATATTCAATTCCGCTTTCAAACGACGTTCAATTTCGAATGCTTCGGGAGCTTTGATATCTTCCAAATTGATTCCTCCAAAGGTCGGTGCAATAGCTTTAACGGTTTAGATGAATAATTCAGGATCTTTTGCGTCCACCTCAATGTCAAATACATCAATATCAGCAAATATTTTGAAAAGTAAACCTTTACCTTCCATAACTGGTTTCGAAGCTTCTGGACCAATATCACCTAATCCAAGAACGGCTGTTCCGTTTGAAATTACGGCAACTAAATTGGCTTTGCTGGTATATTTATAAACGTCTTCAATGTTCTCGGCAATCTTTAAACAAGGCTCCGCCACACCTGGTGAATACGCTAATGATAAGTCTCTTTGGGATGCATAAGGTTTTGTAGGTACCACCTCAATCTTTCCCGGTTTTCCCGATGAATGATAATCCAACGCGTCTTGCTTTCTAATTTTTGGCATCCTGTTTTTTTAGGGAGTCAAAGATACGAAAAAAAGAATGATTGGAAATTCAAGAAAAACCGCTCCTTTTCAGTCGAAAGTGGATTGTTTTTCAGTTGAATGAACGCTTTTCACAACGTAAATAGTTTCGTTTTTTACAAAGGAATTATTCCAATTCTATGGCCACCTCGTTTCTGCGATTGATGAAATCCCATGGTGCATTGTAACCCATAAAAAGATAAGAGCCTTTTGTTTTGACCTTGTTTTCAGCTAAAACTTGTTCAAGTTTTTTGCGGTATTTCTCGATTTTCTCATCGGAAGAATATCCTCCAAATTGAATTACAGCCAAGGTTTTTTCGACTTCTTCTACAATCTCCACTTTCTGAGAATTGGGCTGTGGTAGCTCGGTTTTATCATAAGCTTTTGGCATAACGAAATACATCGAAGCAGTGTCTCCCATGTCCATCACAACGGGTGCTGTCATTGCTATTTTTTCGTTCTTTTCGTTTCCTCCAAAGATATAACTGGCAATGGTTCGAAATCCATTACTTCCTTGATTATCAAATGAATTCCCAGACAATTTCGTTTTTGCAACAATCATTTTAGGGTATAAACGCACTTCCACATCGTCATAGGTTTTAATGACTTTGTAGTCGGGTGTTTCAATTTTTTTTGAGGTGAACGACACGATAATAAATAGAAAAATTAAAAGACTAGAAACGATTAGTGATATCCAAAGAATGTTTTTCATAAATTTTGTATTTAACAGATCATAAAATTCACTTAGCAGTCAAAATCATTCTTCAACCACTAAGTGAATTTTTCCAGAACATTTCGTTTTGCAACGAATCCATAAGACATAAACTCTCTTTTACTTCACGATGGTTTTACTGACTTGGTTGTCAGGTTTTTCAATACTTTTTGAAGTGAAAGACATGATTACAATTAAAGCAGTGATTAAACTGTAAACAGATAGCGAAATCCAAAATACATTTTTCATAAGCATGATTTTTAAGAGTTAATAAATTTTGCTTTAAACGTTACAAATTATTTATCTATTGCAAAGACGTATTGACAGCTGTTTGATTTATAATGGTCTATTTATAAACAACAACAAGAGTATTTTTGTTTTTTATGAAATAAAAAAACCACCAAGTTTTCACTTAGTGGTTCTCTATTTTTTTGACTATAAATCCGTTTCGTAAATTTCTTTTCGAAAAGAGATTTTTACAAGCCTAATAATATTTCCATAGGATCTTTAGAACCGAAAATCATGCGCTCTGGATTCTCTAACATTTCTTTCACTTTTACTAAAAATCCTACCGATTCTTTTCCATCGATTATGCGGTGGTCATACGATAAAGCCACATACATAATCGGACGAATTTCTACTTTACCATTGATGGCAACTGGTCGTTCAACCACGTTGTGCATACCCAAAATAGCCGATTGCGGTGGGTTAATGATTGGAGTCGATAACATCGAACCGAAAACACCTCCGTTTGTAATTGTAAATGTTCCACCTGACATATCATCTGGTGTGATTTTCCCATCTCTAGCTTTGATTGCCAAACGTTTAATTTCGCGCTCGATTTCAGCTAATGACATTTGTTCTGCATTGCGAACTACAGGCACCATCAAACCTTTTGGAGACGAAACTGCAATTCCGATGTCTGCATAATTGTGGAATACCATTTCATTTCCATCAATTTGCGCATTAACTGCTGGGTATAAATTCAATGCCTCTGTTACCGCTTTCGTGAAGAAAGACATGAATCCTAAATTCACTTCATGGTGTTTGGCAAATTTATCTTTGTACTTCGCACGAATGTCCATGATTGGTTTCATGTCCACTTCGTTGAAGGTCGTCAGCATGGCCGTTTCGTTTTTCACAGACACCAAACGTTCAGCGATTTTACGACGCAACATCGACATTTTTTCTCTGCTTTGGTCACGTGTACCACCCCAACCTTGTGCTGCATCTGCAGGGAATCCCGCTGCCATTGCTTCCACAACGTCTTGTTTCGTGATACGACCGTCTTTTCCTGTGCCTTTAATTTGTGAAGCTGCAATTCCGTTTTCAGCTAAGATTTTGCCCGCAGCAGGTGAAGGCGTTCCACTTGCATACGATTTTTCTTTTTGAATAGGATCTGGATTGGGAACAACAACTGCAGCTTTTTCAGCAACTGGCGCTGGTTTTGCTTCTGCTTTGGGTTCTTCTTTTGCGGGTGCAGGTGCACTTCCTTCAGGACGCGCAGCAGACGTGTCGATTAAACAAACCACTTGTCCTACTTTCACCACATCGCCTTCAGCTGCTTTAAGTGTGATAATTCCACTTTCTTCAGCAGGAAGTTCGAGCGTTGCTTTATCTGAATCTACTTCAGCAATAGCTTGGTCTTTTTCAACATAATCTCCGTCCGCAACCAACCATGTTGCGATTTCAACTTCTGATATTGATTCGCCCGGACTTGGGACTTTCATTTCTAATACAGACATGTCTTTATCTTTTATTTTTCTACTGATACGTTGGCGTATGCAAACAATTCTTTAAACAATTTCGCAAGGCGTTTTTCGTGTAATTTCTTTGAACCTTCTGCCGAAGCTGCACTAGCTGGTCGTGTGATACCAATCAAATCCAACTTGCGTAAATTCATTGCCATGTAGGTCCATGCACCCATGTTTGCTGGCTCTTCTTGTGCCCAAATTACATTTTTAGCCTTGTATTTTGCAATGATATTTTCAATTTGCTTTTGCGGTAAAGGATATAGCTGTTCAACACGGACAAACGCCATGTTGCTTACACCCAAACTTTTAGCTTTTTCTTTTGCTTCGTAGAAGAATTTACCTGAACAAAGTACTACTGTGTCCACGTCTTTTGTTTTTACTTCTACATCGTCGATAACTTCTTGGAAACTGCCTTTCGCCATTTCTTCTAAAGTTGAAGTTGCTGCTGGATAACGCAACAACATTTTTGGTGAGAA
>CAZHPL010000022.1:0-1198 GCA_964534495.1 uncultured Lishizhenia sp.
AATTGGGTTTCAGAAAGTAGTTAAAATGGTTCGCTGCGTGAATGAATCCCAAAAAGCATCAAATAGATTGCGAACTAAACATCATTCCCAGCCTTGATTTTTAGCTTCGCTGCTTCTTCGAGGTGATTCTTTCGTGTCAAGACAAAAGGACAATAGAAAACCTACTGCCCACAAATCAAAGTATCATACCAAGGCGATAATCCCACCCAAATACCCACAGCGCCTCCTTCGATATTCGTTGGTATGTTGGTGGGTGTTGCAAAAGGATTTCCTGCTGAATAAATTTGATTGTATTTCTTTTCAAAAAAATCGTATTCCTTTTTGCCCAATTTGGAGAATTTTACAATGACTGTATCTCCTAAATGGTAATACCCACGAAACCCTTCAGCTACTGTTGTATCGTCCCAACTCATTGGATTTTCGTAGCCAAATTCAAAGGATATTCCATTGAAAAAATCGTCATCTACGTATGAATTGAACGTTCTGTAAAACTTGAAACTACCTGGTTTTTTCACTTGCCAAGAATACGCATCGTATTGTCCAGGAGGGTCGCTCAAATGTGCCCACGAATAACCATATTCCGTTTCGTTTTCAGCACGCCAATACACAGAATCCAAAGGTGTGGGTTGCAAAATCGAAGTGGTAGAAGAATAGGTTTTGCTACCATGAATCACTTTCAGCGTATAGTTTTTTCCGACCTCCCCTACTATTTGTGTTGAAACGTAAGCACACAAATGTAAGCTTGCCAATTGATCCACAGGAATTCCAAAAGCAGCTGCAGCAAATTCTTCGGTTCCTGGAGGTAAATTATCGGTGCAAACAATCGCTAAGGTATCTGTAATCGTTCCATCGGAAATAATCACCGTCGCATCATTGATAAATCCACTCAAATAAGCATCAATATTCGTCGGTGAATAAATGTTTTTCGTGGTAGAAAGCAATACAATGGCAGGCATTCCAGTTTCTATACTGCCATCCACAACTAACTTTTCTTCAAAGCCGGGAATATCTATTTTCACTTCCTTTGTACAAGCGAAAAGCGAAAAAACCAAAAGGATAAAAAAAGCGTATTTCATGTCTTAAAATTCAAAATTCCAGGTTGCACTTGGGATAATTGGGAAAAGCGAAACTTGCTTCACGCTCACTTTAAAATCTCCATTCAAAAAATTACCGTCGTTGTCCACATACAGGAAAAATG
>CAZHPL010000022.1:1208-22275 GCA_964534495.1 uncultured Lishizhenia sp.
CACGTTGTAAATTGAAAAAGACCAATTTTGTCTGAATTTTTTCTTGACTTGCACTTCCATTCCAGTTGCTGGATCCGTACGTGTTTTGTAACCTTTATCGTACCAAGTTGCCGAAATATCCAAACGGTGATATGGCGCCATGCGTGTTGAATTTCTAGCACCATAATTAAACAACAAACTTTGTTCTTGCACATACCAAGAAGTCGGTAAAGTAAGCGTATTTCCAGTTGCGTAAATAAATGCCGCGCTGAAAGTCCAATGATCATTGAGTTTGTAAGAAGCAACAACGCTTAAATCATGGCGACGATCGTATTTAGCAGGATAAATATTTCCACTGTTCAAATCGGGAAATTTACGATCCGTTTTCGCTAAGGTATAACCAATCCAACCTGTGAATTTACCAACGGCTTTCTTGATATAAAACTCAATTCCATACGCCCAGCCTTTTCCGTAAACCAATAAATTATCAGTGTTATCATTCACATTATCACCTGGCAAAGCGCCTTCTTTGTACTCAATCATGTTATTCATCTGCTTGTAATACACCTCAACAGACGTTTCAAACATATCGTTAAAGAAATTACGAAAATACCCCATCGAAGCTTGGAAACCGTTTTCAGGCTTGGCCTTGTCTGTTGTTGGATACCAAATATCGGTCGGCAAGGAAACAGCACTCAACGAAGTCAAATGCACATATTGGTAATTGTAGGAAAACCCAAATTTCAAGGAACTTTTGTTTTCAAGCAACCAACGTAACGAAAGACGAGGTTCAAAACCTTGATAGAATTTTATCAAATGTCCTTTGTTGTATTGAATAGTAGAATCTTGTGTGGAAACGCCATCACCTTTGATAAAGCGGGTAAATGGTCCAACGAATTGATACATGCTATAACGAAATCCAGCATCCAAACGCAATTTATCGTTGATATCAAACTCATCTAAGAAATACAAAGCCGACTCATGCGAGTACAAATGTCGTGCAACACCTGTATTAAAAACAATCGTGTCATTTTGAGCTGAAACACTGGTTGGCGTAAAAATGTGGTATATGTAATTGGCACCGAATTTTATATTGTGGCGCGTGTTCGGGAAATACGAAAAATCAACTTTGCCGCTAATATCTCTAACCCCTGAAGCCAATTCAAAGCGAAATTGATCTTGCGCAGAACCAAATTTGAACATGTAATCCGAAAAAGTTCCCGTCATGTTCATGAATAATTTATTGGTAAATAAGTGATTCCAACGTAAGGCTGCAATTCCATTTCCCCAAGGCATATTGGCATTAAAACCTCCCTTTGTATCTGAAAATTTGAATACATCTTTTCCGTAATAGCCACTCAAAAAAATTCGGTCTTTATCGCTTAGTTTGTAATTGAATTTCGCATTAAAATCATAGAAAAAGTAACTTGAACCAGCAAAAGGCGACGAATCAGGAATGGCTGCTTTCATGATTAAATCAATATACGTTCTCCGTGCCGAAATGATAAATGAACCCTTGTCTTTTTTCAAGGGACCTTCCACCGTCAATCGCGAAGAAATCAAGCCCAAACCACCTTTTACTTTGAATCGTTTATTGTTTCCTTCGTTCATGTTTACTTCCAAAACCGACGACATTCTTCCTCCATAATTGGCTGGCATTCCACCTTTAATCAAGTTAACGCTTTTCACTGCATCTGCATTAAAAACAGAGAAAAAACCAAACAAATGTGCTGCGTTGTACACCACTCCTTCATCTAAAAGTACAAGGTTTTGGTCGGGACCACCTCCTCTAACATAGAACCCTTGTCCACCCTCCGAAACAGAAGAAACGCCCGGCAATAATTGAATGGTTTTGATCACATCCACTTCGCCCATAAAAGCAGGAAGCGTTTTGATTTTCTCCATTTCCAACTCAATTTGCCCCATTTTCGTAGAGTTGACATTCTCCCCTCTTTTGGCATTAACCGTAACTTCTTGCAAACTTTTCGCATCCGAACCCACTTCCAAGTTGAAGCTTACATCCTTTTTTAAGTCAATGGATTTTATTTCCGTTGGATAGCCACCCGCACGAAATTCAATTTGATAACTTCCGATGGGAACGGTCAAGGAATAAAAACCATAATTATTAGTCACTGCTCCTTTGTTGATACTCGGGATATACACTTTTGCACCAATGATTGCCTCACCATTTTTGTGATCAGTCAAATAACCCGAAAGCGTTGCATTTTGTTGTCCCACAACACGCAATGCACTCAACAAAATTCCAAAAAATACAAGAAGACGCATAGAAGTTTAAAGTTCGACAAAAGTAAGAACAACAAACTGTTAAAATGGTTGGATGGTGATAAATTAATGTGAAATTTTGTTTATCAATTAGAAAGTGTATTTCAAAAGTTGAACTTGCATCAAACTTTTCCTCACAGGCGTTCAGATGAACTTATTAATGTTTGGGTTTTTGAAAATGTTCTGCATTTTCGCGCTCTGATTTTGTCATACGTCTTTTCGAGTTTAGCGAGAAAAAATGACTTTGGTTAAGAATTGAATTCGTTTTAAAGATTAACTTTACTTTTTTACAGCGAAAAAGGAAAATGAGAGAGGTTTGTTATTTGAACAGCAACGACGGAACAGGCATTTTGGGGTATGGTGTAAGTGAAAAACTTATCGCGCATGGAGAACACCAATTAGAAGCAATTGAAGCATTTTTGAAACGAAACAAGGAGAAACATGTGTTTGCCTGTTTGAGTTACGACTTGAAAAATGAAATCGAAGCACTTCATTCCAATAATGCGGATGAAATGCATTTTCCCAACTATATTTTATGGGTTCCACGATATGTGGTTCAATTGCAAAAGGAAAATTTTACTTTTCTTCAAGGTGAAAAAACAGCAGAAATTTTCGAGTTTTTGAATGAATTTCTAGAAGAAGAAACCAATGTGAATTTCCATCATTTTGATATTGAATTCAAAGCAAGAACAACCAAAGAAAAGTACATTCAAAAGGTAAACGAACTGAAGCAATCCATTCAACAGGGTGACGTTTACGAAGTAAATTATTGTCAAGAATTTTATGCAGAAAATGTAGAAATTCCATTTCCGTTAGACACTTATTTTAAGTTAAACAACATCACACGCGCTCCTTTTTCAGGCTTCATAAATATTGATAATTACTTGATTTTTTGTGGTAGCCCTGAGCGCTATATCCAACTAGAAGGGAAGACATTGATTTCGCAGCCGATTAAAGGAACGGCACCTCGAGGCGAAAATGAAACACACGATGAAAACCTAAAAAGAGAACTATCTAAAGATGTAAAAGAACGTGCTGAAAACATCATGATAGTGGATTTGGTGCGAAATGATTTTTCAAGAATTGCGGAAAAAGGAACCGTTCGCGTAGACGAGTTGTGTGAAATTTACAGCTTCGAAACCGTTCACCAAATGATTTCAACCATTAGTTGCGAACCACGAAAAGAAGTGAATTTCACTGACATCTTAAAAGCCACTTTCCCTATGGGTTCGATGACAGGAGCTCCTAAAATTAGTGCCATGAACCTCATCGAAAACGCTGAAGATTTCAAACGTGGAATTTATTCTGGTTCCATTGGTTATTTCTCACCTAACGGTAGTTTTGATTTCAACGTCGTGATTCGAAGTTTGGTTTACAACAAAAAATCAAAATACCTTTCTTGCGCTGTAGGCGGTGCTATCACTACACTTTCGGAAGCTGAAAAGGAATACGAAGAATGTTTGGTGAAAGTGAAAAAGATTCTCGACGGCATGCATGCATTTTGATTTGATTCAACATATTCAAGGTTTTACAAAGCGTTATCCAGCTGACACGTATTTATTGGCTGTAAGTGGCGGTGCGGATTCCATGGCTTTGTTACACCTTTTTCATCAAGCGAAAATACCTATTGAAGTCCTTCATGTGAACTATCATTTACGCGATGAAGACAGCGATTTAGATCAAGCTTGTGTTGAAAATGCTTGTAAACAATTAGGAATTCCGTTTCATCTGCATTCGGTCAATTTGCGAGAAGAATTGAAAAACGGAGGGAATTTGCAAGACTTAGCTCGAAAGGAACGTTACACATTTTTCAAAAAAAAACAAGCTGAACACACGAATGCATTGGTTGTACTAGCACATCATCAAAACGATCAACGAGAAACATTTTGGTTGCAATTGCTTCGTAATGCAGGCATGATGGGTTTGGCCGGAATGAAAGAAAAAAACAACATTTACTTGCGCCCATTTCTAGGTTTTACCAAAGATGAACTCGTCCAATATTTGCTACAAAATGCCATCTTTTGGCGAGAAGACCGCAGTAATGCTAAAAATGATTATTTACGGAATCGCTTACGCAATGAGGTTTTGCCACAGTTGGAGGCGACATTTCCTACATTAACGACTTCCGTAAATCTTTTGCAAAAAGTGTTCAGGGAAAACCTCGATGAAAAAGAAAAGAAATGGCATTCCGTATTTTCATCTTTTGCAAAAACAGGTCAAATTACAATTGAACAACTGAGAACTTTCGACGAAACAGACATGTTGCTTTTTTTCAATAGGTTTCAAATTCCTGCGCATCAATTAAAAGGTTTTATTCATTTACTTGAAGCACCAACCGGAACGAAAATTACGTGGATTTTAGAAGGGGAAAAACAAGCACTTATTCGGGAAAAAACCTACTTACAATGGGTCAAACCAACTTCGCTGAAGATTCCAAAATTGTGCATCGAAGAAATCGAAAAATTACCTGAAACATTTTCAAAATCTATCTTTTATTTAGATGAAGCAAAGCTAAAAGGTAATTTACTACTACGTTTGTGGCAAACAGGCGACCGCTTAACTCCTCCAGGAATGAAAGGTTCAAAACTCGTTTCTGATATACTGAAAGATGCAGGTGTGCCCCACTCCGAGCGAAAACAGATTTATGTACTTCATGACGACGAAAAATTATTGGGCTGTCCCAATTTTGCCGTTGACCGCTCTGCTTTAGCCACAAAAAACACTCCCCGTATTCTAAAAGTGTGGTTGGAATAACTACTTTTGACTATGCATTCATTACCGGAAAAATTCAAGGCACGTATCGAGAAAGATGAGAAATTCAATGCGAGTTTGTTACTTGCTTTAGATACTGAAGCTCCGGTTTCCGTACGATTGCATCCGCACAAAAAATCACCTTTTTTGGAAATCAAGAATAAAGTAGATTGGTGCAACAATGGCATTTACTTGCCCGAGCGACCTAAATTCACTTTGGATCCTTTGTTTCATGCGGGAACGTATTATCCACAAGAAGCAGGCTCGATGTATCTGCACGCCGTTGCCCAAACACTTGATCTACCCGAAGAACCTTGTGTGCTAGACTTATGCGCTGCACCCGGTGGAAAAAGCACTTCGCTAGCTGATTTTTTGAACAACAAAGGTGTTTTACTTTCCAATGAAGTGATTCGAATGCGTTCGCAAATTTTGGCTGAAAACATCACCAAATGGGGCTATTCCAATTGCCTTGTCAGCAACAATGACCCACGCGATATCGGAAAATTGAGCAATACCTTTGATTGGGTTGTTGTAGATGCGCCTTGTTCAGGAGAAGGAATGTTTCGAAAAGACCCTGCGGCGCGTGATGAATGGTCAGAAGAAAATGTGCATTTATGCTCCTTGCGACAACGTAGAATCCTTGCTGACATTTGGGATAGTATCAAAGAAGATGGCTATGTGTTTTATTCAACTTGCACTTTCAACCCTGACGAAAACGAATTAAATGTGGATTGGATGCGTCAAGAATTAGGAGCTGAAATCATGCCGCTTCCCTATTTCGATGGCATGGTAAAAGACAATCTTGGATACGGCTATTATTTTTCTCCTGGGAAAACACAATCAGAAGGATTTTATGCGGCTTTATTGCGCAAACGTAGCCCGAGCGAAACACGAAAAATAAAATCGAAACCTTTTTCTGCAATAAGTTCTAGTTCAGCAGCAGCTTTTATCGATGAAAAAATACCCCATTCCTTTTTCCAAATCCAAGAAAATGTGATGGCTTTAACTCCTTTTGCGTTTCAAAAACTGAATGAATGGGAAGGTCTGCATTTCGTTAAACGAGGAACATTAGTGGGAACAGCAACCAAAAAAGGATTTGTTTCAGATGCTGAATTAGCCTTTAATTTCAGTTTGCGTAATGAAAATGAAAGTTTGGAATTGAGTCGAAAAGAAGCACTTCAATTTTTACATGGAGACACATTTACATTGGAAGCAAAGCCGGGCATTCACCTTGTTTCTTATAAAAAGGAAGCCTTGGGTTACATCAAACACTTGGGAAATCGCTTCAACAATTTGTATCCCAAAGAGTGGCGCATTCGTATGAATATTCAGTAAATCGTTACGAGATAATTTTCCAGTGACCTGTTTTATCGCTACCTATTCGTTCGATTAAACCTTGTTCTTTTAATGCTTTTATTTTTCGTTTAATAGTACTTGGACTCCTGTTCAGACTACTTGCTAACTGAGAAACTGTTATTTTTTCATTTTCCTTTATGGCTATAAATACAGTATCATTTACAGTGTCATCCTGCAAGTTTACAGTGTCATTTTTTGATTTTAAACTATCTTTTGCTTGTTGTGAAAAGTGAATATGCAGCGTTCTATTTTTGAGTTCATGTTGTTCATTTAAAAGCAAATTAGCTAGAAATTGAAGAATATAGGAGTCCGTTTTGTAGATACCGTTTGACAAATTTTCATAATTTGCGCGCACCAAAGCATTTCGAAAGTACAAAGAGTGTTTTTCAAATAACTCGTTGTTAACCTCCTTAAATCCTAATTTTCGTAAATACTTTATTAGAAAGAGAGCCGTTGTCCTTGTATTTCCTTCTCCAAACACATGAATTTGCCAAAGACTAGCGATAAATCGTGCAATGTGTTCAACTATTTCCGTTTTAGATAAGCCTTTGAAATTGAATTTTTTTTCTTGCTCAAAATCATATTCCAATGTTTCTTTTAGGATTTCTGCACTTGCATACAAAACCGTATCACCATCTAAAACCCATTCTTTTTTAGTGATATTGTACTCCCTGTATTTACCTGCAAAATCATAAATTCCTTGAAATAATCTTTTGTGAATATGAAGGTATTCAGTAGGCGAAAAAGTAAAGGTCAATTCTCCCAAAATTTCAGCTATGCGTGTTGAAACTTTGTCTGCTTCTTCTGTTCTTTCGTGGTGCGTTTGTTGGGGTTGTTGTTGGTAATAACTTTCAATTCGTTCTTGAACTTCTTTGATTGTTATGTCGCCCTCAATATTTTTTTTAGCTGTTTCAATGAGATAGTCAGAAGGAACTAAGCCGTCAACTTGCTGTAAACCAATAGCAATTTTCCAAGCTTTGGCTTTTTCAACCTGATTAGGTTCTCCTTGCCTTAAATACTCATCAAAATTCTCCATTGATTCTAAAAATACTTGTTTTCTTGCGACAACGACAAAAAAATAATTTCTTTGCTTGTTTTTTTACAAGTTTACAAAATGCTATTGAATAATGAAAAACTTGTTTGTAACGTGTTTTTTCGAAACTAACTATCCTTTTTCCATTCTAAACAAGACGACCAAAGATGAAAGTAGCGTTACCAAACCAATAAAAAGAATGGCAACAATAAGTCCAAAAAAATCAGCTAAAATACCGGATGATATTGCTCCAACTGCATAACCTAAATCGCGCCATAATCGAAATACACCAATGCTTTCAGCGCGTTGTACTGGTGCTGTGAATTGAGCGATTGCAGCCATAAAGGTAGGATAAACGAAGGCCGTACCTATACCGATTGATGCTGCTAGAAAAATCAATACCCAAAATTCATGGGCATACGGAATTCCACAAATAGCTATACCTTGCAGGAACATTCCCCAAAAAATCATTTTCTTTTTTGAAACGTGGTCCGCCAATTTTCCAGTAAATAATTGACCTATGCCCCAAATGGTTGGATATACTGCACTGAAAACTCCAATTTCCTCTAAATCAAAATGTAAACCTGCCAAAAGAATGGGCAATAATCCCCAAATCATTCCATCATTTAGATTGTTAACCAAACCTGCTTGCGTTATTGCACTCAAATTCCGATTCGTAAAACTCGTTTCTTTAAAAACATGTTGAAGTGCATTTGTTTTTATCTGTTTTTGCTCTTCTACTACATGTAAACGTGTGTCTTTAACAAAAAACAAGGTCAACAAAAATCCAATTATAGCAACGCCAATTCCAAGGTAAAAAGGATAAGGCGTAACAGCGAATTTTTCAGCAATCACCGCCGTTAAAAAAGCAAAAATTCCAACGGCCAAATACCCAGCAAATTCATTGAAACCCATGGCAAGTCCGCGGTTTCTTTCGCCAACCAAATCCATTTTCATAACAACTGTACTGCTCCAAGTCAAGCCCTGACTAACTCCTAATAGTACATTGGCAAAAACTACCCAATTCCAAGTTGGAGCAAGTAACAATAGAATGGGTACAAATATCGCTATGCCCCAACCAATAAGCAATAAATTCCTCCTTCCGATGCGATTGGCCCATGCACCCGTAAAATAATTGGCAAGTGCTTTTGCTATTCCAAACGCAACAATAAATGAAAGAATGGCCGTCTTCGATGCCATTTGAAATTGTTCTTCAGCGAATTGCGGAAAAATAGTTCGTTCCATTCCAATCATTGCCCCCACAAATGCATTGACAATTACAAGCAGTGAAAATTGCTTCCAATTAGCTCGTAATCCTAATAGAACAGGCTCAGATTTCTGCATCAAACCATAGGTTTAATTTTTGAAAACAAATACAAGGTTTCTCTTCCGATTTGTTCGCTTCTTTCTACGTATTTTTTCAATTGCAAGTCGCTGCCATCAAATACTTTCGGGTCTTCATAATTGGTATTAAAACGATAGCTTGCACCTTGTACAAACGGACAATTTTCAGCCGCATCAGAACAAGTCATTAGTGCGATTAAATCTTTTTTTGGTACGGAAGAATCATCTATCGTTTTGGAAAAACAAATACTAAAATCCGTTTCTCCATAATAAATTTCAAACTTCGCATTTGGTGGTTGCGTAATTGCTTTTACTTGAAATCCTTGGGCTTCTAGTGCTTCCATCGTATTCGGATGAAGGGCAGTCGCTTCGGTACCTGCTGAAAAAGTGGATATGCTTTTAACTCTGTAATATGTAGTTGCGACAGCTCCCCAAATTTGCCCCAAATGACTTCTTCTGGAATTGTGTGTGCAGACATAAACGAGATTTGCTTTTTTTTCCGCTTTGAGTTCACTAGAAATCGCGCTTGCAATTTGCGTTAGCAGTTCACGTCGTTCGTTGGAAATCAACTCAAATTCAGAAATGAGTTGTTCGCATTTATTTTGAATTACAGGGAACAGCATTAGCAACAACCGCTTCCTGGGGTACAACAACTACTTTGAGATTGACTTCTGATTTCATTCAAGGGAACTTTGCGTTTTTCTTCAGAAATTCCACACGCATCTTCGGCCAAACAAGCTGTCAGTGTTGATGTCAACAAAAAATGGCTACCATTGAAAGCTAGACCATATTTACCAATGGTTTCTCCTTGGTATTCAACTTCTACTTCCAACTCAGGATTTATCCCCAATATTTTTTCAGACAATTCGATAATTCCTTTGAGTTTCGATGGTGCCAAACGGTGATCATAATCAGCAGCTTCCCATAATTGGAAATTGATAACACTTTCCTTGCGAACGGTTCCTCCACAATCGATAAAATGTTTTTGAATCGTTCCTACCTCAGTTACGTGAAAATGCACAGGCACAAATTGTTTGGATGGCAGTTGAAACAACACTTCATTGATTGTTTCAAGGGCACTTTTTACTTCGTTTAAATTCATTTTATTTGGTTTTTAAATTCAACAACATTTCTTTTTCTTTTCTACAATTATTTGTTGCATGGTTAAAAGTTGTGCAATTATACTTTGCAGTTTCTCTTCGTCAATACAGTAACAAATGGATTTTCCTTCAATTGTTCCTTTAATAAGTCCAGCGCTTTTCAACTCCTTTAAATGCTGTGAAACCGTTGGTTGCGAAAGCGGTAATTCATCCACGATATCGTTACAAATACACGAATTCGCTTTCAATAAAAATTCAACAATTGCGATACGTGCTGGATGCCCTAAAGCTTTAAATTGGCTGGCTAGCTCATTTTGTTCGTTTGTAAAAGAATCAGTTTTGGTAACTCCCATTTGAAATAATTATATATTGCAATATTACGATATGATGTGATAAAAAACTAATTTTTTTGAAATTTTAGCGTTAGATTTTTCCTAATACTCTGACAACCAAAAGAAAATGATTAATACAAAAAGCCAAAGAGCCAAAGAGGAATTGTTCTTCCATTTCCGTATTCTAGATTGTCTGCAACTACAAAACCGTTTTCTGCACCTTTTAGTTGTTTTTTAGTTTTCGTCTTTCCACCAATTTCAAAAGTATATTGTCCATCGACCAAGAAATCACTCACTGGACTGCTTGTTACAGGATACAAATTAGCCACTTGATTGTAGAAAAAACACTCACGCAAAGTTCCAGCATTATAATACGTTCGATTCAAAGCCTTGATAATATTCGGATGATGCAAAAACACCTTTTCGGGCTTTGCCAAATGGGCCTCTGAAGAAGTAGTTGAATGCAACAAATTGATAATTCTAGAATCCTGTAAGTAATTAAAATACAACAAAATAGTATTACGTGAGGTTTCAATATCGCCCGCTAATTTGGTTACATTCGGCTGATAAGGAACGGCTTGTGCAATTACATGCAAGAGCTTTTTCAATTTGTGAATATACTTTACTTCCACATGTCGTAAGTAGGGTAAATCTACCTCAAGCATAAGATTAATAGTTGCTATCAATTTTCGATGATAGGTTGTTTTGCTTTCCAAATAGAAAGGATAATAACCATAACTCAAATAGTTATCAAAATGGGCAAAAGGCTTCACTTTTCGTACAATTTCTTGTGCGATTGTTTCGTGATTTTGAATCAATTCTTCAAGAGTAAAAGCAGGCAATTGAGTTCCTGTTTCGATTTGCAAAAACTCACGAAAAGACAAACCATTTAAGGTGTACAAAACTGCTCTTCGACTTAAATCAGCCTGACCATGAAAAATATGCAACAACGAAGAACCCGTGAAGATGACTTTTAACTTTTTGTAGCGATCATAAATGTTTTTTAATTCTTGAGACCAATTTTCATATTTGTGAATTTCGTCCAAAAATAAATGTGTTCCTCCTCTCTTTAACCATTCACCCGCAAATTCCACCAAGGTATGCGTTGAGAAATACAAGTCATCCAAACTGACATAAATCGCTTTGTCTTCAGGGCTCATGTTTTCTTTCATGTGATGCAAGAGATAAGTTGTTTTTCCCACTCCCCTTGCTCCTGTCAAACCAATTAATCGATCATTCCAGTCAATATCAACGGTTCGTGTAAACGAGCATTCTACTTGCTCTAGCGTACTAAGTGAATATTCGATTAACTCATCCATTTCCATCTCCTTTCCTTTTTAGATTAAAACAAAATTACACGAATTAGTTTAATTTTGCAATCTTCACATTGCATTTTTCAATTATTTTGCAATTTATACATTGCATTTTTTGTTTGTTTTTGAAATTTACACATTGCGTTTTTGTCATTTATTGCAATATAGAGATTGCATTTTAGTTTATTTTTGCAATGTAGAGATTGCGTTTTATCTTATTTTTGCAATGTAGAAATAGCATTTTTTCGCGAAAAATCAATCCATGAAACGAAAAAGCCCGCTGAAAATATCCAACGGGCTTCTCACATTAAACAATGTTTCTATTCAAGTAAATTCAAACGATTTTATTCGTGAACCAATTCATTTGAAACTTCTTTTTTCTTGCGATTGGGAAAGAACTTATCGCTTACTCTGTCCACTAAATAATACATCATTGGAACAACAATAATCGTTAAGAACATCGAACTGGTCAATCCTCCAATCAAAATCCAAGCAAGTCCATTTTTCCATTCAGCACCTGACCCAGAAGCTGTTGCAATTGGAATCATACCAATCACCATCGCTATCGTTGTCATCAAAATCGGACGCATACGTTCACGTACTGATTCCAATAAAGCATTGTAGGTGGACATTCCTTTTTCTTTCAAATGGTTGGTAAAGTCGACGATCAAAATCGCGTTTTTCGCCACCAAACCTAACAACATCAACATACCCAACATCGTGAAAATTCCCATATTGGATGAACTTAAACTCAACGCTAGGATAGCACCAACCAAAGAAACTGGTATGGAGAACAAGACAACGAAAGGATACACAAAGTTATCGTATAGAGCCACCATAATTAAGTAAACCAAACACAAACCAATTAACATCGCTAATCCTAATGCTCCCATGGATTCTTTTTGACGTTTCACTTCACCACCCCACAACATACGCACGTTTTTATCCAAAGGCTTATCTTTCAAGTATTCTTCAATTTTCATAGAAACATTTCCGGAAGCTGTACCCAAGACATAACAACGTAGAGTTGTGTTTGAAATACGATTTTTTCTTTCCAAAGAACCATTTCCATTTTCAACAGTAACATCTGCAAATTCACTCAAACGCACTTGTTTACCGTCGTTCGTCATAAAAGTTAAACTCTCGATATCATCTACATTCTTACGGTCAAATTGATCCATCATCACACGGATATCGTATTCCTGTCCTTTGACATCAAATTGATTATCAGCATTTCCTGTTAACGCATTCTGTAATTGCATTCCAATGGTCGCAATCGGCAAGCCTAATTGTCCCATTTTCTCTCGATCCAATTCAATTCGCACTTCTGGGGTAACATCTTCCGTCGAAATGACAGGGTCTTTTGCTCCAGGAACATTTAATAAGAACGTTTTCAATCGTTTCGCTTCACGCATCATCAATTCAGGGTCGTCCGAAGAAAGGAAAATTTCGATAGGTGCCTCTTCTGATTCCACCATACCGATGTTCAAAGCTTTCACTTCAATACCCGGAAAACGATCTTCAATTTTTCTACGAATAGCGTTCATATACTTGATTGTCGGGTATTTTTTCTGCATTCCCGGTTTCATTTTCACCGTAATTTCAGACTTGTTTTCTGCTCCAAAAGAAGCCGCTCCCATTCCTGAACTTGGTCCTCCGACATTGGCAAAAACGATATCCACCACATCTTTCTGAGCTAGCAAAATTTGCTCAATTTGCAAAGTAGTCGTGTTGTTTTCTTCAAAAGTAGCGCTCTTATCGTACTTCAGTTTCAACATGAATTTACCCTGATCTCCTTGTGCAACAAACTCCTGACCAACGATTCCTAATGCCATTGTTCCAAAACTTGCAACAAAAAATCCTAGAATAATCAAAGCAGTCCAAACTTTATGGCGTAAAGACCAACCTACCAACTTCACATATTGATCGGTAAAAATTGTAATACGACGTTCAAACCATAACAAAAAGGCTTGGAACGGATTTTTAGGATTAAGGTGCACTTCTTTCGCAAAGCGTGAAGCCAACCAAGGCGTCAATGTAAAACATACAAACAAAGACATCAAGGTAGAAACAACCACTACAATAGAGAACTGATGCAAGATATCAGAAATGGTTCCTTCAATGAAGACAACTGGTGAGAAAACCACGACATCCACCAAGGTAATTGCCAAAGCTGTAAATCCAATTTCGTTTCGTCCATCCAAGGCGGCCAATCGACTCGGTTTACCCATCTGCAAGTGCCTATAAATGTTTTCGAGGACTACAATCGAGTCGTCCACAAGGATTCCGATTACCAATGACATTGCCAACAAGGTCATCAAGTTCAAGGTGTAGCCAAACATGTACATGGCAACGAAAGTTGAAATCAAAGACGCTGGAATGGCAATCAATACGATTACTGCGTTTCGCAAACTATGTAAGAACAACAACATTACTGCTGCCACCAACAATACCGCTAATTCCAAATCGTGGATTACCGCTTCTACTGACTCAACTGTTGGCGTAGACGTATCGGTTGCAACTGTAAATTTCAAACCTTCTTTTTTGTACTTTTCTTCCAAAAGCTTGAATTTTTCACGAGTTGCTTCTGACATATCCACCGCGTTGGCATCGCTTTGCTTTTTGATACGCATCCCTACACCATTTACACCGTTCAAACGACAAACCGTCACTTGATCATCAATTGCGTCGGAAACATCTGCCACATCACTCAAACGCACAGCTGACGTACCGCGAGAGAATAATACCAAAGACTCTAAATCTTTTACTGACTGGAATTTTCCTGCCAAGCGAACCGTCATTTGCTCGTTAGCGTTTTTCACTTTACCTGTTGGAAATTCTACGTTTGCACCTTGAATAACTTGGTTGATTTGCGCCATTGAAAGACCATAACGTTTCAGTTTTTCCTTGTCAACATTTACACGGAAAGCACGTTTTTCGCCACCAATTACTTGCACCTCAGCCACACCTTTTGTTTGCTTAATCGAAGGTAAAATTTGGTCGTCCATTAATTCCATGAAGTCGCGTTCTGGCATGTTTTTCGCCACAGCACTCACTTGTAATACAGGAGAAGCATTGGGCTCAATCTTAGCAACAACAGGCGTTTTAGCACCTTCCGGTAAATTATTTAAAATGTTGTTGATTTTGCGTTGCGCATCCTCCAAACTTTTGTCAATATCAGCTGAAGCTTTGAATTCCAACAACATCACAGAAGCGTTATCCACAGAAAAGGCGGTTACTTCGCTAATGTTTTCCAAACCACTCAAGGCATCTTCCAAAGGCTTTGACACCTGAGATTCTACCGTTGCAGGCGACGCACCCGGATACGTAGTCGTTACCGTCAAAATCGGCGGCGAGAAATCCGGTAAAAGTTCGTAACTGAGTTGATTATAACTCATTAATCCTCCACCAATCAAAATCGTAAAAATTACGATAATGAACGAAGGTCGTTTTATTGCTAATTCGGTAAGTGTCATGACTTTATTTATTTTGTCGTTTTGACATTTGAATTGTTTTCTAAGTTAACTTGACCTTTCACAACGATTTTATCAGCACGCGTCAATCCTGAAACCACTTCGATATAGTCACCGTCAGAAGTACCTGCGTTGAAAGAAGTCAAAATTGATTTACCATTGCGAACAACAAATACTTGCGGTGCTTTCAAAGAACCCACCAAAGCTTTGCGTGGAATAGCCAATGCCGTTACACTTTGATTGTTTCCTAAAGTAATTGATCCGTACATTCCCGCCATGATGCGATCGGAACCGCTGTTTGCAATCGTCGCTTGCACTTTAAAATTATGTGCTGCATCAGCTTGAACCGCGATATTTGAAACTTGTCCATTAAACAATTTGCTTCCGTAAACGTCTGCTTTCGCACTGATTTTTTGTCCTTTTGAAAACTTTAATACGTCTCTTTCAGGAACAGAAACGGTCAATTTCAACGATGAAATATCAGTTAACTCAACGATGGGCGTTCCCGGCATCACCATTGTTCCTAAATCCACCATTTTTTTCGTTACAACACCACTGAAAGGCGCAACGATAGTTGAACTTCTCAATTGTTTTTGCAATTGTTTCAATTGAACTTCAGCTGTTTTCAACCCCAATTCAACTTTTTCATAATCTGCACTGGCAATTACGTTTTCTTTTTTCAAACTGCTGTAACGCGCATTTTCGTTTTTCAGGTTTTCAATATTTAATTGCACCGTTTGAATTTGCAACAAGATGTTTTCATCGTCCAATTTGGCAATCGGTTGACCTGCTGCAACCACGTCTCCTTCGTCCACCATCAAACGTACCAATTTACCTGAACCGTCTGACCCTACATTGTTTTGATGTAAAGCATCGAAAGTTCCAAGAAAAGAAAGTGAACTTTCAAAAGTGTGTTTGATAGGCTGTGCTGTTTCTACCAAAATCGCTTCTGTGGTGTCGCGAATGTAGATTTTTTCTTCAGCGGCCTGCTTATTCCCTTTTAATTTTACGACAGTAAGCGCCACTAATGCAATTCCAATGAATGCAATGACAATAACTCTTTTGTTCATGATTTTTCTATTTGATGTTTCCGATTGTTTTCAAAAATTCTAATTCTGCTTGACGCAATTGGATGTAAGCTGAAACCACATTTGTTTGCGCTTGCTCCAAACCATTTTCAGCCATGATTAAATCATTGGAACTGATTAACCCTTTTTCAAATTTCAAGGCTGCATTGTGATACACGTCTTCCGCCAACTTCAATTGTTGTTTAGTGATCGCTAACGAACCAGACTTTACTTGAATTTGACGTTTGCTGTTATCCGCTGCCATTTGCAATTGTTGGTTCGCTAATTCGTATTGATTATCCAACTTTTCAGCGTTGATTAAGTTCATTTTTGCTTTGTGGTATTTATCCAAACCATCAAAAAGTGTCCAATCTAAACGTAAACCTAAAAACGCACCATCGATTCCTTTTCGGTAATTATCAGCCGGCTTGATGTTGATGTTGTAATTGTAAGCTGCATAGAAAGAAAGATTCGGTAAGTAACCCATTTTTATTCCTTTGCTTTCTTCTTGGTTCATGCGTTTTTGTGCATCAATCAATTGAAGTGCATAGAAATTTTGAGTAGTTTGATCGTTCAAAATCGTTTTCTCTACCAATTTATCACCTTCCAAAACAATCGCTTGATCTTGTTGAACTCCAATCAAAATTTTCAATAACGATTCCAATTGTTCTTTTGTAGCTTCTAAAGAAGTTCGTGTATTCAAAAGACTCAATTCGTTAATTTTGATTTTATCCGCTTCCGTTTGAATCATCAAGCCTTCACGCACCATTGCTTCCATGTTTTTCAACAATTTCTGCGTATTGACAACATTACTATCAATGAAATCAATTTGCTTGTTCAAACCTTGTAACGTAAAGAAAGCATTAGCTACTTGATAGCGAATATCTTGTTGCGTCATTTCCTTTTGAATAGCAACGATGTCGGTGTTGATTTTGAGTGCCGCTAATCCGTAGTTAACTTGCGAGTTAAACACAACTTGCGTCAACTGTAAAGTATTTCCAAGGACGAATGGCACACCAAACTGAACAGTCGAGTACGTTCCAGGTTGACCACCAAAAAATGCCGCCGGTACAACTTGCCCCGGAATTTTAGCATTGAATTTGTAATCAGCCGTAAAATTCAATTGCGGTAAGCGAGCAGAAAGGTAAGAACCACGTTGCTCCTGATTGTACCGAATGTCAAGCAATGCATTGCGGTTGTTAATGTTGGCTGTATCTGCCATTTTCAAACAAGTTTCCAGATCCAATGTCTGGGCTTGTACTTGTCCGTAACCTAACAGTGAAAACCAAATCAACCCCGCGATCAGACTTCGTTTTGTTTTCATTTATTTTTGATTTTTAGGGAATAAATAATTAATTAACATTTCAATGACTACTTCTTTGTGTTGCACAATGCCCGCTTTGATTTCGTCTTCACTTGCACAATGCACACCTTGCATCATACGCATACTCATAAAAGGAAAATCGCAATTAGACATTATCAACAAGGTTAAGCTGTACATGTTCACAGGGCGCATGTAACCTTCTGCCTGTGCTTTCAAACATTGTTCGAAAATACCAGTAGTACGCACTTTCTCAAAAAACTCTGACTGCTCCATCGAATGGTCTTCGCCACGGTTCATCGAGCTCACAATAAAACCAGGTAATTCAGGATGTTTGGTCAAAAACGCATATTGACGTTCAATCACATGGCGCACTTTTTCTTCCAAGGGCAAATCTTGGCTAAACACCTCCACCATTGAATTCACTAAATCCTCTGATGCAGCTTGGTAAATGAGTTTGAATAATTGTTGTTTGGAGCGGAAATAGTAATTCACTAAGGCTACATTCATACCCGCAGCTTTAGCGATTTCACGCGTGGAACAACCATCAAAGCCTTTTGCCATAAACACTTCTTTGGCAGCTTGCTTGATTTTTTCTTCTGTATTTATCTCTTTTGACATAATGCGGCAACAAAATTAAACAGCTTTTTTAAACACTTGTTTAAATCACATGATTAATTTGTTAAATTTTGAAAATTCTGTACTAGCGGTTTACAGTTTTGTTGAGTGGATTTGGTAATTGATTAAGCTGAGAATTAGTACCTTTTGCAAGCGATTTTGTTGAATGCATAGCGATTACCACGAATGCTATTTCATTTAGTGCTTTACGACCAAGGATTTCTCATAAACTTTTTCCTTTTAGGATTTACATTGAAAAGCAATGGCTACATTTACAATAGAATATGTGTTAGCTCTTAGTTAGATTGAATTGAAAATAATCGAGCATGAAAAAAATTTTGACAACAAGTAAAAACTTTGTATTCCTAACATATAAAAATAAAACTAGATTGCTTTTGCTTGCGCAACTCATATTACTTTTTAGTTGTGTAAATTCGACTCAAAAAAGAAATCAAAAAGAAAACTTCAATAAGAATTTAATTGGAGAATGGAGGTTAAATTCATTAGGAACTAATTTTACAAATACAAATGATGAAATCAACTCACAAGCGCAATTGTTCATTCCAATATTTCAAAAGGAAGAGATAAAAATCGATAAGAACAGAAATGTACTAATTAGCAGTGCTTTTATTGGGAAATTATTTTGTTTCAGTGATTCAATTTTGATTTTCAACCCGAATTGCAAAGACGAGATTAATCATCAAATTCCTATCAATCGAATGATGAACTATAAGGTCACAAAAAAATATATTGAATTAAGATTTGAGGTCAAAGATCAATTCGGTAAAATCAGATTTTACTTATCATTAAATAAGTATAAAAAAAACACATTACCTACTTATGAAGAAGAGATGAGCACCGCAATGAATAGTATTGGCAATTAATTCATTCTACATTGAAATTTACGCTAATCCCGACTCTACAAACGCTTGTTTCTTCAACTCATTCGCTCTTTAGGCTTCCGTTTTATTTCGTAGATTTGATTGAGAATTAAAAAATGAAAAACATACTGCTATTTTTATCCATCTCGTCAATTCTCTTTGGTTGTTGGCCTTCAAACCAACAATACTCTGAAGAAGAATTGAGATATCTTGAACAACTCAAGCCTTTTCCTCTGACAGAAAAAGAAAAAAGTTACATTTCTGAACTAGAAAAAATAGGGTTAACTAAAATAGAATTGAAACGTCCTTATTATCCGGATGACAACACCTATGTAGTTAATTTTTATTCTGATACATATTTCGAATGGAAGATAGAAGACAGTGTGTCTAGTTTTGCAAATAAAATAGCTCTCGATTTGTATTCTAAAATATTAGAAGACTCTGTAATCCTAGAACTTCGAGAAATTGAGGTTACAATTTATTTTAAATCAAAAAAAACGAAATTAAAACGCATTAAATTTTACCAATATATTCCTATTAGATGGCTAGAAAAACATACAGGCTTTGAAGTTAAACTTTATGGGGAAGATTATTATAGCCGAAAATATATTGATACTTCAAAAATAGATGAGAATGAATTTGGCAACGGAATATATAAAGAAGTAGAAGATTTTTAACTTGTATAATACATTTAATTTCCTTGTTTAGCGAACGTTTTTTTTTGCATTAAAAAACAATGATTTATTCATGACAAATTGCTCGAAAACATCTGGTTTGAATGTATGAAATGAAAGCACTAAATTTGTATTCATTTTTACTATTAGTGTATTCGGATGCACAACGAATTAACAAGTTCGTTTAAATCTTGTATTTTTGATTGATGTTAACAAAAAGCAGTTGGTTTCTCTTGGTGATTTTATCGTTTTCTACGATATCATTTACGCAAGTCAATATACCATGTCCTTTTGTTAGTGCTGGTCCTGACAAAACGATTAACTGTAATGATGCGCCGTCTTGTGCAACATTGACTGGGTCTTTTTTCGATACGAGAGAATCAACTTCATATACCGTTGAAACAATTCCACATACTTTGCCCATAGCCTATGGTGCGGCAGGTGGTACTGGCGTTTCTGTAAATGCAGACGATGTTTGGAGCCCCGTAATTAACTTACCATTTCCTTTTTGTTTTTATGGTCAAACGTATAATTCTGTCATTGTTGGTTCTAATGGTGATTTAAGTTTTAATGTTGCCAATGCGAGTAGTGCTTGTCCGTATGCATTTTCTAGCGATTGTCCTTCTCCGAATTTAGTTCAAGCAGGTCAAATATTTGGAGTGTATCACGACGTTGATCCAACTGTTTGTGGAGATATAAAATGGTATATGACGGGAACATCTCCTTGTCGTCAATTCGTTGTTGTGTTTAATGCTTTGTGTCATTACACCTGTAATACAATGAAAAGTGCACACATGATCATTCTCAACGAAACAACGAACTATATCGACATTTACATCACTCAGAAAGAAACATGTATTAATTGGAATGGTGGTCGTGCAATTGTTGGCATACAAAATATGACGGGAACTGCTGGTATTACTGCCCCAAATAGAAATTCAAACCCCACTTGGACTGTTACAAATAGTGCTCCCGAAGCTTGGCGTTTTAAACCCGCCGGAAATCCTTTTTATACGTTTCAATGGTATCAAGGAAGCACTTTAATTGGAAACACAACGAGTATTACTGTTTGCCCAACACAACCCACAACCTACACCGCTAAACTTACCTATACTTCATGTGCCAATTCAACACCTGTAACGCTAACCGATGACGTGCTTGTTACTCCACAAACAAATTACACCCTTTCGCATAGCTCAACGAACGTAAATTGTAATGGAGGAAATAATGGTTCAATAAACGTAAATCTAACGGGAGGTACTGCGCCTTTTAGTTTCAATTGGAGCAATGGAGCAACCACACAAAATTTAAGCAATCTGACCGCTGGAACATATACTTTAACCGTTACAGATAATACTGGTTGTCAAAAAATTTATCCAGTTACTATAACAGAGCCACAACAACTTTCGCTTAGTAACTCTACTGTAAATGTAAATTGCTTCGGACAAAACACAGGCTCTATTGATTTGACTGTAACTGGTGGGACTGCTCCTTTTACTTATCTATGGAATAATGCAGCAACCACTCAGGACTTAAGCAATC
>CAZHPL010000023.1:0-11559 GCA_964534495.1 uncultured Lishizhenia sp.
TTTGTTTCATGCAATCAGATTCTCGTTGGTTAGTTGATGGAAAAGAAGCACAAACTAGTGATGGTGCTTTCGTAAAATGGTATGACCATAAATTTTTCTTGTTGATTCATCAAGGCAAGAAATTTCATGGAGAAGTTGTAAAAGACGACTCGGAAAACAATCGCTTGACGATAAAAATCAACCACCGTGTTTTTGAAGTAAAAAAACGTGGCGAATTAGATGAATTGATTGCATCTTTAGGTTTGGACACGCCTAAAATCAAGAAACTAAAAGAATTACAAGCGCCGATGCCTGGACGCGTATTAAAAATCTTTGTGAACGAAGGTGACGAGCTACAAGTGGGAGACAATGTCCTTTCTTTGGAAGCGATGAAAATGGAAAATATTTTGAAAGCAGATGGTGTAGGAATCGTTAGCAAAATCTGCATTTCGGAAGGTGATGTTGTCGAAAAAGGCGCCGTTTTGATTGAATTCAAATAGTTCTTCACATAAATTTAATATTAGACCGATACAGGGCTGGTAAGGATTTAACATCTTTGTGGTATCATGCAATTGATTAATCGGGAAATAAGTTGGCTCTCTTTCAATGAGCGCGTTTTACAAGAAGCTTTAGACGAAACAGTTCCTGTTGTGGAACGCATGCGATTTCTGGGAATTTACTCCAATAATATGGATGAATTTTACAGGGTTCGGGTGGCGAATATTCGTCGAATGATTGCCGTCAAAAAAACCAAAGTGGATGGCTTTGACGGAACACCAACAGAACTTTATCAGGAAATCCGTGATATTGTTATCCGTCGGCAAGAGAAATTTGAATTGGCGTATCAAAAAATTCTTGACAAACTGGCAAAATCTGGCATTGAACACATTGACGAAACGCAAGCAACAGCCGAGCAAAAACGTGAATTGGCAACGTATTACCATGAAAATGTGAAACATGCCATTTTTCCCATCATTTTAGATAAAAAGAATCCTTTTCCAAAACTGCGCGATTACGCGATATACCTTGCTATTCGCATCACGGAAAAGAAAAACAAAATTCGCTACGCACTCATTCAAATTCCAGGTGATTTAAGTCGGTTTTATCAATTGAAAAGAGGCAAAAAAACAGATGTCATTCTCATCGATGACATTATTCGATTGTACTTAAAAGACATCTTTTCGATTTTTAGTCCACAAGAAGTAGAAGCATATACGTTCAAGTTCACTCGTGATGCAGAATTGGATTTAGACGATGATTTGACCTTGTCGTTTATCGATAAAATTGAAAAAAGTCTGAAAGAACGCAAAAAAGGAGTACCTGTTCGTTTTGTCTACGATGAAAAAATGCCAGAAGATTTATTGGCTTATTTACTGAAATCCTTGAATTTAAGGAAGGGAATCAATACGATTTCCGGCGGTCGTTACCACAACTTCAAAGATTTCATGTCGTTCCCTGATTTTGGACATTCCGAATACAATTTCCCAAAACAAGCACCTTGTAAAGTTCCTGTATTTGAGAAAGGCGTGAGCATTATTGAAACGATTTTAAAGCAAGATGTGCTGTTGCATTTTCCTTATCAGCGTTTTAGTTATATCGTTGATTTACTGAGAGAAGCTGCCGTTGATCCACGCGTTCGAGAAATCAAAATCAATATTTATCGGGTGGCAAGAAATTCAGAAATCATGAACGCCTTGCTAGCAGCGATTTTTAACGGTAAGAGCGTGACGGTCGTGATGGAGTTACAGGCACGTTTCGACGAGGAAAACAATTTATATTGGAGCGAACGCATCAAAGATTTTGGTGGAAAAGTAATCTATGGTTTCCCGAATCTAAAAGTGCACTCTAAATTACTGCAAATCAAACGTGTAAAAGACGGAAGAGAACAGTTTATTACGTATGTGGGAACAGGTAATTTCAATGAAAAATCCGCACGCATTTACAGTGATTTGTCCCTACTCACTTCCCGAACAGAAATTTCGAATGAGGTTAAAAAAGTATTTCGCCTTTTAGAAAATCATTTGGAGCGCCTTAGTTTCCGCAAATTACTGGTTTCGCCGTTCAATTCAAAAAGAAAGCTGTTAACACTGATAGACCGCGAAATTGCTAACGCCAAGAAAGGGAAAAAAGCAGCTATTCGTATCAAATTGAACAATTTAACGGATCAAAAAATGATTAGTAAACTGTACGAAGCGAGTAAAGCAGGCGTAAAAGTGGACATGATTATTCGCGGGATTTGTTGTTTAGTGCCTGGTATCGAGGGAATAAGTGAAAACATCACGGTTATAAGCATTGTTGATCGCTATTTGGAACATGCACGTATGTTGATTTTTGAAAACGGAGGAAAACCGGAATATTTCATTACTTCTGCCGATTTCATGGAGCGAAATCTTGATAAACGAATTGAAGTTGGAGCCTTAATTGAAGATAAAAAAATCCAAGAAGAATTGGAACGTATTTTTGATTATCAATGGCGTGGAAGTGTAAAAGCCCGTTTAATTACAGCTGATTCTTCCAATCAATATAGACGCAATGAACTTCCACCGTTTCATGCACAAGTAGAATTGTACAAAAGCTATAAAGAACTAGAAGATTCTATTTAAGCGGAACAATTTGAATGATATGAACCGGGCAGTTTTTCATAGCGAGTCGGTTTTCTTCGAATTCAATTTCATCAATCACTACCGAAAAAAAATCGCGTTTTTGGATGCCACCGACTAAAGTACATTTTCCGTCCACTTTCGACATCCGCCAACGTCCAGGAGCCGCTTCCATACAAGCATTGCAGCCGATACACTTATCGCGTTGTTGAAGAACTCTGTATTTACTCACGAAGCAACAACTTTATACAATTTATCCGAAGGACGAACGCGATGCGCCACTTTCATGGTAAACACATCTCCTCTTTTCACCTCATCAACCTCCTTGTTTTCCACTCGTAAGCCTTCAACCTCCATTTCCTCATAGCCTGTTGTCGGACCAATAATCATGACTTTATTTCCCACTTTCAAACTGTGGCTTTCCATCATAAATTCACCAACACCGGCTTTATCGTAGAATTTCATTCCTTTTCCGATATAGATTTTTTGCTGTGTTGCTTTTGAGCCGTACACTTCGCTCCACTCACCCATGGTTCGGCCTAAGTAATATCCATCCCAAAATCCACGATTAAAAACCGTAGATAAACGCTCTTTCCACTCTTCAATTTTTTCCTTCGAAAAAGAACCACCTGCGTACGCGTCAATCGCTTCACGGTAACATTTTGTGGTCGTATATACATAATCAGCGGAACGTCCACGGCCTTCGATTTTGAGCACATTTACACCCGCATCTGCGATTTTGTCAAGGAAATCAATCGTACATAAATCTTGAGCTGACATGATGTATTCATTGTCAATTTCTAATTCATAACCTTCGTCTTTGTCCGTCACCACATAACTTCTTCGACAATTTTGAATACAAGCACCCCGATTGGCAGAAGCATTGTGTGTATGCAAGCTCAAATAACATTTACCTGAAACCGCCATGCACAAAGCACCGTGCGCAAAAATTTCAATTTTTACCAATTCACCCGAAGGACCAGTAATGTTTCGTCTTGCAATTTCACGAACAATGGTTTGTACTTGCGACAAGGTTAATTCACGTGAAAGTACCATCAAATCGGCAAAAACACTGTAAAACTGAACCGATTCTATATTAGTTACATTCGCTTGCGTTGAAATATGAACGGGCATTTTTATACTGTGCGCGTAGGCAATTGCTGCGTGATCCGAAGCGATAATTGCATTAATACCAGATTCTTTGGCTTCCTTGATGATTTGTTTCATCAAATTGATATCATGATCGTATAATACCGTGTTGACCGTTAAGTACATACGCACATTGTGTTCTTTGCCTAAGGCAGCAATTTTCGGTAAATCGGAAACTTGAAAATTATTGGTGGAACGAGCACGCATATTTAATTGCTCAACACCAAAATAAACAGCATCACATCCGCCTTGAATGGCAGCCATCATCGCTTCATGAGAGCCTGCAGGAGCAAGCAATTCGGGTTTTTGTCCTTTTGTCATGGATTGAAATTCCTATAGTTAGTTTGTTACTTCAACAGATTTGAGCTGCGAAGTTAGGAATTTTTCAAGGAAGAAGAAAAGCCACTATTTGACCCAGATGCTGTGTTTGGTATCTTTTTGTATCGTGAATTTGGCTTCTTCGAAAGTCGGTGCGCTAAACGTACGGCGAGCATTATTCGAAAACCCATACACTTCAGTTGGCATTCCGACTAAGTTTTTGTCGAGTACTCCGTTTTTATTTTCATCGTGATAAACGGCTAGTGCATACGTCCCTTCAGGCAGATTTTCAAATACAATCTTTGTTGTTCCTTTTTCCGCTTGTACGATTTTTCCCTTGAATTGCTTTCCAAACTCTGGCCAAACATCTTTTGGGCGGTATAAACCGACAAAAACGTTTCCTTTTCCCGTTGGGACATTGCTTACAGAAACTTCGAGCGAATAATTGTTCGGAGATGGACTTAAGAAGAGAGAAAGTAAAAGCGAGAAAAGTGAATTCATAAGCGTAAAACATATTATGACAAAGAAATGTTCGTTGAAAATGCAGAAGTGTTTACTGTCTCTGATTAGAATCCTTATCTTTGAATATGTCAAGATTTGTTTTAGTTACAGGAGGCGCAGGTTACATTGGTTCACATACGGTTGTTTCGTTATTGGAAAATGGGTTTACTCCTGTTATCGCGGATGACTTTCGCAATGCAGATATCCGTGTCCTTGAAGGACTTCAGCAAATTACAGGTAAATCAATACTTTGCGAAAAGGTTGATGTGTGTGACACAGTAAAACTTGCAAGCCTATTTGAAAAATATTCCTTCACAGGTGTGATTCATTTCGCAGCACATAAAGCCGTTGGAGAGTCCGTTGCAAAACCTTTGGATTATTATCAAAATAATTTATTGGGCTTAGTCAATGTTTTGAAATGCATGCTTCAATTTGGAGTAAAGCAATTTGTTTTTTCTTCCTCCTGCACAGTTTATGGTGAACCAAAAGGAATGCATGAAGTGGATGAAAACACACCCAAAAGTTTCCCGAATTCTCCCTATGGTTATACCAAATGGATGGGTGAACAAATCATCGAAGATACGTTTCGTGCTAACCCCGATTTGAAATTGATGAGTTTACGTTATTTCAATCCTGTTGGAGCGCATGCTTCAGGTCTAATCGGTGAATTTCCAATTGGAAAACCTAATAATTTACTTCCTTATATCACAGGAACAGCCATTGGTAGACAGGCAAAACTGACGGTTTTTGGAAATGATTATGCAACACCCGATGGAACGTGTATCCGTGATTACATTCATGTCATGGATTTAGCAGATGCGCACGTGAAAGCTTTGCAATATCTACAAGAAAATGAATTGTCAGCGGTAGAAATCATAAACATCGGTACCGGAAAAGGTTCAAGTGTTTTAGAGATAATTGCTGCCTTTGAAACCAATTGTGAAATGAAATTAAACTGGGAATTTGGACCAAGAAGACCTGGTGATGTAACCGAAATTTATGCCAATGCAAGTAAAGCTGAAAAAGTACTTGGTTGGAAAGCGAAACATACGATTGCTGACGCAGTTAAAGATGCATGGCGTTGGGAAAAATACTACGAACGTTTGTCATGAAAAAACTGATTTATTTTTTCTTGTTCATCAGCACTCAACTTTTTGCACAAATTGAGCCTGATTCGAATGCGATTTCGCGTCACCGACCAGGATTTATGTGGTATATGAACGGTTGGCGACCTATCAAAGATGCGGAAAATCGCAGGTACGACCGCTTGATAGTTGACCTTACCTATAACGACTGGACGGGTAGTTTAACTCCGTTTCAAAATCGTTGGAATTCCATTGGTGTAAATGTCAATTGTATGTTTGATGTGCGTGCCAAAAAAAATCAAAATTTCTCCTTTGGATGGGGCTTCGCTTATGGTTTTGCGCAAGTTGCAAGTATGCATACATTTTCGAATGTCAATGGTGTTCAAATTGGGCAAGTTACCGCGAGTGCCACGTATAATACCTTGCGAACGCATCGTTTTTACATACCCTTTGAGTTGCGTTTTTGCACGTCAAAATGGGAAAATAAATTCAAGTTTCACATCGGTGGTTTTGTGGGTATTCAACCCATGATGAACCAAACACAAATTACCAAAGCCGATGATTATTTCCAAAAATTCAAAACCACTTTGAGTTATCACAATTGGTTGAACTATGGTGTTCATGCGCGTGTAGGACTTCGCAATTGGGCCTTGTTCGCTTCGTATCAATTCAGTGGAATTTTCGAAAAAAACAATGGCGTTCAATTGCATCCGCTTCAATTTGGTTTAAGCATTTCTCTTTTCTAATGTTAATCGACACTCACTCACATCTGTATTCAGATGAATTCAAAGAAGATTTAGACGCCGTAATCACGCGTGCGCTCGAACAACAGTTAAAGTATATCCTATTACCGAATGTAGATAAAGACAGTATTTCAGCGATGGAATTTTTGGCTGAAAAAAGCCCTGTTTTTGTTCAAATGATGGGTTTGCATCCTGCTTACGTTAAGGAAGATTGGCACGAACAATTGGCTTTGATGAAACAAAAACTGTTTGATCACCCGGAAAACTATTGTGCTGTCGGAGAAATCGGAATGGATTTATATTGGGATAAATCGTTTTTACAAGAACAAAAAGATGCTTTTCGTGAGCAAATCAATTGGGCAAAAACACTCAAAAAGCCCATTGCGATTCATGTACGTGAAGCTTTTGATGAAGTTTTTGAAATTTTGGACGAGACCAACGACGCTAATTTAAGTGGTGTATTTCATTGTTTTACAGGAAACGAAGCACAAGCGAACAAAGCCATTGCTTACGGTCAATTCAAGTTGGGAATTGGTGGTGTAGTTACTTACAAAAACTCGCATTTACCGGCTGTGTTGGCAACTATTTCTCCTGAACATTTGGTACTTGAAACCGATGCACCTTACTTACCGCCTGTTCCCTTCCGTGGAAAAAGAAATGAAAGTTCATACGTGAAATATGTCGCCGAAAAATTGTCAGATATTTATGCCATTCCGATAACTGAAATTGAACGAATTACATCTGAAAATGCGGTTCAATTATTTAGATTGAGCAATTGATGGCACTTTGAAAACCAGATATTACTCAACAGTCAATTCATTAACAACTATATTCCTCATTTCATTCGGAAAGACTATTGTCTGGTTGTGTTTACGAAAAAGCTTAACATTTTCGCTTAATATATTTTTAAGATGGTCATTCCGACAGCATGGAGGAATATCTTTAAACCAGCTAATTTAAAATTTTAGTTTAACAACTTTAACTCAGATTAAGCCAAAAAATCTTTCAAAGAGGTTGTTTTCAATTTCCCTTCTTTAATTAATTTCATTTCTTCAAAACCTTTTTTCACATTCTTCACAATGGCTTCTTTTTGAGGCGTATCATCTGTTTCAATTTTTTTGACATAATGCAGATTTTTTGCCAATTCTATAAAATGGCTGTATTCTTTGTCGGTAGTGTAAATTGTAACCTGTCTCATTGTGATTAGGGAAAATTGTCTTATTTTACACAAAGTTATGTGTTTTTTTATTGACTTTGCAATAGTACATCCAAAACCATCTAATTACAAAAAAGTTACCTATTTTTAAGCATGAGTAAAATTCTCCTCATTTATACAGGCGGAACCATCGGCATGATAAAGGATGTGCGAACAGGTGAGCTTAAAAGTTTCGATTTTGAACATATTTTCGACCATGTGCCCGAATTGCAACGCCTCAATATTTCGCTGGAAAGTATCAGTTTCGATAAACCCATTGATTCCTCTGAAATCACTTTGTGTCATTGGACAGATTTAGTAGAAATTATTGAGCGCAATTACGAGCAATACGATGGATTTGTAGTGTTGCATGGCTCCGATACCATGGCATTTACAGCTTCTGCCTTGAGTTTTATGTTGCAAGGATTGAAAAAACCTGTGATTCTAACGGGCTCACAACTTCCGATTGGAACCATTCGCACGGATGGCAAGGAAAACCTCATCACAGCAGTTGAAATTGCTGCGGCTAAGACAGAAAAAGGCGAAAGTGTTGTGCAAGAAGTGGCTGTCTATTTTGAATATTCCTTATACCGCGGAAATCGGTGCTCGAAAGTTTCTGCCAATCAATTTGAAGCGTTCCAATCTCCGAATTATCCGGAATTGGCCATTGCAGGTGTAAACATCGATTATGCAAACGACCGCTTATTTCGCAGCACAAAAAATCAGCTGGAAATTCATCGTAAGATGTCCAACAATATTGGTTTAATCAAGTTATACCCTGGAATTCCTGTACATTGCTACGAAGCAGTATTCGATGTTTCAAAAACAAAAGCTGTTGTTGTAGAAACCTTCGGTGCGGGAAATGCACCTAGCCATCCTGTTTTACAACATTTAATCGAATCGTATTTGAACGCTGGCGGATTAATTGTAAATGTTACGCAATGCAGTTCGGGAGCTGTGAAACAAGGAACCTATCAAACAAGCTCGTTTTTCCAACGTGTAGGAGTAATGAGTGGCGCCAACCTAACTACAGAAGCCGCATTAACGAAACTTCAGCATTTGTTCGGTACCTACGAAGATATTGCCATTATTAAAGAGCAATTGGCCGTTTCTCTGGTGGGCGAAATGGGTTAATTACAAGCCATCAAACGTTGTCAGCGAAGCACGCACCCAATCGTGTACTTCAATCGTTTTACGCATTTGCATGTCAAACATTATTTGCGTTGTGGAACCCGTTGCATGTACGACTTGTTCTCCATTTTTGTCAGAAGTTATGACATAATCTAGCACGAAACTCTTTCCTCCAATTTTTGAAGTACGCACATGTACGCGTGCATTAACAGCTGTTAGCAACAGTTCTTTGTGAAAGTTGACATTCACACCGGCAATTAAAAACATGTCTTTTTCCCAATTCCAATCGGGACAAGCTTTGAGCATGAAATAACCGCGCGCAACTTCAAAATAAGTCACATAAACAGCGTTGTTCACATGTCCCAAAGCGTCCAAATCATTCCATCTCATTTGAATAGGAACACTGAAATTATAAAGCGATACATCAACCATTTTGAAGAATTTATGTGGATACAAATTAAAGTAAGAAAATCCAATTGGCTTGCGAAAAAAGTTTAATTTTTTGATGATTCTCATTTGTACAACTGCCCAAAATTCATTCAAAACAGAATATGATTTTAAAATCAAGTTTTTTTCCATTCTATTACTTGATTAAAAGAATCAAATCGCTAGAAGATGCGAAGCTAAAAATCAAGGCTGCGAATTTTTATTTTGTTCGCAAATCCAACTTCGAAAGGAGATTTTTGTCACGAAGCGAATATTTCTCCTTTCAGTCGAAATGACAACAAGATTGGTTAATTAGCGAAAATGCTTCGCATTTTCGCACAAGCTATCTTTGAACAAGTCATTCCGAACAAATGTGAGGAATATTGAGAATGTTCTTCCAGAAATTTTAAAAATTAACCGTTTCAGTTCAGTAGCTAAAACCATAAAATTCAAGACCATTTGATTTCGCTTTTCAGTACCATTCATGGGATTTTGGGACTCAGGAAAGTTTATCTTGACTAGATTACACCTCAATTATTATTAAATTGAAATCAGAGTAAGACTCCTTCTATTTCAACACACACATCACTTGAATTTTCACTTCATCACCAATTAGAAAAGTATTCGTTTCTTTTCCCAAATCAAAATCCAATCGTTTGACGGTGAAACTTCCTGAAATTTCATTTCCATTTATCGATAGTGGAACTTCAATCTGTTTTGTAACCCCGTGCAGCGTTAGATTTCCCGTCACGTAAATCGTTCCATTTTCTTCACGCGCACTTTCCGAATGAAAACAAATCAAGGGAAATTGTGCCACATCGAAAAAATCTTTTGTACGTAAATGTTCGTCGCGCTTAGCATTGTTGGTATTTACCGTTTCAGCCTTCAAACAAATATGAAATCCATACACTTGTTTATCAAGATCAACCGAACCACTGAGTTGTGTGAATTCACCTTTCACTTTTCTCATTTTAAAGTTTCCCACTTCAAAAATCACCTTCGATTTTTCGGCATCTATTTGTTGTGAAAACGTAAAGTTTAAAGAGAAAATCATAATGACAAAAAGCAAGAGTTGTAAGCGCATGAGGTCAATGGATTGAAAGGAATAAAAAGTTATTTCACAGCCAATTTAAGCATTCATATTCAGATGTGAGTAAAAATGAGTATCTTCAAGTACCTAAACGCGCGTGCATGCTTTTTAATTCCATTGGATTTGCTGTTTTTTTGCCCATTGTTTTTGGACTGTATTGGTTTGTCACGAATAAAAATCTGCGAATACAGAATATCCTTTTACTCGTCGCCAGTTATTACTTCTATGCTTGTTGGGATTGGCGATTTCTGTTTTTACTACTCTTCTCAACGCTCTTGGATTACTTCACTGGATTGCAAATGCAAGATGCGACAAATCATCTCAAAAAACGATTTTGGTTTTGGCTAAGTATTAGTGTTAACTTGGGATTTTTAGGCGTTTTTAAATATTATAATTTCTTTGCGGAATCCTTTGCCGAAGCTGTATCAACTTTTGGTTTTCACGTCGATATTTGGAAACTAAATGTGATTTTACCTGTCGGGATTTCGTTTTACACATTCCATGGGTTATCGTACGTTATCGATATTTACAAAGACCGCATCAAAGCAGAACGAAACTTTGTAGAATACGCTGTTTTCGTGAGTTTCTTCCCCTTGTTGGTAGCAGGTCCAATCGAGCGAGCAACGCATTTATTGCCACAAATAAAAAAAGAACGTGTTTTTGACTACTCCAAAGCAATCGATGGTTTGCGACAGATTTTGTGGGGACTTTTCAAAAAAATTGTCATCGCAGATAGTTGTGCCGAATTTGCCAATCAAATATTCAATCATTCACAGGATTATTCAGGTGCAACGCTGGTGTTAGGAGCTTTGTTTTTTACATTTCAAATTTATGGCGATTTCTCAGGATATTCAGACATTGCTTTAGGAACCGCTCGCCTCTTTGGAATTGAATTATTGCGCAATTTTTCATTCCCCTATTTCTCGCGCAACATTGCTGAATTTTGGCGCAGATGGCACATTTCGCTCTCTTCTTGGTTCAGAGATTATCTCTACATTCCACTCGGAGGAAGCAAGGGTTCTACTTGGTTAAAGGTGCGCAACACCTTCATCATTTTCTTGGTAAGTGGTTTTTGGCACGGCGCCAATTGGACGTTTATTGCCTGGGGATTTTTGAATGCGTTGTTTATTCTCCCATCCATTCTAAGTAAAACCAACCGCAATCATCTTGATCATGTGGCACAAGGTAAAAACTGGCCTACATTTAAGGAATTGGGCGCAATGCTGATGACTACATTCCATGCAACACATATGGAGATTACGGTTCTTACGAACTGTAATCTTTTTTTTTATTTTTTGTTGACACTCACTACATCTTATGGTATAATTAGAGTATAGAAAGA
>CAZHPL010000023.1:11569-18660 GCA_964534495.1 uncultured Lishizhenia sp.
TTCACTTACCGTATTGGCTTGGATTTTCTTCCGTGCGAGTTCCATAACACATGCATTTGATTATTTAAAGCACCTCATTCTTGGTTTAGCGAAGGGAAAAGAATACGCGCGCGCACTACATTTTATTCTCCACGAAGTAGGTTTGGTTATTCCCGTTTTGATACTCCTTTTCTTTTGGATAGAATGGCTCGGTCGCGAACAAACCTTTGCGCTTCATCGATTCGGATGGAAATGGAAAAGACCTATTCGCATTGGATTTTACTACGCGTTAACCCTGGCGATTTTGTGGTATGCAGGCAGTGAACAACAATTCATTTACTTTCAGTTTTAAGCTATGAAAAAATTTACAAAACGTTTATTGCTGTATGTCGTACCTGTTTTGGTGCTGATTGTTGCGTCCGAAATTTTGTTGCGAAAAATACCCAATGACTATGCCTACAAGCGAAATTATTTAGATAAGCACGCGGGTGAGATAGAAGTTTTGATTTTAGGAAATTCACACGAATATTATGGACTCAATCCAGAGCTTTTTTCAAAAAAAGGATTCAATGCTGCATACGCTTCACAGTCTTTGAATTACGATTGGGCAATTTTGAAACGCTACGAAACGAAACTCAAACACTTGCACTATCTCATTCTTCCTGCTGATTATTTCACACTCACTTCCTCATTAGAACACGGAGAAGAAAAATGGCGCATCAAAGATTACAACTTGTATTATAAAATCAACATAAATGCTTCTTTCACAGATGGTTTTGAGATTTTTACAGGAAAAACACAAAGCAAATTAATCCGAATCAAGAACTTTTATATCAGTCGGAAAAAGCCTGTTCAATGCAATGCACTCGGCTTTGGATCGGGATTTCATTCTTCCAAATCCAAAAACTTGGAAACCACAGGAAAACTTGCTGCAAAAAGACACACCTTGACCAAAGGAGAAGTGAATTCCTACGAAAAAAACACAACGATCATTCGTAAGTTTATTGCATTTGCTGAAAGGAAAAATATTCAGTTGGTTTTTGTGGCAAGTCCCGTTTATAAAAGTTATTATTCCCGTTTAAAATACGAACAACTCCAACGAACGCAAGGTTTTTTCAGATTGCACGCAGTCAAAAGCAATAACGTTCATTATTATAACTTCATGTGTGACACTACTTTTCATGCATCCGATTTTTACGACGGAGACCATCTAAACGAAAAAGGCGCAGAAAAATGGAGTCAAAAAATGGAGAAAATTCTACAAAAACTGTGAAGTTGTTTTGCAGGAAAGCAAGTTTATTTGTTTCTGCGCTTGGATTATTTTTTGCTTGTCATAGCCAAACGAAAACGATTACATACAACTCAGAATTGAATGATATTTCGCAACATCAAAAGGTTTTAAGCGATAAATACAGCCATTCGGATGAATTGGAAAAACAAGCTGTTCTATCCGAAACACGTAATTACCTAACAGATGTAATCACACAAAAACTATTTCCTTATTGGTATGGAACACCTTGGGACTTCAACGGCACAACACGCGAACCAGGAAAAGGGGAAATTGCCTGCGGTTACTTCGTGACAACCGTTTTGGAAGATGCAGGTTTTAAGGTCCCGCGTATAAAATGGGCACAATCAGCCTCTGAGGTTTTTATAGTAAAACTAGCACCCAACCAATTAAAGCGTTTTCAAGATGTACCATTAAGTGTATTGAAAACCTATTTATTGAGCAGCGGCGGTGGCTTATACTTAGCGGGTTTAGACAGTCATGTAGGTTTTGTATGGGTGGAAGGCAAAAAAATCTGGTTCGTACATGCGAATTATTATCAGCCAGCAAAGGGAGTCATGAAAGAAAAAATGGAAACGAAAAACCCTTTATCCGACTCGCATTACGTCATTTTTGGAAGATTACTTTCAGATGAAATGTGCAGAAAGTGGTTAAACGGTGAAGCGTATTGAGGGGGGAGATATTTTTAGATTGATTTAATCAATTGATAATGAGGTGTATTTATTCCTTTCATGAGAGGCTAAAGTTTCTCTTAACGTCATTTTCAGCCAAATTTCATTAGGTATTTCTACCTGATTTACAAAAAACATTTCTTCCTCAAAAATATGTGAACGCTTGTATTTGTGAGGTTTATAGCGTTTAATGGCTTGATTTCTATTTTGCACAGATTTTTTTTATTCAAATATTATCGTAACATTTAGTGCACCAAATCTACTCACCTATGAAAACTGTATTTTCTTTTTTATTGCTTTTGTGTTGCTCTTTTTGGGCTAATACACAAACGGGAACGCCGACAAATGATATTCACTATTCTCCAGGAGGAATAATGGATACCGTGTTTGATAACTATGGAAATAAATTTCTTCTCAAAGACATTAAAATCGATAAAGACCCAACATCTCCAACTTTAGCAGTAAGTTTCAATGACTGTAACAGTGGTTACTTCAAATTGTATTATGAAACTGGTTCTGGCTTTGAAAACCCAACAGACCCAGTACATATACAGAGAAGAGCGGTTTTGTGCCAGTTATTTTATGATTTGTCTCAGTTTATTATTCCTGTTAATCCTAATACTCCTGTTAATATTTACGTTAGAAGTTTTGTTAATGATTTAGTTACACCACCACCAGGAGTTGCTGCTTATGCGTCATCCGTTTACTTGGCTCCGACTATTACAACAAGTGTGGGAGGAGGAATTGTTGATAACACAATTTGGCAAACCATTAATTCAGGTGTTGACCCTTTCATTTCATGTATATCACCTGTAAGTAATTTGAATTCTGCTTCTGCTGGATTCTATCATGGGATTATTGCTTTTAATTTCAATAGCCCAAACTTTGCTTTCCATCAAAGTTTATCTCCTTGCCCATCCACCCTTTTGGATTTATATAGTATTGGACTACACGAAATTACTCATGCATTAGGCTTTGCTTCTCTTATTAACGGAAGCGGATTATCAAAATTTGGTTCTTATTATCCATACTTTTCTAGATATGATAAGTTTCTTCAAACAACTTCTGGGGCAAATTTGTTAACAAATACTGGTGCTTGTAGTTCTATGTATGGTTTTAGTTTCAATCCCAATCTAAATTTATCAATTTTGATAAATAATGGAACTGTTTGTACTACATCAAATCTAATAAAATTCGGCGGATCAGTTAACCAAAATGTTTATACTTTTCCAGCTATTATTCCACCTAACACAAATCCACAATTTGAAGAAGGTAGCGCCCTAAGTCACTTTGAGGATCAGTGTCATTCTCCAAATACATATCCAGATAATTCTTACTATGTAATGGCAAATGGATCTTTTATTCCAAATTCAGATCCTCCTCAGTTTTATTCTAATCGTTATTTAAAGGAAGAAGAAAGAAAAGTTTTATGCGACATTGGTTACAAAGTTACAAATGTATTTGGTAGCTATACATATCCGAACACAACAGAATGTGGTGGCAATCAAATTGTTGGAATTAATGATGGTATAACCTTCAACCCAAGTGGTAATACATATACATACGTTGTAAGTTCTAACAGCAATACACCCCTTTCTATTAACACTTTCCTCAATAATGACATTAATCCAACAACACAGACTTTAACTTTTGAATGTCCGCAAAGCGTATTCGGTTTTGGAACAGCCGTTCAAACTGGAGTATCTACCATCAGTTATACACCCAATAATAATAGTAATAGTGGTTTAGATTTAATTCGCTACGTCCCCATATTACCGAATGGTCAGAAAGGAAATATCACCTATATATACGTTTATGTTACAACACCATCTTGCGGAGTAATTGGAGCATGTGAAAGTTATGTAAATAATGGCAATTTCGAACAATGTATTAGTTGTGGAACTCTTCCTGGTAATGGTAACATAGCAAGACCTTGTTGGAGTATTTTTTCAGACACACCTGATATTTGGTCTATTACAAACAGTAATTGTCCATTATATGTAAATGGATTACCTAATGATTATTCATTTCCAGGGAATTTTAACAATGGTTTGACTGATTCTTGGAACTCGTTAAGTAGCAACACTCACTTTTTGGGTTTAAATTCAGCAAAAAATCATTATATAGATGGTTTTCAAAATAGTTTAACGAGTCCTTTAGTTTCCAACATGGGTTATTTCGTCAAGTTTAAGGCCAAAATTACAACCCCATCAAATTTAACAAATTACTCGAATTATCCATCTTTTGTCACTGTTGGTGGATCAACAAATCAGATTCTATCTTCTTCACCTTATTACACTGCTTTTCCTCCAGGAGTTCAAAATTTAGGAAGTGTTTACATTTCAGGAGATAATTGGCAAGATTATCAAATTCACATACCGAATAATTTGATTAATCAAAACATTAATTATCTAACTCTAATCAATGATATCAACTTATCTCCTGATTTTAAATCATATATTTTGCTGGATGACATATTAATAGTCGATGAAAATAGCAACTATTATTTTACGCCTCCATCAACAATATGTACGTCCTCCAATATTGACCTAGCCAATTATACCAATATCCCCGGTGGAACTTTTGCTGGAAACGGTGTTTCCGGAACATTTTTTAATCCAACCACTGCTGGAATTGGAAGCCATAGTGTTTCCTATACTTTTACTAAACCTAGTGGATGTACTGTTACACTTTTAGCGACGATTCAAAATACAAATACTGGAGTGGTACCGATTTTCAACCCAATTCAATCAATATGTACAGGAGGAACATTAAGTACACTTCCAAATACATCATTAAATGGTATAACAGGTACTTGGTCGCCTTCTTTAAATAATACAGCGACCACAACCTACACCTTTACTCCAACTTCTGGGCAATGTGCAACTACTACAACAATGACAATTACTGTAACATCAACAGTTGCAACAACCCCAACTTTCACACAAGTTGCCCCAATTTGTTCGGGTTCGACATTAAGTCCGCTTCCAACAACGTCAACTAATGGAATTACTGGTACTTGGTCTCCTGCTTTAAATAATACGACGACTACAATCTACACTTTTACCCCAACTGCTGGGCAATGTGCTTCGACAACAACTATGACCATTACCATTAACCCTTTAACAACGCCTACTTTTACACAAATAGCCCCAATTTGTTCGGGTTCGACATTAAGTGCTTTACCAACAACGTCAACCAATGGTATTACTGGTACATGGTCGCCTGCATTAAACAATTCAGCTACTACAACCTACACCTTCACTCCAACTGCAGGGCAATGTGCTTCAACAACAAATATGACCATAACCGTCAACCCTTTATCAACTCCAACTTTTAATCAAGTTGCCCCAATTTGTTTGGGTTCGACATTAAGCCCACTTCCAACAACGTCAATTAATGGAAAAACAGGAACTTGGTCGCCAGCTTTGAACAATACCGCAACTACAACTTACACCTTTACCCCAACTGCTGGGCAATGTGCTTCGACAACAACTATGACCATTACCATTAACCCTTTAACAACCCCAACTTTCACACAAATTGCCCCAATTTGTTTGGGTTCGACATTAAGTCCGCTTCCAACAACATCTACAAATGGAAAAACAGGAACTTGGTCACCTGCTTTAAATAATACAGCAACTACAACCTACACCTTTACCCCAAATGCTGGACAATGTGCTTCAACAACTACAATGACGATTAATGTGAATCCTTTACCTACGATTTCCATAACCAACCCAAATCCTGTTATTTGCAGTGGAACTAGCGTAACACTTACTGCTGCTCCAACTACAGGGTTGTCTAATTATTTGTGGTCTCCAGGTGGACAAACAACCTCCAATATTGCTGTAACGCCAACAGCTACAACTACCTACACCTTAACGGCGAGTAGTACTTCTACTGGTTGCGCCAACTCTGCTACTACAACGATAACTGTTAATTCGGTTAGCAACACAGCTTGCTGTAGTCCAGCAGCCTATACTTACAATAACCCAATCAACACGAGTGCTATGGGAACCATTCCAAATGGATCAGTTATTCAGGTAAATGCCAATATCACGGTTAATCAAAACCGAACATTTACTAATTGTACTCTTCGTATGGGGGCGAATGTAGTAATTGTTGTAAACTCAGGTGTGACATTAAATTTAACAGGTTGTACTCTTTTTTCATGCTCTGAAATGTGGCAAGGTATAGTTGTGCAACCAGGTGGAACTTTGAATTTGACTAATACTAGAATCGAAGATGCAATTGAAGGGGTTAATTCATCATTTTTAACTGGAAATCCAACAGCCTTAACCATTAATAATTGCAATTTCAACAAAAACAAAACAGGAGTTTTCCTTAATGGATGGTCTTCATTTGACGGTATCAATGGAACAACATTTGATTGTAACTCAGGTGCATCTAATCCATCTCCTACCCCAAATAATTATTTAAAAGCTCCTTATGCTAATCAAAAGTCTCATTATGGTGTTTATCTTAATAAGACGCAAAACACAACAATAGGAGGTATAGCAGCAAATACATTCACAAATATTGAGGTGGGTATTTATGTTCATATTGGAAATAATATTAATGTTTATGGAAACAATTTTACTAATATAAACACCAATTGTCCTATTTCAGGTGCTTGCACATCTGCCACAATTAAAGGCTGGGGTATATATGCTGATGACTTAGAAAACATTACGATTGGTAATCCAACGAATAGTACACAAGGAAATAATTTCTCTAATTCATACAATGGTATTTTATTAAACAATGTAAATGGGTTTTCAATTGCAAATAACTCCTTTAACAATATCACTACACCTCCTATCCAAAATGGAATGGCATTGTTAGATTGGAGCACTGCTTTTTGCATTTCTATTAAAAACTTTGCTGGTACAACTTCGGCGGATAATTTAATTCAAAACAATACATTTCTTACATTTGAAAATGGATTGTTGTATAAAAGTAATTCATCAAATAGTCTAACTATAAAGAACAATATCTGGTCTTCTTTTAATTCTATTGATGCAACAGCGATTAACATTTTAGATAATCCTGTTCAAACTATTTCTATTTCAAGGAATGTTTTTAATAATTTGTCATCTCAAACGGGAGTAAATGCAATAAAAGTTGAAAATATTAATGTTAGTAGTGGT
>CAZHPL010000023.1:18670-21447 GCA_964534495.1 uncultured Lishizhenia sp.
AATCACTTACGATAAATCAAAATACGATTAGAAATAGTCATAGAGGTATTTGGGTGACTAATTATAATAGCCCAAAAATAATTAACCATAGTTCTACCTTATTTAGCATGGGGACAACTTTTGCAGGAGTTTATTTCCCAGCAACACTAACCGGCACCCAAACCGCACCAAATGTTGGGATTCAAATCAATAACTGCCCAAATGCATCGATTAGAAACAATTACATTGAGCGCACCAATTACACAACTACAGACCCTGCAGCTCTAGCTGTAAATCTATACGATTATCAATTTGGTATCTCTGTGGGTAATTCATGTACTGGAACAACTGTCTTGGATAACCGATTAAAACTCCTCGGCACAGGAATCTATGCCTTTGGAAACACGCCGATTACGCTGAAATGCAACAACATGGTGAACAATGCCACTGGTTTGTGGATTAACTCACTTATAGGAAACCAAGGGACAGTGAGCGCACCTCAAGACAATACTTGGACGATACCGAGTGGGTATATGGGGGTGAGAAGAAATGGCTTTCAATCTCCATTGTTTTATACAAGAGCACTTTATAACTCTTCTTTGCCTGTTACTTCCTCTCAGTTTATGCCAAATCCAAACAACATTAATCAAATGAGTCCATTAAATGCTATAAATCCTCCTAATCCACAACCTGTTACAATTTCTGCTCCAAGCACTTGTTTTATTAGTGCTGGTAATCCTCCTGCAGGATTAGTTCAAGTAATAAACGAGGAAGGGGAATACAGCTACTTATCCGAGGAAGAGTTAAAGTCATTGGATGTAGATTTATACAAAACCTTGAAAATCATTACAGATTACTATGACGAAAGTACACTAGAAGGACAAAGAATTAAAGAATTTGTGGACAGTGTAGAATTGAGTAACTCAGCAAAGATTTACGAATACGAAGAAAAACTAGAACAGAAAGATACAATCGGAGCCAAAGAACTGATGGCCTTATTTGATGCGTATTCGGATGTAGAATATAATTACAAGCGCGTATATGAAATTTATAACCGCTCGTGGTTGGAAAAAGAAATTGAATTCACGGCAGAAGATAGTTTAGTATTAAATGAAATTGCCTATCTTTCTCCAAGAGTAGCAGGAAATGCAGTTTATACAGCTCGGGTGCTTTTAGGTTTAATGATTATTGACACCGAAACGTATGCCGCAAAATCTGCTCAATTAAATACAACAAATACGAACGCCAACGTGAAAATTTATCCAAATCCTAGTTATGATTATTTTCATTATGAGTTGCCTATGAAAGAAGAAGATAAAGGAACAATAGTTATTAGAGATATTAGTGGTAAGGAAATACAAACTTGGACAGCAGATTACGTTACTAAACAGGGTTCATTTGACATTCAAAATTATTCCAAAGGAGTTTATTTATTTGAATTAACTATAAATGGAAATCAAAAATTAATCGAGAAATTAATTGTTAAATAGTGACTAACATAAAGTGTTTTCTAATTATTATAAGTATTAATTGGCTGTGTAATGCGCAGCCAATTAACTTAATCCCCAATCCCGGATTTGAGACATATTCTGATTGTCCATATTTTGAAGCATCACCTTATTATTCAGGTGCAAATGCAATTTGTCTTGCAACACCTTGGTTTCAGCCCTTAAATCCTAACGCAAATCCATCTGATTTTGGATGTGGTGAAAGCTCAAGTGATTTCTATCACACCTGTGCTGGAAGAATACCAAAAATGATGTATGACTCTGGTTATCAATTTCCTAACTCAGGAAATGGATTTTCTGGAATAGCAATGTTTGCTCCTAATTTTCCAAATGAATCAAGGGAATATATTGAAATTCCACTTTTAAAAATATTAAGTAATAAACATTATTGTGTGTCATGGCAATCCAATTTTGCCAATATTTCTGGTCTTGGCACAAATAGAATAGGTGCTTACTTTTCCCATGATACTGTTTTTCAAACGGGATTTTGGGAACGGATAACAATGATACCACAAATAGAAAACTTAGCTATTGTAACCGATACCCAAAATTGGGTGCCTTTTCATCAAAGTTTTTTGGCACAAGGAGGAGAGCAATTTATGACATTTGGAAATTTTAGAGAAATAAATTTAATAGACATAATAGTTGTAGATTCAACTATTGGTACCCCTTACTACTACTTCGACGATTTCGGTGTGTACGAACTTCCAGAAATTTCCGCAGGGTTGGGTGGAGAAATTGATACCTTGGGTGAAAGCGTTGCATTGCAAGCCAATTGTGAGGGTTGTTGGAACGATTTGGTCTATCGTTGGTGGCCAAGCGCAGGTTTGAGTGATACGACGGTGCTAAATCCAGTTGCCACACCTGAGGTAACCACGACGTATTATTTTGGGCTCATTGATACATCTGAAACGGTTCCTTGCATTGTTGATTTAATGGATAGCGTTACGGTTTTTGTTAACATTCCCGAAGATACGATCACTCCACCGCCAACGAGTTTTTCGTGGTTGGTGTTTCCTTCGCCAACATCAGTGAATCTAACCTTGCAATTCTCTGGTATTACGGAAACTACTTCTCTTCAACTCATCGACGAAAGAGGTCGTTTAATCCGTCGCTACGACATCCCGAAAGACACGCAAAGCTTTCCACTTGACCTGAGTCCTTTTGCTGCTGGGGAGTATTTTCTCCGATTAGAAAACAGCACACTGAAAGAAAAACGGAAGGTGACGAAAATGTGATTTGAAAATGAATTGATTTGAAAATTTGAAAGTGTTCACCTCCCTTATTTGC
>CAZHPL010000024.1:0-20129 GCA_964534495.1 uncultured Lishizhenia sp.
CTAGACTCTTCTGGACCAAAACCAGACGTGTTGCCAGTTACACCATGGGTCATTTTCCATTACAATTGTGTAAATGCGGTGGCAAAGTTAAAAACAATTTTCACAAATCAACAAGTCTATGCGTTTTTTTTCTTTTGAATTATTCCGAATCTCATTAAAGATAGCGGTTTGAAAATTAATATTCTTAAATTCGCAAACCTTTATACACTTAACATTCATTCGAATATGAATTACAAAAAGCTGAACACCCTCTTGGGATGGGTAATTTTTTTGATTGCAACAATCGTTTATCTTTCTACAATTGAAGATACAGTAAGTCTTTGGGACTGTGGAGAATACATCACCGCAGCCTATAAATTAGAAGTTGGTCACCCACCAGGCGCACCGCTTTTCATGGTCTTGGGAAGATTGTTTTCGTTCTTCGCTGCACCTGAAAATGTAGCTGTTTGGATCAACTCTTTATCAGCAATTTCAAGTTCATTGACCATCTTGTTTATGTTTTGGTCTTTGACATTATTGATTAAAAAAATCATTTTACAACGTACAAAAGAGTTGACTTCAGGTGATCAAATGGCGACTTTCCTAGGTGCTGCAGTTGGTTCGTTGGCTTACACATTCTCTGATTCATTCTGGTTTTCAGCAGTTGAAGGTGAGGTATATGCGATGGCATCTTTGTTTACAGCCGTAATTTTCTGGGCCATGTTGAAATGGGATGAAGAAATGGCGCTATCGGAAGATGGTACACTAAGCGAAGAAGTTAGACCAAATCGCTGGTTATTATTGATTATGTTTTTGTTAGGCTTGGCAATTGGAGTCCACTTATTGGGAATCTTGGTTGTCCCTGCTATTGGCTACATGATTTACTTCCGAGTGAACAAAAATCCAACCACAAAAGGCTTCTTGTTAACGGGAATCATCTCTGTTTTCACTTTAGGATTCATCCAAGAAGGTGTTATTCCAGGAACGATTTCATTGGCTTCTTCTTTCGAAGTTTCGTTTGTTAATTCGCTTGGACTTCCTTTTTTCAGTGGCTCTGTATTTTTCTTTGTGGTATTGATTGCAGGTATTTTCTACGGCGTTCGTTATGCACGCAAAAAAGGAAAAACCATTTTGTACAATGCCTTTATGGGACTTGTTTTCTTGTTAATTGGATACGGTTCATTTGCTGTCATTGTTATTCGTTCAAATGCCAACACACCTTTGGATGAAAACGACCCTGAAAACTTGGTTACTTTACATTCTTACTTAAAACGTGAACAATACGGTTCTGCTCCTATTCTTTTCGGAAACTACTGGAATTCACTTCGTAACGGCGAGGTTATGACTGAAAATGGTCCACAAGTGCAAGACCGTGATGAATGGAAAGACTTATCTCCTTTTTACCTAAGAAGATTTATCGTTACCGAAAATGACAATCCTGTAAAAGCATTTACCACTGAGGCAGACGCGAATAAATGGATAAAAGAAAATGGCGGTAGCTACATGGTAGAAGAGAAATACTTTGAAAGTAATGCCTCCATTCGGAAAAATGCAGTTGCAACTTATTCACAATCGGTTTTCTTCCCACGAATGTATTCGAGCGATAATCCTTTGCATCAACAAGGGTATGAAAATTGGTCAGGATACGATCCAAATGATGGCGCAGGAACAGATATTGGACGTGATGGAAAACGTCTTCCTACTTTTGGGGAGAACATGAATTATTTCTTACGTTACCAAGTTAATTGGATGTATATCCGATATTTCATGTGGAACTTTGCAGGTCGTCAGAATGACATTCAAGGACACGGCGACAACTTACGTGGAAACTGGATTTCCGGAATTAAATTCATTGATGAAATGCGTTTGGGAAGTCAGGATAACGCTCCTTTCTACACAACTGAGAATCCTTCGCACAATACGTTTTACTTTTTGCCTTTAATTTTAGCATTAATTGGAATGTTCTTCCATTTTTACAGAGCGCCAAAAGATGCATTTGTGGTATTATTAGCGTTCATTTTTACTGGGTTAGCAATTCTTGTTTATCTGAATCAAAAACCATTTGAACCACGTGAACGTGATTATGCTTATGCAGGTTCATTCTATTTCTTTGCGATGTGGATTGGGATTGGCGTTTATGCTATTTATGACTTTATCACTCGCAAAGGATTCATTAAAAATGCAACTTCTTCGGCTGCCATTTCAGGTTTATTAGGAGCAATTGTTCCTTTCTTGATGGCTTCTCAAGGTTGGGACGACCATGACCGAAGCGGAAAAACGACTGCTCGCGACTTGGCAACGAACTACTTGGAATCGTGTGAGAAAAACGGTATTCTATTCACCAATGGCGATAACGATACATTCCCATTGTGGTATTTACAAGAAGTTGAAGGAAAACGAACAGATGTGCGTGTTTGTAACCTTTCATTAATGGGAACAGACTGGTATACCAACCAAATGAAAATGCGCGCGTATGAATCAGATCCACTTCCAATAAAATACCGTGAAGACCAAATTTTAATGTACGCAGGTAGCACTGACCAAGTGTATTTCCTTTCATTATTGGAATTAATGTCGATGAATGTTTCTGAAGAAACGAGAAGGGCAGTCATAGAAATGCGTTTGAAAAACAACCGTGAAGTTGCCGTTCAAGCTTTGCGTTACTTCGATTCAAAAGCAGCGAGCATTTTAGGTTCTCTTGATTGCAAAACACCTGCGGCTCAAAACCTACGTACAGCCTTAATGACTTCTGATTCAACGAAATTGGTAGAAAGTATTGCCTCCAAGTATCTTAACTTCTTGAAAATGTTGGAAAGTACAAGAGCTGGAGAAATTGCAGGAATGGAAAATGCTTACTCTGGCTTACAGACTTTATTTGATGAATTTGAAAGACCTTGGTCAGCAGTAGATTTAGCAGAAGCAATGGCGTTTGTACGCGACGACAAAAACATGGTGAACGATGAAGGAAATAAATTCAGTTTCTTCCCTTCTAGCCGTTTCTCATTGAAAGTCAACAAAGAAAATGCAGTTAAATCAGGTGTGATTGAGAAAAAAGACTTGAAAAACTGTGAAGATGCTGTTTTGTTTGAATTTAACTCAGATAGAGATCGCTACTTAACACGTGATGAATTAATGATGGTAGACATCGTTGCCAACAATGATTGGAAGCGTGGAATTTATTTCTCAAGTAATCGTGGGTCTTCTTTCTCGATTGCTTTGTTAAGTGCTGGACACGTGAAGCAAGTCGGTATGGCGTATGTGTTAAGTCCGTTAAAAGTGGAACCAATGTTCTATGATGTTGACAAAATGTATAAGAATTTTACTACGAAGTACCAATTTGGAAAGATGAACGATCCGAAAGTATTAACGGATTATTACGCAAGAAGACATACACAACAATACAGAACGAATTTCCTATTGTTGGCGGAGCAATTATACAACAGAGGTGAGTATTCAAAAGCTACGAAATTGTTGGATATGTCTTTAGCTATAATGCCGATGGAAACAGTGTTTGACTTTACGGAAGTAAATACATACGATGGCATGAGCTCTTTGAAAATCAATCAAGCGGATATGGCTTTCAATTATGAAGGTCAAGAAATTAGAGCGAAAAACAGTGGTGCTTTACATGAATATGTTCAATTGTATTTCTTGTTGAAAGAGAAGAAAAAAGCAACAGAACTAGGTATGAAATTGATGAAGCAATACGAAACGATTTTTGCTTATTTCGAAAACAGTGACCCTTACTTTGCAGCAAATCAAGAGAACGCGGAAGATTTATATGCAGCCTTGAATGCAAGCTTTATGATGTATAAAATTGCAGCTGACAAACAATTAGGCGATCCAAATGGACCATTAGCCAAATACATTATGAGTAAAATCAGACACATGTATGGTAAAGTAATGCCAGGGATTTACACGAAACTAGAAGCTGATGCTGCAAGTTCAGGAGAAAGCACTGATGGGACAACAAAATTGGGTTATTACTACAATGGCTTAATGGGACTTCAGATGAATCTAGGAGCAATGGGTGAGCATTATGGTTTGTTGAAGAAAAAAGCACAGCCTGTACAAACTGCACCTGCAAATGGAGCACAACAAAATGTTCCAGCATTGGTTGCGCCAGGAATGGGAAGTACTGACACGATAAGCATGCATTAATATGAGACTTTTTCGCAGTCCTGTCATTGCGAAATACCTTTTCAAAAGCGGAATTTGGAGAGGCAAAGACAGGACTGCGGTATATCTCACATTTGACGATGGACCTCACCCAGAAATCACACCTTGGGTTCTCGATTTACTTAGAAAAGAAGATATAAAAGCCACTTTTTTCTGTATCGGAAAAAATGCGCAAGCCTATCCATCACTTGTAGAACAAATTATTGAGGAAGGTCATCAAGTTGGAAATCACTCGATGCAGCATGAAAATGGAACAAAAACACCATTTCAAACGTATATTGATTCAGTGAAAAAAGCCGCTCCTTATACTTCTGACATTTTGTTTCGTCCACCTTATGGGAGAATAACCCCAAAACAATTAAAGAGCGTCGCAAAAGATATGAAAGTAGTTTTCTGGTCTTGGATTTCCTATGATTTTGATGCAACAATAAAAAGTGACACCATCATTGAAAAGGCATCTAAAATAAAAGGAGGTGACATACTCGTTTTTCACGATAGTGCGAAAGCTGAGCTGAACTTAAAAAACTCACTACCAACCATTATTCAAGCGTTAAAATCCAGACAACTACACTTTAAAAACACATTTTAATGAATTACTTTTTCGAGCACCTTCTTTCCGAATTCCACCTTCCGTTAAGAAATCCGGTTTTGGTGTTTTCGTTAATGCTTTTCATTATTCTACTTTCACCTATTCTCCTACGAAAAGCGCGTATTCCAGCCATCATTGGACTCATTATTTCAGGAGTAATCATTGGGCCACATGGTCTTCGCTGGATTGGTGAAAGAAGTTTGGAATCAGAAGGTTCGATAAAGTTATTCTCTACCATTGGTTTATTGTACATCATGTTTATGGCTGGTTTGGAGTTGGATTTGAATCAATTTCGAAAATACCTAAACAAGAGTTTGACATTTGGATTTTTGACTTTTATTCTCCCTATCACCTTGGGATACCCATTGTGCAGCGAAGTTTTGGGGCTTTCTCCCATGGCTAGTTTGTTGACAGCAAGCATGTTTGCAACGCATACACTCGTAGCCTATCCCATTGTAAGTAAATTTGGTTTATCGAAGCACTCTTCCGTAGCAATTACTGTTGGTGGAACTATCCTAACGGATACAGCAGTCTTGATTATTTTGGCAATCATTTCAAGTGCTTCGAAAGGAAATCTGGATTTTGCATTCTGGGTTCGTTTAATTACATCCTTGACCATCTTTTCAATCATTATGTTTTTGGTGATTCCACGTGTTGCAAAGTGGTTTTTTAGCAAATTGGATAGTGAAAAATCTTCTCAGTATATTTTCGTTTTATCAGTTGTGTTTTTCTCAGCTTTCTTAGCGGAAGTTGCTGGCGTCGAACACATTATTGGCGCCTTCGTAGCTGGATTGGTGCTCAATCGCTTGATTCCGCATAATTCGATTTTAATGAATCGCATTGAATTCATAGGAAATTCATTGTTCATTCCTTTCTTTTTAATTTTCGTCGGAATGGTCGTGGACTACAAAGTATTCTTTCAAGGTACTTGGCCACTTACGATTGCAGCTGTCTTAACGACTTTTGCCATCTTCAGTAAATGGTTGGCTGCTTTTGCAACACAGATCATTTTCAAAATGACTAAAATCGAACGTCAAATTATTTTTGGTTTAAGTACTTCGCACGCAGCAGCAACTTTGGCGATTATTATGGTTGGTTACGATGAAGGAAATGGGATTTTAGACATAAACATTGTCAATGGAACCGTTCTTTTGATTCTTTTTACATGTATGACCGCTTCTTTTGTAACAGAAAGCGCCGGAAAAAAACTATTGATAGAATTAGCAGAAAACAGTGATTTGGACCAAAACGAAACTAAGCTTAGAAATAAGCACATTATGGTGTCTTTAAATGAATTGCAAGGAAATGAAACGCTAATTGATTTTGCATTATTAGTTTCTGACCCCAAAGTGATAAATCCTGTTTCTGTCGTTAGTGTTTATCCCGATAGTGATAAAGCTGAATTAATGATTCGTAAATCACGGAAATCGTTGGAAGAAATCGTTAAGCATTTTTCAGGTCATGAAACGAAGTTGAACACCATTGCTACGATTGACCACAATTTATCTTCGGGAATTGCGCGTGTTGCTAAAGAATTGGTGGCTGACATTGTTGTTTTAAATGATAGCAGAAAAATGAATTTGCTCAAACGAATAGTGGGAGATGATCGTGCGCATTTATTAGACGTTTGCCAGAAAACTATTTTCTTCTGTCAATTAGATAAACCTTCTGTGAGTTACACAAAAATAATTTGTGTTTGTCCACCCTTGTCAGAACTTGAACCAACCTTTAATCTTTGGGCAGAACGCATTATCCGTTTGTCAAAAGAACTTTCGATTGATATTGAATTTTACGCTACCGAAACAGGTTTTGATAGATTTCAAAAAGTAGGATCAGCCAACAAATTGGATTTCAAAGTGCATTTCAAAGAAATTGAAAATACAGATGATTTTTTCCTTTTATACAGTAAATCCGATCATCATCTTGTCGTTTTCTGTTCTTCACGATTTGGTTCCGTTTCCTATGACGTTTCTATTGAAAGTTATGCTTCGAAAATAGAAAAAGCCTGTCCAAATAATGACAGTATTTTCATTTACCCTGGCTTAGAATTGGATAACTCCTATTCAACCTATCAAGATATTTCTGCTTCACCTCTTGCCGCTGGTGTTGAAACCATTCAAAAAATTAGCCGTGAAGTTGGGAATATTTTCAAAAAATCAGATAATCAAGAAGAAAACTAATGCGTAGACAAACCAACATATTGTTCTATATTCTGAGTTTATATGTTGTGTTGCAATTTACTTGGTGGGGTTATCATTTGATCCAATTAAGCAGAGAGATTGACCCAAGCGAAGCAAACCTTAATCGACGCATCTTAATGATTTTTGGAGAAGGCTCGGTCTTTTTTATTATCCTAACCTTCGGAATTTGGCAAATTAGACGTTCTATCAAAAAAGAGGTCGAACTTTCCCAACGACAATCCAATTTTTTATTGTCTGTCACACACGAATTGAAAACACCCATCGCCTCTACTAAACTCTTTTTGCAAACCTTGCAACGCCGAAATCTGAACGAACAAAAAAGAGAAGAAATAACGTCCAGAGCCATTGAAGAAAATGAACGATTGGAACTCCTGATTGAAAATATTCTCAATGCAACGCGCATCGAAAACAATGCCTTGCAACCGGTAAAATCCAATTTTCAATTTTCGGAATTAGCACATCAAGTGAAAGACCGATTCCATAAACGCTACTCAAAAGAATTTATTCAAATCGAAATTGAAAGTGATGCACAAATCATTGCAGATAAATTCTTAGTCGAAACCATTCTTACCAATTTATTGGAAAATGCGGTTAAATACGCAGGAATTGAATCAAATATTCGAATTAAAGCTCGTCCTGTATCTTTTCAATATTTAATTTCAATCGAAGATTTTGGCCCTGGAATTGAAACGGAAGCAAGCAAACATATTTTTGAAAAATTCTATCGGGTCGGAAATGAAGACGTTCGTACGACTAAAGGCAGTGGCTTGGGACTTTATATCGTAAGAGAGTTTATTCATTTAATGGGCGGAGAAATTACGCATAAAAACAACCAACCTAAAGGAAGTATCTTTGAATTGACGTTGCCGCTTTAGACAGTAACCTATCTATTGAAAACAAGCTATGGTAGAAGGCCTAATTATTGAAGCAATCTAATTTTCTATCAGAGTAAATCTATTGATAGGAAGAGCGTTTTTAGACAGCATTAAATAAAGCGATTCACTACCTTTGCACTAATCTTTCGCTATGACAAAACACTTTGGACTTATTATTTTAGATGGTTGGGGAATTGGAAACGGTTCTAAATCCGATGCAATTGCAAATGCCAACACACCCTTCATGGATTCTCTTTTGCAAAAATATCCGCATGCTACTTTACGTACAAGCGGTGAGGATGTGGGTTTACCTGACGGACAAATGGGAAATTCTGAAGTGGGGCATTTGAATATCGGTGCAGGTCGAATTGTTTACCAAGAACTGACACGCATAAATAAATCCATTCGTGATGGGGCGTTTTTCCAAAACGAAGTGCTTTTGAAAGCAATGGAAGAAGCAAAAACGCGCAACTCAAAACTTCATTTTATCGGTTTGGTGTCTAAAGGTGGGGTTCATAGCTCACAAGAACACATTTATGCGCTAAGTCAACTAGCCAAGTCAAAAGGTTTGAACAAAGTGTATGTACATGCTTTCACAGATGGTCGTGATTGTGACCCGAAAAGTGGACTTGGTTTTATCCAAGAACTTGAGGAAAATTTACTTCAAAACACTGGTAAAATCGCATCCGTAATTGGTCGTTATTATGCGATGGACCGCGATAACCGATGGGAACGTGTCAAAAAAGCATACGATTTAATGACATTGGGAAAAGGTCTAGCATTTTCATCTGCATCTGTGGCAATTGAACATTCTTACCAAGCAGGAATTACAGATGAATTTATCGAGCCAAGCATCATTGATCCAAATGGATTAATCGAAGAAGGAGATGTCGTTATCAGCTTCAACTTTAGAACCGATCGTCCAAGGGAAATAACAACAGCACTGACACAGCGTGACTTTCCGGAATTGGAAATGAAAAAACTGAATTTGTACTACTGTACCATGACGAGTTACGATGCTACGTTTCAAGGTATGCATGTTGTTTTCGAAAAAGATAATTTGAACAATACCTTAGGTGAGGTCTTATCGAAAGTAGATCGCACACAAGTTCGCATTGCAGAAACAGAAAAATACCCACACGTCACCTTCTTTTTCAGTGGTGGAAGAGAAAGTAATTTCGACGGAGAAAACCGAATCTTGGTGAATTCACCTAAAGTAGCCACCTACGATTTACAACCTGAAATGAGTGCGCCTGAAGTGAGGTCTAAAATCGTTGCAAATATCAAGGAAGAACAACCCAATTTCATCTGTTTGAATTTTGCAAATCCAGATATGGTGGGACACACAGGTGTATATGAAGCCATTGTTAAAGCCGTTGAAACCGTTGATGCTTGCTTGAAAGACGTTGTGGAAACAGGACTTCAGTTCGGATATGAATTTTTGGTGATAGCCGATCACGGAAATGCTGATTATGCAATTAATGCAGACGGTAGTCCAAATACAGCGCACAGCTTAAATCCTGTTCCGGCTGTTTTGGTAACAAACGACGAAAATGTGCGCATGGAAGATGGTATTTTAGCAGATGTTGCGCCAACTATTCTGAACCGTTTGCAAATTGCTGCACCTATTGAAATGACGGGTAAAAACTTAGCGCTACAAATACAATAATCAAGGTGTCCAATAAGGAAAAACACGATCCATTTGCAGTATTAAAAATTAAGGAATATCAATTTTTCCTGAGTTTTCGATTCTTCTTGACCATGGCGATACAAATGCAAAGCGTTATCGTAGGTTGGCAAGTCTATTCGATGAGTGGAAGTGTTTTAGATTTAGGACTTATTGGTCTAGCAGAAGCAATTCCATTTATTGTCATTTCGATTTTTTCAGGACATATTGCAGACACATTCAATCGCAAGCAAATTCTAGTGATTTTTAGCTTTTTATTTACCCTTGTTAGTGTAGCATTGCTTTATCTTTCATCGCCTTATAGCACTTTATTAAAACACTACGGAACCACACCTATTTTTATTATAGTCGGATGTATTGGTGTCATTCGTGGATTTATGTCAGCGGCCATGTCGCCTTTTCTTTCGCAGCTTTTACCCAGAAAACTGTATAGTAATGGGGCAACTTGGAACAGTACCGTTTGGCAAGTTGGCTCTGTCATTGGCCCTTCCATTTCTGGATTTTTAGTTGCGATTAGTTACGTAACAGCTTATACAATTGCACTTTCTTTTCTAACGATTGCCCTTGTTTCATTACTAATACTTCCAAAGAAAGAAACTCCTGAAAGAGAAGCAAGCGAAAGCATTTGGGAAAGCATCAGCGTTGGAATCAAATTTGTTTTCAAGCATCAATTAATTTTAGGCGCGCTTTCACTGGATTTATTTGCGGTACTTTTTGGTGGAGCAATTGCGTTATTACCTGATTTCGCCAAAAGCGTTCTGCATGCTGGACCAGTTGAACTAGGTTATTTACGTGCCGCACCTGCTTTGGGTGCTGCTATAATGGCCTTAATCATTGCCTACAAACCACCTGTGGAAAATGCTGGGAGAAATCTGTTGCTCGCTGTAGCTGGATTTGGATTATCCACTATCTTTTTTGGCCTGTCAACGAATTTTTGGTTAGCACTATTCTTCCTGTTTTTGAGCGGAGCTTTTGATAACGTAAGTGTTGTTATCCGGCATTCGATTTTACAATTGGCAACACCTGATAACATGCGCGGAAGAGTTTCTGCTGTTAATGGCATTTTTATTGGATCTTCGAATGAAATTGGGTCGTTTGAGTCAGGCCTTACAGCTAATTGGTGGGGCACAAAATCAGCCATTGTAATCGGAGGTTCATTAACAATTCTTGTGGTCGGACTCACATCGCAAGTGGCACCAAAACTACGTAAGCTGAATTTTAAGGAATTAGAGTAAAATCTGTTTAATTATTCTTAGTCCTAACAGAACGTAAAATCGTCAAAATAAGATTTTTGTTCTTTTGATTTTTTCCATGAATTACTAACGTGCCAACATTTTGATTACAAACCTCTAAACGATAATTACCTTTTCCATTTTTAGGAAGAATGAGCCATGAGGGATTACCATTAATGATTAGCCGAAAGAACGCACATTCTTTTGGGTGAAATTCATTTAGTGTATTTTCATTAAGTAAGTCGTTATTACCACAATAATTCGATGCCTCGTAATCAAAAGCCACTGAATCTTGTTTAGAATAAATAAAACCAACCTCTGTGTCAACTCCTTGCATCCTTTGAATATTAAATCCAGATGGAACTTCTACAATCCAATTATACGTCAATTGTAAAGTTGACCCACTATTATTTCTTACATTTTCTCGTTTGGAGCTACAAGAAACCAACATTATTCCAAATATGAAAACGAGAAAAATAGCTTTCATTTGAATTTGATAGAATTGAAATGATTATAAACAAACATGAAAATTAATCCTTGAATCAAACCATTAGGGATATAAACAAAAAACGAAGAATAATCATTCAATAAAACGTTTTTACCTAGATCTAATATGGTACTTAAAATCCAAATATTTACTGTTGCGAAAAACGCATAAAGCACACCAAATAAAGTTGCGCTTAAAATGGATATACCAAGATTTTTATTCGCAAAATTTAGAATTATCAAATGTGTTAAAAATGCTGTTATGATTAGTATTACAAACTCAACAATGATTTCAAAAACAATAAAATCAATACGGAATAATTGAAAAACATTAAAATGATTAGAAATTAGTTTGCTAATGCATTCAATGCAGCTTGATAACAATCCAAAGTATAGAATTGATTTGATCAGGTTTGTCCTCGATTTCTTTTCCATGTGTACCATTAAATTGACTCAATTGAACACTAATTTAAAAATAATCAACATCACAATTGGAAAATAGCAATAAACCACCTCTATTGGTAAAAATAAGTTTAACTCAGACTTAAAAAACGATTACACCAACGGATACAAATTCAAGCTAAAAGCCACGCATAGCCACGCCAAGTAAGGAAACAAAAGGACAAAGTTGATTTTTCTATCTTGTCGAGGTGTTACCATCAAAAAAGAAGCTACCACAGCAAAAAGCAAGGCAATTACCACATAGCCGAGAACCAATAAATGCCATTTGAAGAAAATAGGATTCCAACCAATGTTGAGTGCATAATGCGCTACGAGGAGAAGAACCACGCTTATATTCCAATTTTTATTGCGAAAAAGGAAAATTGTAAAAAGCAACATGATAGTCGTCCAAGCGATACCAAAAAAGTAACCCGGTGGTGTCCAAGGAGCTTTGGGTAATGCTATGTACCATTGATTTTCAGCAGGAGAGCCTCCCATCCAATAGCTTCCGAGCGCAAGTGCACCAAAATTAAGAAACAAGAATAATAAAAAGCGAAAAAACCGAATCATCTAACCAAAACACCAGGCACGCCTAATTGTTCGATAGGCTTGAATTTGTCCGGTTCTATTGTTCCTGCAACGAATACAAATCGTTTGTCGTACATTTTTTCATCTACCCAAAAACTTACCCAATATTCATTTGAAATGGCAAATAATTCAGGCATAATAGGCTCGATTTTAGCCGCTTCGTTGGGCAACATCAATTCAATTCCATGACGCAAGGTGGACGTTTTGATTTTTTCTCCTGTATTTGGATCTTCTCCGTATCCCGTACTTGCAACAATGATACCTTCCATGATGTCGTCACGGAGATTCAATAAATAGACGTAATATTCTTTCTCGTTTTCCTCATTTTCCAGTTGAACCACTGCCACTGCAACGTTTTCAACTTTTGGACCCTTCAACTCTTCTTTCATTTCTTAGCTTTCGACTCATTGACGATACGTTCCGCCATTTTGATGTATTTAAAAATATCTATGGGATGCCCTACTTTTTCATCGTTTATTGCATGAAACGATTTGTCCTTCTCTTTGGATTTTGGAATTTCAAAATTATCATCTCTTTCCATACCCAAACGAACGATAATGCGTTTTTCTTTCGGAATTGCCATCACGTATTGACCTTTCAATCCACGGCAATAGTAAACAGGGTTTCCGTTGTTATAATAGGTCCAAATATGCCAACCATAACGCAAATTCGGAACACCTTCTTCGGTTGCCATTTCAGGTGTTTTCACCATGTCTTTCATATACCATTCCGGTACAATTTGTTTGGTGCCAATTTTACCATTGTTCAAAATCAAATAACCCAACAATGAAAAATCATACGGACTTGCATACAAACAGCAATAGGCTTTTTCATCACCATTTTCCTTGTCTAAACTCCAATATGCTTGATGTCCTGCACCCATCGGTTTCCATAGCTTTTCTTCGGTCAATTCAGAAACCGTTTTTCCCGTTGCTTTTTCAAGTATAAACCCGAGAATCTGCGTGTCACCACTTTGATAATTAAAGGTTTTACCCGGTGTTTCAATAACTTTCAATCGTGTTACCAAACCATACAAATCATCTCCGTAATAAGCTTCAGCCGTTTCTCCCAAGGGATTCGAACCGCTTTCTGTCCAATCAAATCCTGCCGCCATAAGTAACAAGTGACGAATCGTGACTTTATCTCTCCCTTGTTCTTTAAACTCCGGAATGTAATTACCAACTGGCTCGTCAATACTCTTGATTTTTCCTTCGTCAACTGCGATTCCAATTAATAATGAAACCACTGTTTTAGCAGCTGAAAACGAATTTGAAACGGAGTTTTTGGTGTGCTCTCCCCAATATTTTTCAAAAACTAAACTATCTTCCTGAAATACTAAAAACGCTCTTGACCCCAACTTTTTATGGTAGGCTTCCTCTTCAGATGTTAAACTAACGGTGTTAAAACCAGGATGTTTTTTCCACAAGAATGGAGAACTTGCTTTTTCAATTTCTGAATGCGGAAACAATTCCAAATCGTAAATACCTGGACCGCTTTTACCAACTAAATAGGTTTTGGCCAAGCCATTGTACAAATAATATCTACCTGTGAGAACAATAAACACATTCAAGGCAACAATTAGAAAAAGGAGCGTGTACAATAGGTATTTGAATACCTTCTTCAGTAATTTCATACGTTAGCAGTTAAATTCGAATAAATCAGATAAATATTTGGTTAGTTTAGCAAGCACTTCTTGACGCTCCACAGGATGCCCTAATTCTTGCTGCATGGAAGTTACAGCTTTATCATCAATCCCGCAAGGAATTATATGAGAAAAATAGGTTAAATCTGTATTTAGGTTAAAACCGATACCGTGCATCGTAACCCAACGTGAACTTTTCACGCCCATTGCGCAGATTTTACGAGGATTTCCGTCGTTTTCTCCCAACCAAACGCCTGTTAAACCTGGCATTCTACCCGATTCAATTCCAAACTCCGCTAAAGTACGAATTACAGCTTCCTCCAAGAAGCGCATGTATTTATGGATGTCTGTAAAAAACTGTTCCAAATCAAAAATGGGATAAACCACCAACTGACCCGGACCATGATAAGTGATGTCGCCACCACGATTGATTTTATAATACCTTGCTTCGTGTGCTTCCAAACCTGCATCATCCAACAATAAATGATCCTGTTTTCCGCTTTTCCCCAAGGTGTACACGTGAGGATGCTCGCAGAACAATAAATAATTCTGCGGCGTTTCCTCCGTTTCTCCATTTCGGGCAGCAATTTTTAAATCAATTGCTTCCTTAAATAATTTTTCTTGATAATCCCACGCTTCTTTGTAGTCGATTAAGCCCCAATCAAGCGCATGGACAAAGGGTTTTGCGTCCCTTAAAATTTCGCCCTTTCTCCTTTTAGGTAATCAATGATTGCGATGTCAATAATATCAGCGCCGTTCAACTCACACAAATAGTAAGAGGCCCAATCCACGATATTAATCGCATAAATGGAACGTGCGATAAAGTTGTCTCCTTTTGGTTCCACTTGAAATACAGCTCCTGTTTTTTTCTCCACTGCGTCACGTGTGATTTCCATTCGTTTTTGGTTACGTGGATTCAAGTCACCCGTGAAGAAGAATACAGGCGCGAAACGCTCGTCTCCTCCACCCCATCCAACAAGTTCGTTGTGGTTCATTTCTGGAATGGTATGGTGCCAACACAAGTATTTTGAGTTTTCGTTGAACTGCTGACGCGCACGTACAATCACACCTTCGTATTTAGTTTCAGCGTACAAGATTCCAACTTTACCGTATAAAAACTTAGCCAAGGCTTCACCTGTAGCATGAATGTGTTCTTGGTCATTCGCAATCAAAGCTGAAGACGCCTCTATTTCTGACAAACGCTCACTTGAAATCATACCTAATTCAGCCAACATGTGCAACAACTGAACCAATGAAAATGCCAAAGCACTTCTCGGTGGATTTCCTCCTGGAACCAATACACAATCGTAGTTATTGTCTGCACAAAACTGTTGTAATTGACCACCCGAACAAATCGCCATAATGTGACATCCAATTTCTTTTGCAGCTTGTAAACTAAACAACGTTTCTTCTGTATTTCCAGAATAAGAAGAACCGATAACCAATGTGTTTTTGTTTACAAACGCAGGTAAAGTATATTCATTTGAAATGGCAATTGGAACTTTTATTTCGTCCTGAACCCAGTTTGCAACTAGTTTTGCACCAATTCCCGAACCGCCTAAACCACACAATAAGATGTTGTGAATTTCGTTTTTCGGCTGTTGGAATTTGCTTGCTTTTGCAATAGCAAGTGCATCGATAATGTTTTGCGGAAACGCAACGATTAGGTCTTTCATTTTTTGATAATTAAGTAGTTTAAAATTATATATTACAACGGAATATTTCCATGTTTTTTCATCGGTAACGTTTCTGCTTTTTTCTCCAACATTTTGAAACCTGCAATTACTTTTGCGCGTGTTTCTTCTGGAAGAATAACATCATCTACAATTCCTCTTTCTGCTGCTCTGTATGGATTAGCAAACATTTCAGCGTATTCGGCTTCTTTTTCCAACCATTTCGCTTGTGGGTCTTCAGCAGATGCAATTTCGCGTTTGAAAATGATTTCAGCTGCGCCTTTGGCTCCCATCACAGCGATTTCAGCCGTTGGCCAAGCAAAATTCAAATCGGCGCCAATGCTTTTTGAGTTCATAACGTCAAATGCACCCCCGTAAGCTTTGCGGGTAATCACCGTAATTCTTGGAACGGTTGCTTCTGAAAAGGCATACAATAATTTTGCTCCGTGGGTAATGATACCGCGCCATTCCTGATCTGTTCCTGGTAAAAATCCAGGTACGTCTTCAAATACCAATAAAGGAATGTTAAAGGAATCACAAAAACGCACAAAACGCGCTCCTTTTCTAGAAGCATCAATATCTAAAACACCTGCAAGTGCTGCTGGCTGGTTGGCAATAACTCCAATCGTTCTGCCCTCAATTCGTGCAAAACCGACAACAATGTTTTTTGCAAAATCTTCATGTACTTCGCGGAAGCTATTATCGTCAATTACGCAATCAATAACTTTTCGGATATCGTAAGGAATGTTGGCATTTTCTGGTAGAATTTTACCTATTTGATCTAATTTGGATTTTGAAAAATCATAAATGCTTGTTTGCGGTGCTTGTTCGTAAGCATTTTGAGGGAAATAAGTCACTAAGTCGCGTACTTTTTTCAAGCATTCCACATCATTGGATGCTGTAAAATGATTCACTCCTGATTTCTCAGCATGTGCTTTAGCGCCACCTAAATCTTCTGAACTCACCTCTTCATGCGTAACTGTTTTCACCACATTTGGTCCAGTCACAAACATGTATGATGTTTCTTCAACCATGAAAATAAAGTCTGTCAAGGCTGGAGAATACACAGCACCTCCCGCACATGGACCCATAATCACTGAAATTTGCGGTACAACGCCCGATGCTCTTGTATTACGGTAAAAGATATCAGCATATCCAGCAAGCGACACAACTCCTTCTTGAATACGTGCTCCTCCTGAGTCATTTAATCCAATTACTGGAGCGCCATTTTTCATGGCTAAATCCATCACTCTGCAAATCTTTGCGGCATGTGTTTCTGACAAAGAACCGCCCAAAACTGTAAAATCCTGCGAAAAAACATACACAAGTCGTCCGTGAATGGTTCCGTAACCCGTGATAACACCATCGCCGGGGAAACGTGTTTTGTCCAATCCAAATGCGTTTGAACGATGCTCCACAAAAGCACCAATTTCTTGAAAAGAATTTTCGTCTAGTAACAAAGTCACGCGCTCACGAGCAGACAATTTTCCTTGTTGGTGTTGTTTATCAATTCGGGCTTGTCCACCACCGACTTTGGCAGCTTCTCTTCTTTGCAGTAAATCTTGATTTTTATCCATAAATACAAGTGAGCTACAAAAATAACTGAAAATTAAGACGAACGACTTTTGACGCCTTGTAAATCACTTATTGTTTTACAAATTGCTTCGTTATGCTTTGTCCTTGACTCGTCGCTTTTAAGAAATAAAGTCCTTTTTTTAATCCGCTTACATCTATTGTTTGCAAGCTAACTTTTTTGTGTGAAACTTGAATTGTTTTTCCATTCACGTCAACAATTTCAATAAAATCTACAGGCGCATTTGCCACAATAGAAATGGAATTAACAGCTGGATTTGGATAAATCGACAACTTCGACAAAGCACCTTCTTCTAAGCCAACATAATCAATTAATTGGCAAGCGCTTGTGTCAACACAACCATTCTGAGTAACAATTAATGCGTATTGACCATTTTCTGTAATGGTAAATGTTTGGCCTGTAGCTCCAATAATCACTTGATTCGCCGAGCAATCGAACCATTGGTAAGCCACTTCTGTTGCAGAAGCTGTCAAGGTTAATTCTGAAATGGAAAACTCAGTGTCGACTGGCGCATAAAAATCCAAAAGCGTTGTAACAATGCTATCGCAACCAGAAACTGAAGTCAAGGTATCAACGTATGTTCCAGGATTTGTATACGTGTGTGTTCCAATGGAATAAGTTTCGCCAAAACAAGGAACAACCTGTTGAAAATGCGTGATTTGAGGCAAAATTGTCAAAACTAATCGTACTGTGCTATCACACGCATTCACAGAAGAAAAGTGCTGATCGTAAGTTCCTTCAGTAGTCAATGAATTTCCTCCAAAAACATAACTATCTCCGTGACAAATGGCCACATTTTGTATCGTTAACGGAAGAGGAATCACTGTTACATCAACACTTACAATATTAGGACAACCACAAACATTAGAAGCTGTTAATGTAAAAGATGTTGAAGCAGAAGGAGAAACAACAATTGTGCTTGAAATTTCGCCATTGCTCCATTCATACGATGAACTCCCAAGAGCAGAAATCGTTACTTCATCACCACTACAAATCACACCGTCGTTTGCTGTAGTGCCGCTACTTTCAGTCGTCGTGAACGTAATAGCAGGAACATCAACAATTGAAATATAAGCCGTCAAAACGAATGAGCAGTTATTTTCTGCTGTAACTGTTACTGTGTATAAGGAAGAGTTTTCTGGAGAAACAGAAATACTTGAACCAAGTTCGCTTGTGCTCCAAACATAAGATAATCCACCTTGAACGGAAATATTTGCAGTTGAACCACGACAAATCACACCATCATTACTTGTTACGCCACTAATTTCAGACACAACAATGGTAGGCGCTGCTATTAAGGAAACTGTAACGGCTAATGGAGTATCACTTTCACAGCTGCCAATTGTTTGGGTTGCAAAGTAGGTTGAGCCATTGGATAAGGGTTCGTTTGCACTCAAAATAGTTCCATTGGGAGAAGCATACCATTGAATAGCCGTGCCTGTAACTTGTATATCTGAAAGGGTTGCGCCGCTGCACAATGTTTGACTTGTATTTCCAGTTGGAGATGCTGTATTGCATGGTGTGTTCAGTTCGGTTTGTGTTGGAACCTCATCATTTGCATGAGCAAAACCTGAAGAAAAAGGTAACGAACAAGCACTAAGCAAGAACACTAAACGTGCTTTTTCTTTCGTAAGCGAGAAAAACATAGTAATTAAGGTTGATTAGTAAATGTGCAAAAATAGTTGATTATATGGGTATTTGCTTGGAATAATTGCACACGAAGAATTAATGAACTAATCAAGTAAGATTATGAGTTAGCCAGAATCATTTGACGTACCTAGTAAAAAGCTAATTTTCTTACATTTATTTAAATGAAAACTTCCATTAGCATAACTGACTTTTCACCGCATTTGTTTTGGGATGTTGACAGAACTAAATTGAGTTTTGAAAAAGTCCAAAGAACAAATTGTTTACCAAGTTGTAGAGTTTGGTATGATGTCAGATTGGAAACTTTTGCAACAGATTTATTCATTTGAAGAGTTAAAAAAAATTGCAACCAATCTAAGAACACTCGACAAAGTCACCCTTTCATTTCTAGCACATTTTTTCAAAATTGATAAAACCGAATTCAGATGTTACACTACCAATCCGTCAGTAAGGAACTTCTGGAACTCTTGAGTTTTAAAGAAAATGTATCCAAAAATAGAATTTCACATTTTAAAGCTATTTCCTGCTATCCATTGCAATCTTTATCGGTTTAAAAAAACCATAAAGGATTTCCATTTCTATCAGGGCTATGATTAATTCACTTAATCTTTAATGAAATTGATTAAAAGATTTTTCATTCTACATTCTTAATTTTTATCCCCCACCAACTTTTTATTTCTTTTAACTTTGCACCTTATTTTCAAACGTCATTATGAGCGCAAAATATCCTGAATACAAAGGCTTGAATCTGCCAAATGTTGCCAAACAAGTACTGGAAAAATGGCAAATCGAACAGGTTTTTGAAAAATCGATTGCAAATCGCGAAGGAAATCCATCGTATGTTTTCTTCGAAGGTCCACCGTCTGCAAACGGTTTGCCGGGAATTCACCACGTTATGGCGCGTTCCATCAAGGATATTTTTTGCCGTTACCAAACGCTAAAAGGAAAACAAGTAAAACGTAAAGCCGGTTGGGATACGCACGGACTTCCGGTTGAATTGGGCGTTGAAAAAGAACTTGGAATCACAAAAGAAGACATCGGAACCAAAATTTCTGTGGACGAATACAACGACGCGTGCCGAAAAGCCGTGATGCGCTACACCGACATTTGGAACGACTTGACACTGAAAATGGGATATTGGGTGGATATGGAAGACCCGTACATCACCTACGAACCCAAATACATGGAATCGGTTTGGTGGTTACTAAAACAATTGAACGATAAAAACTTACTCTATAAAGGTTACACGATTCAGCCGTATTCTCCGAAAGCTGGAACAGGACTTTCTTCTCCCGACTTAAATAAACCAGGTTGTT
>CAZHPL010000025.1:0-9331 GCA_964534495.1 uncultured Lishizhenia sp.
CCCGAGTAAATGCTCGGGATTTTTTATTTATATAGGATTTTTCCGCTTCAAGGAACTATTTAAGACAATATACTTTTTTCCGTTTCTTGTTTCTTTTCGGGCGTTCCCCTGTTCAAAAATCGTCATACTTCCTCTTTTTTTCAGGGTCGGGCTATCCGCTACAAATCCTCGTTCGTTTCTCACTGTGGGTTTTTCGCTACTATCCCTAACGCGGGGAGTTGAGAGTGTTGAGTTAAGAGTAAAAAGTGATGATTGGGGAGTAAAACCCAGCACAGTTCAGGAAACATAATTCATGATTTTCCAAAAACTTTTTTCACTTGGGTGTCATCATTTTTTGTTGAGAATTATGGGTTTTAACAAATAAACAATTTATTATATCTGAATAAAGTGTTATATTTAACATCAAATTCATACAAAGTGTACATTCAGTTTCGACACTATTTTGAGGCTTATCCGCTAATTTCATTGGTTGAAATCAAAAAAAGGTTTCCTGATTTTGATCGAAGACGCTTGGTGGAATGGCAACAAAAAGGATATATTGAAAAGATAAGACAAGGTTTTTATCGTTTTAAAAATCAATCCATTAATGAAAAGGATTTGTATTTGTATGCTAATAAAATATATGAACCTTCCTACATTTCTTTGGAATCGGCTTTGGCATATTATCAATTAATTCCAGAAGCTGTTTTTAGAATAACGAGTATATCAACACGCAATACGACTCAATTCAAGGCAAATTGTGGTGCGTTTACGTATAAGCATGTGAAACCGAATTTGTTTTTTGGCTTTCGTCTTGTACCCCATAACGGTTTCAATTTGCGCATTGCATGTTTGGAGAAAGCCATTTTAGATTATTTGTATTTACATCCTGAATTAAAAAACATTGCAGATTTTGAGGGACTGCGCTGGAATAAAGAAGTATTGAAATCTCTTGATTTTCAACAATTTTCTAATTATCTTCAAGTGTTTAATTCAAAACAACTTTCAAAACGAGTTCAACTACTTCAAATCTATATAGATGATAAATATTGACGAAATCAAACGGTTTTATCCCGAATCATTGCAACGATTTGATAGATTTATTCTCAAAGAATACTTGCAATACAAAATTTTAGAAATCGTTTTTTCAAGTCCTTATGCCTCGAAATTGGTTTTTATTGGTGGAACGTGTCTGCGATTAGTGCATCAAAACCAGCGTTTTTCAGAAGATTTAGATTTTGACAATTTTGGATTAACAGCGGATGAATTCAAGGAACTTAGCATCCGGATTCAAACAGAAATGGAGCTGCAAGGTTTTGAAGTTTCAATCAAAAATGTGTTCAAAGGAGCGTTTCATTGTCATGTGAGATTTCCGGGTTTGTTACTCCAATCAGGTTTGTCAGGTTTCCAAGAGGAACGAATTTTAATTCAGTTGGATACCGAAGCGCAAGGTTATTCTTTTGAGGCAGAACAAGTGTTTTTAAACAAATTTGATGTTTTTACCTCGATCAGTGTTGCCCCTTTATCCCTTTTACTCGCTCAAAAATTCTATGCTGTTTTGAATCGAAAACGAAACAAAGGAAGAGACTTTTTCGACATCGTTTTTTTATTGAGTATGGACATTTTTCCCGACTACCAATTCTTACAACAAAAAGCGAATATTGAGTCAGCTGCTCAATTGAAAGATAAAATTATTGCGCATTGTAAATCAATTAGTATGTCAGAAATGGCAAAAGATGTAGAACCCTTTTTGTTTCAATCTTCTGACACAAAAAAAGTAATGTTTTTTGAGTCGTTTCTTTTACAGCATAAACTCTAGGTAATTAAAGCTTATCAGTGTTGGGAAATCGTTAGGTTTCGGGCGTTTCCCTGTTCAAAATCGTCATACTTCCTCTTTTTTTCAGGGTCGGGCTTTCCGCTACAAATCCTCGTTCGTTCCTCACTGTGGGTTTTTCGCTACTATCCCTAACGCGGGAAGTTATTCGTGTTGAGTTTTGAGTAATGAGTAGGAAGCAAATTGCTGAAAAATTTGAATATAATAACGCTATTCACAGTATAAGCGCTCATACAATTTCAAGAATGTAAAAAGCTTTAATGCTTGCGTTTTCTAAGTAAGTAAATATTTAAGATAATGCTTATCGAAAGCAAAGAAAATAGAATAATTGATTGAATGAGATCTTTGTTTGAATGTGGATGTATTATCGTTTCATCTATGCTTCCATTAATGTCAATTGCCATTCGTTGAGGCGAGTAACACCTAGAATTATTTCCGATACCTAGTTGTCCAGATGGGTTGTCACCGAAAGTAAAAATTTTACCAGCTGAGTCAAGTGCAATCGATTGAAAGCAACCACCACCGATTTCGACAATGTTTTTTAGTGGCTTTATCAAAATCGGTAAAGAGTGAGATAAAGTGTCGTTTGTACCTAACATTCCAAAGTGATTTTTGCCCCATCCCCAAACATTTTTGTTTACATCAATTGCTAAGGAATGCCAACTGCCACAAGCTATTTTTGTGAACTTGGGCAAATTTTTTAATTGAATGGGGTGGTCGTAATATTTTTTTGTAGCTTCTTGAAATTGATAAGCAGGGTCAGATCCCCAAATCCAGATGTTTCCTTCATAATCTAAAGCCACAGAATGATGCCAACCAACCGCAATTTCTTTCATTTTGGGAATACCATCAATTTTTATTGCATAACGTTGGTATTCATTCCCTTTTTTGCCCAATTCGTTAAATGTGTTTCCTCCCCAACCCCAAACGGTTCCATCTTTTTTTAAAGCGAGCGTATGATAACCAACCGAAGCAATTTGTACAATATCTGACAAAACAGTTACTTTAGAATTAGAAAGTTGTACTACTTCAACAGGCCACGGACTATGTTCTCGTGTCCCATTACCTAACTCTGCAAAGAAGTTGTGTCCCCAACACCAAACGGTTCCATCTTTTTTTAGTGCAACTGTATGCCAATGACCGCCTTCAACAGCTTTGAAATTTTTGTGATGAGGTAATTTTTTTGGAATCCATTGATCATTAACCGACTCGCAACCCAATTGTCCATAATTGTTTCTTCCCCATAAATACAAATCCCCGTTTTTGTCAAGTGCAATACTGTGGTCATAACCTCGTGAAATAGCAATTATATCCTTTAAATGTTTGACCTTTTTCGGTATTGATGAATTTACAAGCGAACTATCGCCTAATTGCCCATAATTGTTTCTGCCAATTGTCCAGACTTGTCCTTTTTTGTCTAAGACAATTGCATGTCCATTTCCCCCGTCTAAAATTTGACTTGCGCTATGAAATGAAATGATGGCCGCCGTTATAAGAGTGATTATTTGTTTCATGTAGGTACTATTTTTTGGCTCACTATTCTAAAAAAAAACGTTTTGTTTTAGGAGTGCAATAAGGTTTTGAATAGCTAATATACATACTAAAAGTTACTTAAAGATTCATTTGCCAAAAATCCCACGCCCCGATGGAGCCGAAAAGCTTTGTGATACGGAACTCTCAGCCACACGCGCAGAAAAGCGACTCAAAGAAGCTCTTTTTGCAAGTTTAATTGGCGTAAAAGTTCCGTAAACAAACTTGAAGGCGCAAGCGGATTTGGCGCATAATTAGTTTAAAAGTGATTAGTGTTTAGCCAATAGTTATTAGTCAATAGTGAATAGCTAATAGGGATTAGAAAAAAAGCCAATAGTTATTAGTGAATAAAACGCATAGAAAACACCAAACTCTCACAAAACCAATATCTTACTGTCTTTTATTCCTAATGTCTTTTGGTCTAACCGTCCTTACGTCTTAAAATCTTTTAGTCCTATCGTCCTAACGTCCTATCGTCATAATGCCCACCTTTCCTAATATCTAAAATCTAAATAATATTTCTTTGCCTTGAAAACCATCAGATGTAGTAATAATCAAACACTCTTTGTATCTCAGTGACTTTCTTTGTGTTTCTTTGTGGTGAAAATGGTAAACTTGAAATACAATGGTTGCAAAATCCCAACCTTTAACTGTGTAAATGCGACTTTACGTTACAAGTAATTAAAATTATTGTCATCAAAACACAAAACTATTGTATGAAAAAAAACAACTCTTTATTGTTGATGTTGGCCTTTCTGTTCACTTCGTTTTCGTTTAAAGCGCAAGTTCAACATTCAGAAAGTTTCGATGCAAACACTTTTTTACCAACGGGTTGGGCCGCTGTAGGTCAAGCACCGGATTGGAATCGAACAACAAATTTAGCGCCACCCTTAACAGGCACTCCACACACAGGTACTGGAATGGCACGTATGCGCTATCCAAATAATGGAACTGGTACAATTAATGAAGCTATTGCAACACCATCTTTTGATTTGACAGGAAGAGGTTCGAATGCTGTAGAGGTAAGTTTTTGGACCTACCGCGATTCACTTCAATCGGGCGGAAATGATAGCTTGACTATTTTTGTAAACACAACTGCATCTTTGACGGGCGCTACTCAAATTGGTGCTGTAGCACGCAATAGAAGTGTGAATTTACCGGACACAAAAGCAACAAATGGTTGGTATCAATACACTTTTACAATTCCTACTCAGTTCAATACCAATGCCAACTTTTTGATTTTTCAAGGCACTTTGTTCGGTCCTTCCAATACAGCACGTAGAATTTATTTGGACGATGTAAACTGGACGGAATTTCCAGCGCCTTGTTCAGGAACACCATCACCAGGAGTATTGCAGAGTTCAACAACATTTATTTGTGGCGGAAGTGGTTCAGCTAATCTAAGCATGCAAAATGCACCAACGGATTCAGGGATTTCTTTCTTGTGGTTAACTTCTACCAATGCAGCAGGCCCTTATGATACACTAAGTTTCACTTCAACAACCGCGTTAACAGGAACAATCACACAAACGCAGTATTACATTTGTCAAGTGGCTTGTTCAACTTCTGGTTTGACAGCAAATTCAGATACATTAGCAGTTGTGGTGAACAATGATCCACTTCCACAAGTTTCGATTGCTGTTTCTGCGGATACGATTTGTCGAGGAGAATCGGTTACGCTTACAGCTTCAGGGGCAACAAACTATACATGGAGCACAACAAACAATCCTAATGCAGGTACACAAGCTGTATTAACCGTAAATCCACAACAAACAACAACGTTTACATTAGTGGGTTCTGATGGCACAACTTGTTCTTCTTTACCTGTTACAAAAGTTATTGTTGTGGGGCGCACACCCAACATTATGAATTTCAGTAATTCAAATCCAACGATTTGTAGTGGCGGTTCTTCTGTTTTAACAGTTACTGCCAATTCAGGTCCTGGTGGACCAGGTGGTGGGAATGTTCCATTATCTTACAATTGGTCGCCAGCAGCAGCAAATTCAAATACGATCACCGTTTCACCAACTACAACAACACTCTATACAGTTACGGTTACAGGAGAATTTGGTTGTTCAATAAGCGATACAACAAACGTTTCGATTAATCCCAATTTAGTTAGTCCTGTCGTGACTGTTTCTCCTGCTTCTTTTGATGTTTGTCAGGGTGCAGGTGGTCAAATTACTGCAACAGCAAGTTCAGATATTTCTGGAACAACGTTCTCTTGGGCAGCCAGTTTTGGACCTCCCATCAACAATACGACGAATACTTTAACAGCAAATGTAGGGAACAACAGCTCCGTATATACAGTGACGGGAACGAATCCAGCTAATGGTTGTACATCATCAGCGAGTGTGCATGTAAATGTGCGTCCGAACCCAACGTTAACGATGTCAACTGCAACACCAACGGTTTGTACGGGCGGTTCTGCAGCTATAACAGTTGGCATCAATAATACAGGTGGTGCAAACACAGCAGACTACACTGCAACTTGGACACCAAACAACGCAACAGGTTTGTCTGTAACGGTTAATCCAACGCAAACAACAACGTATTATGTTACTGTTTCAAGTCCTTATGGTTGTTCAGCAAACGATTCAATTTCAGTGGCGGTAAACAACGCGTTGACAAGTCCAACAGTGACCTTGGCAGCAAGCGAAACCTCTTTTTGTGGAGCGGCAATGCCGGTACAATTGGTAGCAACAACAAGCGCTGGTCAGCCAACTTACTCATGGACACCGCTTGCCATTTCTACAAATAATGACACAATAACAGTTACACCACAAGCGACTTCTGTTTATTCGGTGCAAGTAGCGGACGCAAATGGTTGTTCTTCTTCCGCATCGGTTACGGTTGTTGTAAGTCAAAATCCAACGGCGACATTCTCATACAATCAAGTAGGGAATGGTGTGTATCAGTTTAATGTAAACGGAATACCGAATGCAACGTACATGTGGGATTTGGGTGATGGTACTACTTCAACAGAGCAAAATCCACAACATACCTACACGACGAATGGAACCTTTACAGTTACTTTAGTAATCACAACAAGTGCAGGATGTATTGGAACGTATTCTACATCAGTAGTTAACCAATTGAGTGGAATTGTTGAATGGGAAAATAGCTTATCGATTTATCCAAATCCAACGCAAGACAATGTTCAAATTCGTTCCGATTATGGTAAAAAATTAGCGGTAGAATTAATGGACATGAGTGGAAAAACACTTCTTACTTCGACAATTCAATCAGGAGTGACAAGTTTGAATCTTTCTGAAAATGGCAATGCTCGCGTTTACAAATTGATTAAGCAATAAGTAAACTTAGATACAGACAATATTAAAGGGAGACTTCGGTTTCCCTTTTTTTATTTGTAATTTACCCGAATGAAAACAAGCGATTTTTGCTCTTCTTCTACTTTGTTGTCGCATTTTCCTGAAGGGTTAAAAGCCTGGGAAATTCCTTTTTTTATTGGTGAAGTGATTGCCAAATTAGCCGATGAAGTAGGGGAGGAATACCAGTTTGAAGGAGGAAATGTCATTCATAAAACAGCTATCATTGAACCGCAAGCCATTTTGAAAGCACCCGTTTTTATTGGAGCGAATTGTTTTATTGCTGCGAATGTCTATTTGCGAGGTGGTGTGCCGTTGGATGAAAATTGTGTTGTTGGACCTGGCAGTGAAATAAAATCTTCCGTCATTTTGAAAAATTCAACCTTGGCACATTTCAATTTTGTGGGCGACAGTTTAATTGGAAGTCATGTGAATTTGGAAGCCGGAGCCATTATTGCCAATTATTATAATGAGCGAGAAAACAAATATATCCAAGTGTTGAGCAATGGAACAGTATGTGATACAGGCGTAACCAAGTTTGGAGCGCTCATTGGTGATTTTTCTAAGATTGGCGCAAATGCGGTTTTGTCTCCAGGAACATTGTTGGCGAAAAACACGATTGTAGGTCGTTTGGAATTAATCAATCAGCAAGCAAGTATATCTTGAAAAATTGTAATTTTAAAGAAAAATGACTGAAAAACGCATCGCATCCCTTCGGGAATTTTATCCCTATTATTTGAATGAACACAGTGATTTCACGAATCGCGTGTTGCATTTTATCGGAACAGGTATTGTCATCAGTTTATTGATTTTTGGATTGCTCACACATCGCTATAAGCTCTTGTATTTCTTGCCTGTTGCGGGTTATGGTTTTGCTTGGTTTGGGCATTTTTTTATAGAGAAAAACAAACCGGCAACGTTCAAATATCCTTTGTATAGCCTTACATCCGATTTCATTATGTTTTGGCACATTCTTACGTTTCAAATCGGGAAAAAGATGGCAGATGCGCAATCAAAAAAACACTTGTATTAAGTCGATTTAGTATAATTTACCACTCAAAAGCCAAATCGCTCATCCATTTTCCTTGAACGCGTAAGGTTTGTTCAATGACATCACGAACACACGCTTTTCCTCCTTCTTTTGGGGATTGGTAATCGACAATTGCTTTTACATCTACTGCAGCATCTTGCGGACACGTTGAAACACCTACCAAATTCAATATCGGAATATCAGGAATGTCATCGCCCATGTAAAGCACCTCATGATCCTCAAATTGATATTTCTCTTTGAGTTCGTGGTATTTGGTCAATTTTCGGTGTGTGCCCAAATGAACCTCAGTAACACCTAAACCTAATAAACGTTCTTTCACTTCTTGCGAATGACCGCCTGTAATTGCAAAAATCAAATAATCATGCTTGGCGGCATATTGAACCGCATATCCATCTTTTGAATGCAATGCACGCACAATTTCATCTTTCATTAGGTACACTTGACCATCCGTAAAGACGCCATCCACATCAAACATAAACACACGGATGTGCTTTAATTTTTCTTTATAGCTAATCATTTTTATACGTGTTTTGAATGCTCTTTGTCAGCAATGCATAAACTTCTTGGTTGATTCCTTCGAGCATATTTAAATGGGCTTCAATCACTAGGTTATCTTTTCTGCGGGCAGGACCTGTTTGCGCATCGAAAGCATTTACTTGTTTTACTTTTTGAAATGTTTCTTCCAATAAGGGCAAAAAGAGTTCCTTGTCAATTCCATTTTCTTGTGCGATTTCACCTGCTTTGTACACGAGGTGATTCACAAAATTATTGATAAAAACAGCGCTAACATGAATTTTCTTACGTTCCTCAGAGCTGTAAAATTGATACGAAAACCCGATGTGTTGGCACAATTTTTCAAGTGCATTTTTGAAAAGCGTATTGTGCGTTTCCAATAAAATTGGAATGTTAGCTGCCTGTAAATTTCGTCCTTCGGTAAAAGTTTGCAAGGGATAAAAAACAGCTCCGTTTTCCACTAAATGAGAAGGCAGTTCAATGCTACCCGAAGTATGTGCAATCCATTGATTTTTTGGAAAAGAATGAGCCACTTCCAAAACAGCACTATCGGCCACTGAAATGAGAATTAAATCAGCGTGTAATTCCTTTACATCAGTAAAAAAAGACGTTTCAAAAGCCGAAGCTATTGTTTGACCTTTTTGTGCATTTCTTCCAGCAATTCCATGGATATGAAACCCTGCATTTTTGAAAATACGCAACAAAGTAGTCGCAACTTTTCCTGTCCCGACAACAGCTATGCTCTCTATTGCCCGAACAGTTGCCATTATTTACCGTGACACTGCTTGTATTTCTTTCCGCTACCACAAGGACAAGGGTCGTTACGTCCAATTTTCGGATCAGCAATTACCGGTTGTTTTTTCTCTTCTTGTGGAAACGAATTTTCAATGGCTTGTTGATACGGTGAACGATCGAATTTCGGTGGAGTAGTGCTACTTACCGCACCTGAAGCTTGTGCTTTTTCGTAGTGATTTTGATTGCTTTCTTGATTCGTACTTTGCACTTCTTGTTGTTCCAACGGCAAATTCATATTCATCAAGAACTCAACAGAACCTTGGTTCAAACGAACGGTTAACGAACGGAATAATTCATACG
>CAZHPL010000025.1:9341-15726 GCA_964534495.1 uncultured Lishizhenia sp.
TATAGACCACTAATGGGTCTTTTTGCTCGTAGGAAGCATTGTTTACCGCCGAACGTAAATCATCCATTTCACGCAAATGCTCTTTCCATTCATCGTCGATTTTCATCAAAATGATGTTCTTTTCGAAAGCACGTTTAATCGCTTTTCCTTCTGATTTAACAGCTTCTTCCAAGTTAACAATCAACTCAATTTCTTGACGTAAATCCGTAAGTGGGAACACAATATTCTTGAAGCGATCCGACATCGTTTCGTACACATGAATAATTTGTGGCATCACTTTTTCGATAATACGATCACATTTTCTGTCGTATTGTTCGCGCATGGCATCGTACACTTTTTCTACAAGCTCTGTGCGATTAATCGAACGGTATTCATTTTCCTCAACCGGTGAACTGATTCCTAACACGCGAACCAATTCCAATTCGAACTCAGCAAAATCCATATTCGCTGAATTGTTAACCGTTGTATCACACAAGTCGTAGAACATGTTGTCTACGTCAATATCCAAGCGGTCTCCGTACAACGCATTTCTACGTTTTTTGTAAATCGCTTTACGTTGTGCATTCATTACGTCATCGTATTCCAATAAACGCTTACGAATGCCAAAGTTGTTTTCTTCTACTTTTTTCTGAGCTCGTTCGATGGATTTAGAAACCATTCCGTGAGAAATAACTTCTCCTTCTTTCAATCCCATGCGGTCCATCAATTTAGCAATTCGCTCCGAACCAAACTTACGCATCAAATCATCTTCCAATGAAACGAAGAAACGAGACGAACCTGGATCTCCTTGACGACCTGCACGACCTCTCAACTGACGGTCTACACGACGTGAATCATGACGTTCCGTTCCGATGATGGCCAAACCACCCGCTTCTTTCACACCAGCTCCTAATTTGATATCCGTTCCACGACCCGCCATGTTTGTAGCAATCGTTACTGCGCCTGCAAGACCTGCATTGGCAACAATTTCCGCCTCTTTTTGGTGGTATTTAGCATTTAATACTTGGTGCTGAATTTTCTTCATGGAAAGCATACGGCTCAACAATTCTGAAATTTCAACCGTTGTTGTTCCTACCAAGACCGGACGACCTTGTGCCACCATCGATTCAATTTCTTCGATTACTGCATTGTATTTTTCACGTGCCGTTTTGTACACGAAATCTTCTTGGTCTTTTCTTGAAATCGGACGATTCGTTGGAATCACCACCACGTCTAATTTATAAATGTCCCAAAATTCTTTTGCCTCCGTTTCAGCTGTTCCCGTCATACCTGCTAATTTGTGGTACATACGGAAGTAATTTTGAAGAGTAACCGTCGCATACGTTTGCGTAGCCGCTTCCACTTCTACATTTTCTTTCGCTTCAATCGCTTGGTGTAATCCGTCGGAATAACGTCTTCCGTCCAAAATACGACCCGTTGACTCATCAACGATTTTCACTTTTCCGTCCAAAATTACGTATTCCACTTCTTTTTCGAAAAGAGTGTACGCTTTCAATAATTGGCTTACCGAATGAATGCGTTCTGATTTCACCGAATATTCGCGAATCAAGGTATCTTTTCTTTCTAGAAAATCTGCTTTTTCAAGATTCTCTTTTTGCAATTTCGCAATCTCAGAACCGATATCCGGCATGATAAAGAAGTTGCGGTCGTCAGCACCTGAAACCAAGTCAATTCCTTTATCCGTTAACTCAATCGTGTTGTTTTTTTCGTCGATTACAAAGAACAATTCAGCATCAATTTTTTTCATGTGCTTGCCTTGCTCCTGCATGTAATAGTTTTCCGTTTTTTGCAAATGCACACGGATACCAGGCTCAGAAAGGAACTTAATCAATGCGCGGTTTTTAGGCAAGCCTCTGTGCGCACGCAACAAAGCAATTCCACCTTCTTCCAACATTGCTTTCGTATCGCCTTCAACACTTGGGTTATTGATCACCGCAAGCAAACGTTTTGCATCGTTCAAGCATTGTTGAACAAACTGTTTCTGTGCTGCCACAACGCGCTCAATACGCGGTTTCAATTCATGGAATTCGTGTTCGTCACCTTTTGGCGTTGGACCCGAAATAATTAAAGGTGTACGTGCGTCGTCAATCAACACTGAATCGACCTCATCGACGATGGCATAGTGGTGTTTGCGTTGCACTAAATCATCCACATGACCTGCCATGTTATCACGCAAATAGTCGAAACCAAATTCGTTATTTGTACCAAAAGTAATATCGGAATAATACGCTTTTCTTCTTTCAGGCGAATTCGGTCGGTGCTTGTCGATACAATCTACCGTCAAACCATGGAATTGATACAAAGGACCCATCCACTCCGAGTCACGTTTTGCCAAGTAGTCGTTCACCGTTACGATGTGTACACCTTTACCCGCAAGCGCATTCAAGTAAACCGGAAGCGTTGCCACCAAGGTTTTACCTTCACCCGTTTGCATTTCGGAAATATTTCCTTTGTGCAACACCGTACCACCCATCAACTGTACATCGTAATGTACCATGTTCCACGTGATTTTCGCACCGGCAGCCGTCCATTCATTGTGCCAAATCGCCTTGTCGCCATCAATGGTAATACCGTCTTTTTTCGTCGCTAAATCACGGTCGTAATCCTCAGCTGTAATCACCAATTGACCATTATTTGCCCAACGGAAAGCCGTTTCTTTCACCACCATAAAAGCTTCCGGCAATATTTTTTCAAGCGTCACTTCGATTTGCTCGTCTACCGCTTTTTCCAATTTGTCGATTTTCTCGAACAATTCCTCTTTCAAGTGGATCGGCGTACTTAAATCTTCCGCTTTTGTTCTCAGATCAGCCAATTCATCCTCCAAGGCTTGTTTTTCTTGATGAATTATTTGTTGAAATTCACGTGTTTTTTGACGTAAACCGTCATCAGAAAGCGCTTTAATTTTTTCGGTTTCAGCCAATGTTAGGTCCACAAATGGCCAGTAAATTTTCTTATCTTTAGTCGTTTTGTCTCCGAATAGCTTCTTTAAAATATCAGCAATCATGTAGTTTAAAATTTTGAGAAAGCCAAAGTTAATCAATTAAGTAGTTCTATGCCTTACTTAAATCGGCTCACTTGTTAATTTTTCGGAATAGAATGGTTGAAGGAATTGAATTAATACTCATTTTGGTCAAAAAGATTTGATTCCTATCAACTTGAAAATTCGATTTTCAAAATAAGTAATTTGTATTTTACGTTTTTTTGAATTTAACAATGTCCAAAAATGGAAGGATTGACAATTTTAAAAAGTCAGTCAAATTGTAATTATTAGAAAAATCATTCGTTAACTTTGTTACAAAGAAAGAAGAAATGACAACAATTGTGAAAGTTAATAATAGAAGTAAAGCTGCGAAATTGTTTTTGGAGTATATTAAAACGTTGCCATTTGTTGAAGTTGAGCAGGAATCTCCTCGTTACAATGAAGAAACCGAAAAAGCAATGAAAGAAGCACGTGCTGGAAAAGGAATCGTCAAAACAAAAAATCACGAAGACTTGATGAAAAAATTGAGAAGCTGATGTTTGAAATTGAATTTAAAAACAGTTTTAGAAAAGACTTCAAACTTGCCATTAAGCGTGGTTTAGACGAAAATAAACTGGAAGAAATTTTGATTTTATTAAGAAATGAAGGAAAGCTTCCTGCAAAATATAAACCGCATGTATTAAAGGGAAATTACAAAGGATTTTGGGAGTGTCATATTCAACCTGATTGGTTACTAATTTGGGATCAAAACGATAAAATCAAACTAATCACACTTATACGAACTGGATCACATTCAGATTTATTTTGAAAACAAATGCACGTCTTCCAATTTTGTATTGGCTTTTAACTCAACTGTCTTTAGAATAGGAGTTCTTTTAGTTAATCATACTCAACTTTTGTAAATGTGGGAAAAATCTACCTCATCATCTATTGACGTATACATACTCACAACCTTATAAATTTCAGGAAAGTCACAATTATACAATTCAAACGCTTCTTGAATATGATTGTCATGAAAATAGTTACTGGCTGTTGAAAATGGTTTCAAATCAGATTTTATCATTAACTTTAATCGTCCTGCAATGGTTGAATAAATTACCAATTCAAGCACCCAATCACTAAATCCTCCATATCTTGTATAATTGATGGATTTAGCGCGATCTTCATAATCTTCAGAAAAACCGATTTGATACAATTGTGCAGTTTTCGAAAATGCAATGTAAACATATCCTGGTTTTTCCGATCGACGTATAAATTCAATTTTAGAAGGATCACACATAGGACAATGCCCACTTCTTGTTTTTATTCGATGACCTTTTTTTTGGCAAGAAGTAGAATTATACCCTATTATTCTGCCTGAAGATTTCATTTCGTTTTTTAAATGAATTACTGTCCTTCCACAACAATCAAATAAATCAGACGGTGCAATTTTATGATGTATAAAAAAGTCAATTTCTTTTTGGCTCAAATTTTCGGGGTATTTCATAGTTAAAAAGTGTTTGATTATGATTTATATAAATTTTTATAATACAATTCTTTGTACTAGTCAGTAAAGAAAAAAAACTCTTATATAATTCTCTTGTATGCCCTTGTATTCGGACTTTGCAAGTGTAAAACTTAGTCTTTATCTCTTACGCCATCAAAAAGAACTTTTATTTTAGTTTGTTCATTTCCAAGGTTTACTTGATATTTACTTTCAATAAATGATAAAATATCTAAACCTCTATTTTTAATATGTTGAAATGTCCATTTACTATTTTCATATTTAAGTTGTTCGTTCATTAGACTAAAAGTTTTAACCTCTCCTTTTTTATTTTTTGTAAACTGATTTAAAAAAATATTACCTAATGAATTTATAATTTTTTTTTGACTTTCACTTTTAGTTCTTAATAAATCTGAGAAATTAGAGTTATACTGACCTATGAAATACCTGTTTTTTTCAATGCTTCTAGTATATCTATCAAAATTAGGATTTAACGATTCCTCAAATCTTGATAAAATATATTCGACTCCTTCCCAATTATAAAACTGTTCATTATCACTTCTACTTTCATGTATAAAAGAGTGAAAATTATCGATTCTATGATGTTTTTTTGTTTGTTTTTCAATAAACGAAATCAAAGAATCTGGGGTTCTTCCGTCTGAACGTTTTGAAAAAGCCTTATTTGCTAATCTGTAAAACTCAGCTCTGTCTGTATCTGACGATTTACCATTTAAGTAAAACAAAGTGACGTTGTGCCTTTCAATTGTAAATAATAAATTAACTAAGTCGCTTGTAATTTGTTTTGAAAAAAGGGCCATTAATAAAGGATTAACGTAACTGCCTTTAATCATTTCTGTAAACCTTCTTAAGTATAGTAAAGTACTTTTATTTGAGAAAAATTGTAAAGAATTTTCATCATTTGGGTTTTTGATGAAGTACCATGCTTCGACGGCTTTCTTCATAGAATTTAAAAAAGAAAAAACTTCATCTTGATTTATTAATGTATTTTCGTCTACATTTCCAATTCGATACTTATTATTAAATAAATCTTCTTCAAATTTAAATTTATGATCTGGTCTTTTATCATGTTCAAAGTACATAATCCAAAAATCTCTCAGAAATGCATCGTCTGGATTTACATTTATTGTATTGTCTTTCGCAATCCAAGAATAAACATATTGCCAAGAATTAACGATTTCAAATCTTAACTTTTCTTTCAAATCATCAAATTCAGAGTACTTTTTTGAAACCAAGTATATCAGTCTGTTTTTCAAAATTTCTAATTTACTAAGAGGTTTTCCACGATAGTTTAAAGTTTCAAATACCATTGAAATATCTAATTGATTAGAATCAATAATCATAACATTGAATAAAAGTTGTTTTTGAATTTTCTTCAATAACTCTATGCATTTTAATTGTAGATTTTCTCCATTTATTTCGCTTTCCTTTAGTTTCTTTTGAAAGAACTTTTTTGCAGAGAGCAAGTTTTTAGTGTAAATGGTCACTGGTTCTGTAACTTTAACATCTTCGTCCCTATAAATTTCAGACATAAAATACTGTTCTGACGGAATATCCTTTTCGTAACCGAATTTATAGAACTTATTTCCATCATATTGAATTGTCAAAAAGTCTTTACCAAATAAGTCCTGATTATTTATTTTGAATTCATTTTTCTCTATTTGTTCAAACAAAACGCACATAAGTATCATTAAAGTCGTTAATCTCTGTTGCCCATCAATAATTGCAACAGGATAAAAATCAATGTTTCCCTCAGTATTTTTTTGTTCAACTTGAGAGTCGTTTTGATTAAAATTTAGTGTGTTTTTTTCTGTAAGAAATAGTAACAACTTCTCCTCTTTTTTTAAAACATTCCTATTCGTTTTATTTATTGGCTCAATTGATAAGATTCCAGTAAAATGAAA
>CAZHPL010000025.1:15736-16814 GCA_964534495.1 uncultured Lishizhenia sp.
TTATGGAGGGGAATGTTCCTTTGGGTATGCTTGCAGTCTTTTTCATTGAAACAATCAATCCATAATTCATTCAACTCTTTTGATGTCCAAGAATATCCTCTTTGAAAATCTGGAATTCTAATTAAAAATCGTTTAAGTATTTCTTGTAGGTTTACCAAATTTGAACCTGAATTCTTTAAAAGATAATCTATTTTTAATCCTCCTTGTTCAAGGATAGCCTTTTTTTGATCGTCTTTTCCAAATTTCCTGACAAATTCTTGGTAGAGTGGTTGGTCTATTTTTGAATTTCTGGTTTTTATATCAAAACCCAATGATTTTGCATATCCTTTTGCATCATCAATATGTATACTTAATTCTTTTAGAACATCTTTAAATCTCATAATTAGTAGTATGTAAATGTTAAGATAGAAACAGAAAGTTAATTCAATTCATCTACCAAAAATAACATAAGATTTGATTCCTAACTGCTTGAATTTTTATTTTTCTTTTTTGACAATTATTCGGATTTTTGACAATTCCACAAATTCTGTAAAATTATGCTTGTTAACATTCATTGTTCAATAATATGAAATGAAAAATCGTCAAAAGCAATCGAATCGAATTATCTTTGTTCCCATGCATGAAATGATTTTAATTTTAGATTTCGGTTCTCAATATACCCAATTGATTGCCAGAAGAATACGCGAATTAAACGTCTATTGTGAAATCCATCCGTGGAACAAAATTCCTGAACTTACACCCAACATCAAAGGGGTGATTTTGTCCGGGAGTCCGTTTTCCGTGCGCGATGAACAAGCACCACGTCCTGATTTGAGTGAAATAAAAGGCAAATTACCCTTGTTGGGCATTTGTTTTGGTGCTCAATATTTGTCACATCATTTCGGTGGTGAAGTGTTGCCGTCTGCTATACGTGAGTACGGTCGTGCGCATTTGACATTCGTGGACGAAAATAACGTGTTGACACAAGGAATGAACTTCGGATCGCAGGTTTGGATGTCGCATGGTGATACCATCAAGAAAATTCCTTCGACCACAAGATTGGAAAGTTAAAACGTCAAAAAATACCACTGAAAGAGCT
>CAZHPL010000025.1:16824-19830 GCA_964534495.1 uncultured Lishizhenia sp.
GCTATGCTGTTGAAGGGGAAACAACTTTTGGTATTCAATTTCATCCCGAAGTGTATCACTCAAGCGAAGGAACGATTTTATTGAAGAATTTCGTGCGAACGATTTGTCATTGCAAAGGCGATTGGACACCCGATTCTTTTGTGGAGGAAACAACAGCAAAGCTCAAAGCACAATTAGGTGACGACAAAGTGATTCTTGGTCTTTCAGGTGGAGTTGATTCTTCCGTTGCAGCGGTTTTATTACACAAAGCGATTGGCTCGAATTTGCATTGCATTTTTGTCGATAACGGTTTGTTGCGCAAAAACGAGTATCATTCCGTTTTGGAATCGTATCAAGGAATGGGATTGAATGTGAAAGGCGTGAATGCAGCGGATAAATTCTACGAAGCATTAAAAGGACTTACCGACCCAGAATTGAAACGAAAAGCAATTGGACGGGTTTTTGTTGAGGTCTTTGACGAAGAATCTAAAAAAGTGGAAGGAGCAAGCTGGCTAGGACAAGGAACCATTTATCCGGATGTAATTGAATCGGTTTCAGCTACAGGAGGACCATCGCAAACGATTAAGTCGCATCACAATGTGGGCGGTTTACCGGATTATATGAAATTACAAGTGGTTGAACCTTTGCGTTTGTTGTTCAAAGACGAAGTGCGTCGCATTGGAAAATCCTTGCAAATTGATGATCGTATTTTAGGCCGTCATCCGTTTCCAGGTCCTGGTTTAGGTATTCGTATTTTGGGCGAAGTAACAGCTGAAAAAGTACGCATTTTGCAAGAAGTGGATGCCATTTTTATTGATGGATTGAAAGAAGACGGTTTGTACAATGACGTTTGGCAAGCGGGAGCAATTTTCTTGCCGATTCAGTCTGTTGGCGTAATGGGCGATGAACGGACGTATGAAAATGCAGTTGCTTTACGCGCAGTGACTTCAACCGATGGAATGACAGCGGATTGGTGCCATTTACCGTATGAGTTTTTAGCCAAAATTTCGAACCGCATCATCAATCAGGTAAAAGGAATCAATCGTGTTACCTACGACATTAGCTCCAAACCACCTGCAACAATTGAATGGGAATAAATCAATGTTTATGAAATATAGTTTAGTAGTTTTTCTACTGCTTTCAACCTTAGGGGTTTGGTCGCAAAAGTACGCGCCTGTTGTCACGCAAGGAGGAAAAAAGTTCTACACGCACACGGTTGCTCAAGGAAATACCTTATTTGGTTTACAGCAATTATACAATTGTTCGGCTGAAGAGATTTTGAATGCCAATCCAGGGATTGAACGTGGTTTGAACGAAGGGCAATTATTGAAAATTCCAGCGCCTTTGAAAACCATTATGCATACCGTTCAGAAATCAGAAACCTTGTTCGCCATTTCCAAAATGTATTCAGTGCCTGTTGATTCTATTGTTGCAAAAAATCCAGAAGCACAAAATGGAATAAAAGTCAATCAACGCTTGAAAATTGAAAATGCGGTTCCTCGCGTTCAAATTGACTTGCCAGATACTCCGTCGGAAACAATTACCAAAGATGTGCCGGCACCAAGCGATTCTGTGGAAGCGCGATACAAAGTCACTTTTTCGGATTCCATCATAACACACACGGTACTTCAGGGTGAAACGATGTACACAATCGCTAAACGGTACATGGTGCCTTCGGATGAAATTCGCAAGTTGAACGGCATGAGCAATTCACGCATTCAACCGGGGCAAAACATCAAGATTCCACTAAAAATGGAAAAAGTGAAAACCGTGGAAGTTCGCCAAGTTCCAGATAAGGATAAACCAACAAAGGATTCCGTTTTAACGTTCCCGAAAAAGGAATATTATAACATTGCTTTGTTCTTGCCTTTCAATTTAGATTCAACAGCAAGTTACAATAAAGCGACTGTGAATGCAGCTTTGGAATACTACATGGGTGCAAAATTAGCCTTGGATTCTTTGGAGCGAAAAGGTTTGAAATGCAATTTTTATGTCTACGATTATCAGTCAAAAACGGAAAGCATTCAGCAACATTTAGCTAAAACGGAATTCAAAACCATGGATTTGATTTTCGCGCCTTTACAACAAACGGAGGCAGAAATCGTTTGCAATTGGGCAAAAAACAACAAAGTTCGCTGTGTATTGAGTGTGGCATTTTCAGCTAAATTGTACCAAGGAAATCGTTACGTATATGCCTTAAATCCAGATAATGATGTGTTGATTCGTCAATTGGCTAAACACATTTATGATTTGCATACCAATCAGCAAATTGTGCTCATTAAAAGTGGAAAACCAGAAGAGGAATGGATGGGGAAACTGTTTTTGACAACGTTTAAAGAATTTCCTGTAAAAGCCTCGCGTCCTCGTGTGATTGAAGCGGATTGGAGTACGTATAAAAACTTTGAAAAAATCGGAAGTCCTGTTCAAATGATTGTGCTTTCCAACGATAAAGAAAAAGTGTTGGCCTTGTTGGAACGTTATAAAACCTCTCCCAATATTTCCGTTTACGGCATGCGCGATTGGACGGATTGGAAAGAGGTCAATGCTACCTATGCGAACAAGTATAATTTTTACTACGCTTCGGGAACTTACTTTGATTATCAAATCCCGAATATTGAGGCCTTTCACAAGTTATATCGAAAAAATTACGGAACTGACTTGACCCGTACGGCTTGTTTGGGTTACGATGTGATTATGCAAACGTGTTCTGCTTTCTTTTTTGATGCGAAAGAACAAGAAGGCTTGATTAGTCGTTTTTCATTACAGCAAGCAGGTAAAGGAAATGGGATGGTTAACAATTCAGCTTTCTTTCTCCATTTTCAAGATTTTAATGCTAAACCAGAATAGAAAATGGACGCTAATTCAATTCAAACGACATTTCGAGATTTGCAATTGCATATTTGCGAAGGTTTAGAAAATATTGACGGAAAGGCGCATTTTGCTGAAGATGCGTGGCAACGAGAAGCGGGTGGAGGTGGGCTGCAGCCGGGTGAGCACCAGGACCAGCGAGTCCTCCAGGGCATCGGC
>CAZHPL010000026.1:0-7021 GCA_964534495.1 uncultured Lishizhenia sp.
TTGTTCAAAGAAGCTTGTGCTAACAATGTATTCAAAGCACCTTCGATTTCACGAATATTGGTATTGATAGAGTAGGCAAGGTATTCAACAACTTCACGCGGAAGTTCGATACCACTGCCATACATTTTCTTTTCTAGGATTGCAATTCTTGTTTCCAAGTCCGGAACACCTAAATCGGCAGACAATCCCCATTTGAAGCGAGAAAGCAAACGTTGCTCCATACCTTGCATTTCAATTGGTGGTTTGTCGGAAGTCAATACAATTTGTTTTCCGTTTTGGTGCAAATGGTTGAAGATAGAGAAGAAAACATCTTGCGTTTTCTCTTTACCAGCAAAGAATTGCACATCATCAATGATTAACACGTCCACCATTTGGTAGAAATGCACGAAATCATTGGTTCTGTTATTTTTCAAGGCATCAATAAACTGATGCGTAAAAGTTTCTGATTGAACGTAAAGAACAATTTTATTCGGGTACATTTCCTTGATCGAAATACCAATTGCATGCGCCAAGTGTGTTTTACCCAAACCAACACCTCCATAAATCAACAAAGGATTGAAAGCTGTTCCGCCCGGTTTGTTTGCGACAGCATAACCTGAAGCACGTGCTAAACGATTGCATTCACCTTCAACGAAATTTTCAAATGTATTTTTCGGAATCAAATTCGATTCGATGTTCACTTTCTTCAAACCAGGAATGATAAATGGGTTTCTGATTTGATTTTCATTAACGTCCAATGGAACATTAACAGGTGCATTTTTTAAAGATGTACTGTTGTTGGTTGGCAATTTAACTGTGTAAGGATTAGCCGATTTAGTATTGTTTTCCATCACAATACTATATTCTAAGCTACCTTCAGCGCCTAATTCTTTTTTAATAACCTTACGAAGCAATACGATGTAATGTTCTTCTAACCATTCGTAGAAGAAGTGAGACGGCACTTGAATTGTTAGAACAGAATTATCCAGCTTCACCGGCACAATTGGCATAAACCAAGTTTTAAATGCCGGAGCAGGAATATTATCTTTAATAATTTTCAGACACGCATCCCATACACCTTCGTGACTTTTACTCATAGTTTTATAATTTTTACCGAATATTTAACAAATGTGTGATACAGTTGTGTATTGCGTTCTCGGCTGTATCTGTTCGAATTTTTCGAGGACAAATATTTACATAAAAAAGTTAAAAAAAAAGCTGGAAGGGTATTGTATTTTAAAAATATTTTACTTCCAAAAATTTCTTCGACAAGTTCTTTAGTATTTGTTGGTGATTGCGAAAAATTATTAACCAAAGATAGCTTATAAAATCAACTAGCTACTTTTTTTAACACCTAAAACCCTATTAAATTTGATTATTTAACAGATGGAAATTAATTATGCTTTTCCTTGTCAGATAAGGGTTCGCTATAGTGATACGGATAAAATGGGTTATTGTTACTACGGTAACTACGCGTCTTTCCTTGAAGTGGGTAGGGTAGAGGCTCTGCGAAGCCTTGGTTTATCCTATAAATCGATGGAAGAAAGTGGTGTGATGATGCCCGTTTTGGAGCTAAAAATAAAATACCTCGCTCCTGCACTGTATGATGACTTGTTAACAATTCAGACGAATGTTACAAAAATTGAGGGCACGCGTATTTACTTTGATTATGAAATTTTCAATGAAGAAGGAAAGAAATTAATCATCGCACATACGGTGCTGGTCTTTGTGAATGCGAACACCATGAAGCCAACTGCACCATCTGAAGAATTTATCAATATACTACGCCATGCAATACAGTAAAAAAAACACATTTCGATTTTTTCCATTTGATGAAAAAACGATTGAGGACTATTGTCAAATTCGTATCAGTGAAACTCGAGTGGGACAAAAAATAGCCCGAACGCAAAGTGAACAGGTGAAATACGTCATCTTGGGAATCGAAGAAAGTGTTGGTCCTATGGCTAATTTTGGACTTCGAGGCAGTGAAAATGCGTTTGAATCTTTTGTTCGTTTCTTTTTGAATATGCAGTCGCATGAGCAATTTACAGGTGAGAATATTTTTATTGCAGGTAGAATAAGGGACATTTCGCACACGGATACAATTGCGGAAGCAAAAGAAAAAGTTGCTGAATTGGATGAATTCGTGGAGAATTTGATTCAAGAAGTCTTGTTGCCACATCAGGTACTTATTGTTATTGGAGGTGGACATAACAATGCCTTACCTTTAATGAAATATGCAGGCAAGAACAAAAAGCTACAGGTTGTAAATGTGGACCCACATGCGGATTGTCGAATGGTAGAAGGTCGTCACAGTGGAAATTCGTTTTCCATGGCGTTAGAAAACAATTGGATTGATCGCTATACGGTTTTAGGTTTACACGAGGCTTATAACAATCAATATATACGTGATTTTTTGCAGCAGCATAAAAGCATGCACACCTTTTATGAGGAATACTTAATGGGTAAACGCAATTTATATACGGATTTAGAGGCTATTTTTGATTTTGCAGATGATGAATTATTTGGTGTTGAGATTGACATGGATGCGATTGCAGGTATGCCGAGTTCTGCTTTTTCACCAAGTGGTTGGCGTTTGGATGAGATACGAACTTTTTGCATGAAATTGTCACCGTATAAAGAACGTATCGCTTATTTGCATTTGCCCGAAGCTGCTCCGCAAACAGATTTAGAAAAGAAAATTGTTGGAAAATCTTTGAGTTATTTGGTACGTGATTTTTTGCGTGAGGAATAAAATAACTTGAATTCTCTTTTTTCGTAAATCTTTATTTGCTGCAAAATGATTCGGTTTTTTTCTTAAATTAGGAGGAAAATCGACTATATGCTACGCAAATTCCTTCTTTTTAGAGATTTCTTTCCATTTCGACTGCTGGTAGCACACATTAAGTACAATTTCTTTGGTTTAACGTTTTGGGCATTTTTATTTGCAGTTGTAGCGGATGTGCTCGGTGTTGACTTTGGTGTTCCCTTTCTGTTTTTTTCACCAGAATATTTGGGAAAAGTGAGTATTTGGGGTTTTATGTTACTCGGATTTAGTATTGGTGCAATCACCATGGCATTTAATACCTACAGCTATTCCAAATTAGGCCCTCGCTTTCCTTTTTTAGTGGTGGTTTCAACGCCTTTTTTTAGGTTTTGTATCAATAATTCATTGTTGCCTATTGCTTACATTTCTTACTACCTCTACAAAATGTCGATTTTTCAGAAAGTAGAGGAGTTTGCAACAACCAGTCAAATCGTTCAATATAATTTGGCGTATTTGTTAGGTTTTTTCGGATTTATCTTTCTTTCTATTCTTTATTTTTTTCCGATTCGCAAAAACAGAGACCACAATGATGATGTCGATGACGAAACAGATAGTTTGATTGCTTCCATGACCAATAAAGGAGAAAAGTGGTACAATTATTTCCGCGATGAACCTAAACGCCCGATTTATTATATTGGTAAACGCTTTCGTATTTATAGAAGCAGGAGTATCGCACATTTGGACACAGATGTAATCGATGATATTTATGCCAGTAATCGTATCAATGCGTTCATTTTTGAGTTCATTACACTCATGATTTTCTTGGGCTTGGGCTTTATGCGTAACTACCGTTATTTCGAGGTGCCTGCTGCCGTTAGTATTGTTACGCTACTTACAATATTATTCATGCTTATCAGTGCTTTGCGTAATTGGTTTCACCGTTGGACCTTGCCTATTATTGTTGGTGTGATTGTGATAATGACATATTTGAGTTCAATTACACCTTTCTTTCGTTACACAAGTTATGCTTTGGGTTTAGATTATTCATTCAAAGGGCGCGCGGAATATACGGTTGCTGCCATTCGCAGTTGTGGAACGGATAAAAAAGTGGAGCAAGATTCTCGCAGAGACATGGAGTTGATGCTAACGAATTGGAAGAAAAAACAAAACCATCGCAAACCCAAACTTATTATTCTAAATACCTCAGGTGGAGGTTCACGAAGTGCATTGTGGACGTTCATAGTTTTGAGTAATTGTGATTCCATTACCAACAATAAAATCTCTAATCAATTACAATTAATTGCTGGAGCGTCAGGTGGAATGGTCGGTGCTGCGTATTATCGAGAATTGATTTTAAGAAGAAATTTAGGTTTAATCAAAACGAAAAGTAACCAACGTTTCAAAGAAAATTTAGGTAAAGATTTACTCAATCGCTTGTCATTTTCTGCTTCTACAAGTGATTTGCTGATGCGTTACAAACAATTCAAGTACAATAATCGCTACTATACGCAAGAACGTGGCGTGGCATTCGAACAACAATTGCATGAAAACTTGGAGAATTATTTGGAACATCCTTTGGAATACTACAAATCGTATGAATTAAAAAGTCAAACCCCATTGATGATTTTTAGTCCAACAATCATTAACGATGGAAGAAGACTATTGATTTCATCTCAAAATTTGAGTTTTTTAGTGAATAAGCGCGTTGGTTATACAGCGTATGAAAACATCGATTATCAATCCTTTTTCAAAGATCATCGACCGGGTGAAATTCGGTTTTCGTCGGTTTTGCGCGCGAATGCTACTTTTCCTTTTATCATGCCAATGATGACCTTGCCAACAAAACCTGAAATTCAATTAATGGATGCCGGCATTCGTGATAACTATGGAGGTAAGTTGACTGTTGATTATTTATTTGCCAATTCAGATTGGATACAGAAAAATACTTCCGGTGTAATCATTATTGAAACGCGTGATACAAAACGCATTTTGGACGATGAATCGTATAACGACATTACATTATTAGACAAAATCTCATTGCCTTTCGGAAATATGATTATCAACTTTACGCGAACGCAGGATTTCGACCAAGAACAATTAATGAAATTGGTACAACGTAGTTTTGATTTTCCTGTGGATGTAGTTTCTTTTAACTTGCGTGAACGCGAAAACGACCGAATTTCACTTTCTTGGCGTTTGACTAAATTGGAAAAACAACGCGTTGCTAAAGCCTTTTTCAGTAAAGAAAATACAACTGCTTTGAAGAAGTTGGAAGGTTTATTGCGCTGATGAGTTCACGACGTTGATACTCACAACTGCATCTGCTTGACATCCTTCCGGATTTTTCATTTTGCTAGGTGTCATGGTAAAGTTGATTTTAAGACCAGGTTTTGTGTATTTCACATCTAAATTTATCGGGTAAACGATTTTGAAAGGCAACACTAAAGCGTCTTTTGGAGCGTTCACTTTAATAATTTTCAAAGTGTAATTACAGCCATTTTCGTTGGCTTGCACCTCGCCTAAATATACAGTTTGAGCCGTTGTTGCTTCTTCTGTTTTCATTTCTTGTACTTTTTTAGAATGCTTGCAAGCAGTAAATGTTAAAAGGGCAGCAAAAAGAAATAATATGGTTTTCATGGTTTTGTAATTTGTTCAAAAATAACAAAAAAGGGGCCAAAAAACTTGACCCCTTCAAAATCAACCTGTAGCAAAGTTAATTTAGATCCTGAGTCAAGTCTAACGAAAGAAATTCGAAAAGGTTACGATGAATTAACATTTCGAGTTTAATAAAGAATTTTTTTGTCTCAGAATTGCCAAGCAAAGTGAAATACTTTTGTTTTAGTGAACGGCACATCTTCTATACAAGCTTTGGTTCGATTAATCGATGATCCGGATGACTCTATCTACGAGCACGTTCGGGGGCAATTGGTGCAGTACGGGAATCAAGCTATTCCTTATCTTGAAAACCAATGGGAACGCCAATATTATGGCATGTTGTTTCAGTCACGTGCTGAGCGAATCATTCACGATATTCAACTTGAAGAAGTTAAACTTGCTTTAAAAAATTGGGTGGATTCTGCCGATAAAGATTTGTTAGAAGGTGCAATTATTGTGGCGCGTTATCAATATCCACATTTGAATGAAGAAGCTGTACGACAGCAAATTCAATACATTCGGAGAGATATTTGGCTTGAGTTGAACGATAATCAAACTGCTTTTGAACAAATCAAGATTTTTAATCGAGTTTTCTTTGGGGTTTACAATTTTCGCGGTGATCAAAAGAATTACAATTCACCGCTGAATTCGTATGTCAATACAGTGCTTGAAAATCGTCATGGAAATCCTTTGAGTTTGTGTTTGATTTATAGTATCGTTGCGCAATTGTTGGATATACCCGTTTATGGAGTAAACTTGCCGAATCATTTTGTGTTGGCATATATGGACGAAAATCGTTCACGAAACATGATCAATGAGCAAAATGAATACGGTGTTTTGTTTTACATCAATGCTTTTTCCAACGGAATTATTTTTGACACTACTGAAATAAAAGATTTTCTAGCAACTAACAAATTGGATGCACGACGCGAGTATTTTGAGCCATGTTCTAATTCCGCCATCATCCGTCGCATGTTGACGAATTTGATGGCTTCCTTCCAACAAAGTGGTCATGCTGATAAGGTTGAAGAATTAGCTGAATTGCGCTCCATTCTTGGATAATTTCCTTCTCTTTTTATTGCCGAATATCTAAAAACGCTAATTGAAATTTGCATAAAAATCAAAAATCGCTAAATGAAATCAGCAAAATAGCTAAAAAACGCAATTTTAGTTTAGCGAAATGGAAGTTTTTTCAATTACCCTAGTGCTTAGATTTCAAAATTTTTCGACAATTTGAGATTATTATTTCAGTAAAACTTGTTTAATCCTGGATTTTGCGAGCAATCCCAAATGGTAAAATGCGTTCAAATATCGCCTCAATTCATCCACTTCGAAAAGCGTTTTTCACCTAAATATTACCCCAATTCAGGATTCTCACTACATTTGAAAAAACTCAAAGTATGTTTTATTCGTATAGCGTTGAAAATCGTTTTTTAAAATACGTGCAAATTGATACAACTGCCGATCCAAATTCAAGCAGTTTTCCTTCTTCGATGAAACAAAAAGATTTAGCGAAAGTCTTGCTTCAGGAATTATTGGACTTAGGCCTTGCTGATGCTGAAATGGATGAATGGGGATATGTTTTTGCAACGATTCCTTCCAATTCAGAGCGTGAAAATT
>CAZHPL010000026.1:7031-19671 GCA_964534495.1 uncultured Lishizhenia sp.
GTTCACACATGGACACAGCGCCGGATTGTAGTGGCACGGACGTAAAACCGTTGGTTCATCGCAAATGGGATGGTTCTCCGATTACTTTGCCAGACGACACAACACAAGTCATTACGACCGAAAAACATGGCTACCTGAAAACAAAAATTGGCGACGACATCATCACAGCAAGTGGTTTGACTTTGTTGGGTGCTGACGATAAGGCGGGTGTTGCCATCATCATGGATTTTGCACAATATTTAATGCAACATCCGGAAGTGAAACATGGACCCGTTCGTATTTTGTTTACGCCTGACGAAGAAGTGGGGCGTGGGGTTGAGCAATTGGATATGAAAAAACTCAATGCCGATTACGGTTATACTTTGGACGGTGGTCAATTGGGCGATTTGGAAGACGAAACGTTTTCAGCTGATGCAGTCAAAATTACTTTTCACGGAATAAGTGCACACCCAGGTTACGCTAAGAATAAATTAGTGAATGCCATTAAATTGGCTTCGGAAGTGGTAGATGCATTGCCAAAAGATAGTTGGTCGCCAGAAACAACAAGCGGACGAGAAGGTTTTGTTCATCCCGTAGCGATGGAAGGTGCTTTGGAAAAAGCTACTTTACAGTTCATTATTCGCGATCACGATACAACGAAATTGTCGGAATACGAAAACCGTTTGGAAAATATCGTTCGAACTGTAATTGACAAATATCCAGGAACGTCTTACCAATTTGAGATTTTTGAGCAATACCGCAACATGAAAGAGATTTTGAGAGAAGTTCCTTTCGTTACGGATTACGCTGAAGAGGCGATGCGCAAAGCTGGTGTTGAACCTAAACGCGCTATTATTCGTGGTGGAACGGATGGTTCACGTTTGTCTTTCATGGGTTTACCTTGTCCAAATATTTTTACAGGTGAAATGGCAATTCACTCAAAACACGAATATGTGAGCGTACAAGACATGCAAAAAGCTGTAGATACCTTGGTAGAATTGATTCAAATCTGGGAAAAACACTAAGTAAATGTCGCGCAAATGGGTGCCGTTCTGGATTGCCGTTCTATCCTTGCTGAATGCACTGCTTTGGAACGAGTGGAACTTGCATCAATTGCGCGTTGAAAAACAAGAACTGCGCGATAATCAAACCGTGGTAACCTTGGATGATGTAAGTTACCTGAACCCACCTTTGTATTATTACCAACACGGAAAAGCGTACGATAACGAGCACCAAAAATTCTCGTTTTCCATTCGTCCTCCTGGTTATGGATTGTTTTATTTTGCCTGTTTGAAAGTAGCAGGAAATCACGCACTGTACTTGTTGAAATGGGTGCAATTACTATTGTTTTCTGTTTCCGTTTTTTGCTTGTTTCAACTGATAGAGGCGCTCAGTAAAAGTTTCTATGCTGGTTTGATTTCCGCAATTCTGTATGGAATTTTTCCCATTTCACTTGGGTTTCTGTATTACACACTTTCCGAAGGAATTACTCCAGCATTATTGATAATGGGTATTTATCTATTGGTCAACATTACGCGAACCAACAAAAAACGGATGTTGTGGCTAGCAGGAATAACCTTTTCTTTTTTGTGCATCGTTCGGCCTTTACTCGGAATTTTAATGCCTTTTCTGCTCTTGTTTTTTCTGTTTTTACTATCCCAAAAGAAGACTTGGGAAAAATCGTTTCGCCTTACATTTTGGGTCACCATTCTCAGTTTAACAGGTGTTTTTTCATGGCAGATAATTGGTGAAATCAAGATGGGTAAATGGTTGGGTTTGCATCCGATTTACCAACATGAAATTCCAGGCGTTTTCCGAGCACCGCATGCCGCAGTTTGGGAATGTTTCAAAGGTTGGGAAAGTTCTTCGGCGCATTTTCACGAAACCATTGTACCTTTTTGGGAGGAAACGATGGCCGGTAAACCGTTCGATTCAAGTTATAGTAAAGTAGAAAAAGCAATTCCTACTATTGTTTTGAACACTTTGGATTCAGCCTCTGTAAAACATGGGTTTTATCTCTATCGAAAAGCAATTCTTGCACAAAAACCTTTTTATGAAAAGCAAAAAGTAATGCCTGCTTTCGCCTTAAAAGATGAGGTGAAATGTGTGACTTATTTTGACCAATTGGCCGAGAATTTTAAAAGTCAACAAGGCTTGGAATATCATGTGATAACGCCTTTAAAAGTCTCGAAAATAATGGTTTTTCATTCCAATTTATCGCTTTGGATTTTTCAACATACTTTGCGCGGTTCATGGTGGATGGAAACCCTTCGTGTGTTTGCCTATTTGGTGCATGTGAGTTTATTTCTCATGTTGTTTCCTGCTTTGTTTTTGTTGCGGAAAGAACCGATAATCTGGATGGTAATAGGAGTGTTTTGTTACTTGTTTTACCTCGTTTATTTTCAAAGAGGAATTGAAGAGCGTTACACTTTACCGATTTTACCCTTGTTGTTTTGCTTCAGTGCATTAAGTTTTATGAAAATCAAAGAGCGCTTTTTTGCACGTAAATGAAAGGCGTTTTGTATCTTTGAATCATCATGGATGTCAAGCCAATTCTTAAAGAAATTCAGCAAAAGAACTTTAAGCCGATTTATTTTCTTCACGGTGACGAGCCGTATTTTATTGACCTTATTTCCAATGCCATTATTGAAAATGCAATGGAAGAACACGAGCGCGATTTCAATCAAACCATTTTATACGGAAAAGATACTGAGCTTTTATCGCTTTTGAGTGAGTTGAAATCCTATCCGATGATGGCTGAAAGAAGGTTGGTCGTACTCAAAGAAGCACAAGATTTTCGCAACTTGGATGGTCTTGAAAAGTATACAGAAGACCCAACTTCGACTACGATTTTTGTGATTTGCCACAAATACAAAGCGTTTGATGCACGTAAAAAGACCTTAAAAAATGTGGTCAAAACGGGGCAGGTTATCAAATCAGATAAAATCAAAGATTATCATTTAGCAGAATGGCTGCAACGTTACGTGAAGTCAATTGGTTATGAAATTACTTCCAAGGCGAGTATGTTGATGGTAGAATTTATCGGTAATGACATCAGTAGAATGGTAAATGAATTGGAAAAATTGACCATTCTTGTTGAAAAAGGAACGACGATCAACGAAGTACATGTTGAAGAAAATATTGGGATTTCAAAAGATTACAATGTTTTTGAACTTACGAATGCCATTACTGCACGCGACTTAGCCAAAGCCTTTCGAATCGTTCAATATTTTGAATACAACCCCAAGGCAGCAAGTTTGGTGGAAGTGGTTGGACAGTTGTTCCGTACTTTTTCGCAAATCATGCGTGTCCATTTTCTGCCCAACAAAGCGCAAGATGTTGTAGCACAAACGTTGGGAGTACCACCTTTTGTTGCAGGAGAAATCCTAAGGCATCGACAAAATTTTGACGCTAAGAAAGTAGCTGCCAATATTGCAACTTTGCATGAATACGATTTAAAGTCAAAAGGTGTGGGAAATTCATCTGCATCACCTGCTGATTTAATGCGCGAATTAACGTATCGACTGATTTATTAATGGCCTCTTTTTACGCACCCGAAGTCACTGCAAAAACGCAGGAATATACTCTTTCCGAAGAAGAATCTAAACATTGTGTTCGTGTGCTTCGCAAGAAAGTTGGCGATAGCATTGAATTGTTGAATGGAAAAGGCACGCAATTGCATTGCCGAATTACGGTAGATAATCCCAAAAAATGCAGTGTGGAAACAATTGAAGTTATTGAACATCAGCAGGAATTAAAAACGATTCACATTGCGATGGCTCCGACAAAAAACATGGATCGCGTGGAGTGGTTCTTGGAAAAAGCAACCGAATTGGGTTTAACACAGTTGACTTTTTTGAAATGTTCCAATAACGAGCGAAATTCCATCAATCTTGAGCGTTTACATAAAATTGCCATTGCTGCAATGAAGCAATCGAAGCGTTATTTTTTACCTGAAATAACCGACATGCAACCCTTCGCTAATTTTATTCAGGCTCATCCAAATGGCTTCATTGGACACTGTTATTCCGGTGAAAAGTTGAGTATGAAAGAGATGCAAAACGCAGCACCTTTTTTAATTGGACCGGAAGGGGATTTTTCAGAAATGGAAGTCGATTTGGCTATGAAAAACGGGTATAAAGCCGTACATTTGAGTGATAATAGATTACGTACAGAAACGGTTGCATTGACGGCGGTTTTTGGCTTACTTAACACATAAAACGATGGAAAAACAAACAGTTATTACAACCTTACATGCACATTTAGAAGCGCACATTGCAGAATTACAAACCTTGCTTGCAGACACCTCAGAATCTGTTAACGAAGAAAACAAAAGCGTTGTTGGAGATAAACACGAAACGGCACGTGCAATGGCTCAAATCGAGCAAGAAAAATTAGCGACTCAATTGGATGAAGCCGTTCAAATGTTGGCTTTGGCTCAAAGTTTAGAAGATGCTCAACCCGAAGAGAAAATTTTAATGGGAAGCCTGGTTCGCACAGGAAACGAATGGTTTTATTTATCAGTTCCAGCAGGGAAATTAGTTGTCGGAAACGAGGAAGTATACGCACTAAGTCCGCTTGCTCCAATTGGCCATTTGTTGATGGAAAAGAAAGTAGGAGAATCGTTTACATTTAACAACGTTACTAGAACGGTTGACGAAATTCGTTAGTCTTAATTAGCAACTAGAATTCCTGTTAAAACTAAAGCACCCAAGAATACACCTCCGAAAAACAGACCTCCTTTTGTTGTTCGCGTGTTGTGGAATTGATTGGGGAAAATATTGCTTAATTCCTCAGGTTTTGCTTTTGTTGTGAAAATTTCAGAAACCCAAAATGCATTGTCGTAATAGATCGGTTTGGTGAATTGTTCATCTGTAGAAATGGTTAAAAAACTCCGAAAATCAAGTGGGGTTTGTGATTTGTTGTACGTAAAGGCATTTCCTTTTACCGCTCCATAAACCGTTGCGATTTTCACTTTTTCACCTGTATATTCTTCCGAACCTACTTCGATCCAATTGGGTTGGATTTGAATGGGTGTGTATACTACTCCTGCATTTGGCGGAATGAAACTGATTTTTTCATTCTTGATGATACTGCCTTGCATATTGCCATAAGTTGTTGAAATGGACTTGGTGTATTGATATGACAATTCACGACTGGTCGAATTAATTCTTGCCTCATCGACCCAATAACTTTGCTTTTCGCTATTAATAATTACGGAAGATTTACTCCAATCAACGTACAAAGGTTGTTTCAATTTGTTGAATATACTGACAGTAATCGGGCAATTTTCCCCAAGGAAAAGATAACGAATCAAGACCGTGTCATTTTCAATAACATTTTCATGAATTTCAGGACGATATGTATCACTAATAACCGTTGCAAATTGATACTCTTTACAACTTGAAAAAAGCAGAATGCCTGTAAAAATAACGATTGAACGTTTGATAAAAGTAAGATTCATAGTAGGTAATTGAGAATCCTAAAGTACTATTTTCGCTAAGTCAATTGTGAATCGAAATGGTAAAATTTCTTAAATGGAATATAGTAGCAGTTTCTTTTGAAGAAAAAACTACTTATTGAATTTTCGAATACTTGTAGAAGGCAAATGAATGCGAATGTTTTTCATCTTTTTCATGCGTTCCAATACATTCTTTTTGCCATTTACTTTCATCAAACGCAGGGAAAAAAGTATCTGCGCCAAAAACACCATTAATTTCTGTGATGTAGAGTTCGCTAAGTTTTTCGGAAGCTAAGGCCATTTTGTAAATTTCCCCGCCACCAATTATGAACAAGGTGCGTTCGGTTTCGTTTGCGAAGTGTGAAAAACAGTCTTCCAAAGAATGAAATACGAGACAGTTTTCAGCAGAAAAATCAGTATTTCGGGTTAAAACTACATTCAATCTGCCGGGAAGAGGTCTGAATTTTTCGGGAATGGAATCAAAGTTTTTTCTTCCCATAATGACAATTTGTCCTTTCGTAGTTTCTTTGAAAAACTGCATATCTGCGGGCAAATGCCACATCAGGTCATTGTTTTTTCCGATGCCACGTTCGGAGTCTATCGCAACGATTAAAGCAACTTTCATTAGACAGCGACCTCAGCTTTGATGTGTGGATGCGGATCATAGTTTTGCAACTCGAAATCCTCAAATTTGAAAGCAAAAAGGTCTTTCACTTCCGGATTGATTTTCATAGTTGGAAGTGGACGAAAATCACGAGATAATTGCAGTTTTGCTTGTTCGATGTGATTCAAATACAAATGTGCATCGCCTAGTGTGTGAACGAAATCGCCCGGTTGTAAATCACAAACCTGAGCCATCATCATTGTCAGCAAGGCATACGAAGCAATGTTGAATGGTACCCCCAAAAAGGTATCGGCACTGCGTTGATACAACTGACAACTTAATTTTCCATCAGCCACATAAAATTGAAAAAAGGCGTGGCAAGGTGGCAATTTCATGTTTTCAATTTCACCAACGTTCCAAGCAGAAACAATAATTCGGCGTGAATCCGGATTGTTTTTCAATTGATGAATGACCTGTTGAATTTGGTCAATGTGTCTACCATCAGCAGTGGGCCAACTTCTCCATTGGTAACCATAAACAGGACCTAAATTTCCGTTTTCATCCGCCCATTCATCCCAAATAGAAACATTGTTTTCCTTCAGGTATTGAATGTTCGTGTCGCCTTTCAGAAACCACAGTAACTCATGAATGATTGAGCGTAAGTGCAGTTTTTTGGTCGTCAAAACAGGAAATCCTTCCGACAAATCGAAGCGCATCTGATAACCAAAAACAGAAATCGTTCCCGTTCCCGTTCGGTCTTTTCAAGAATGTGGCGCATTAAATCGTGATACTGCTGCATGCTTCGTCGAATTAGACAGCGAAGTTAGTTAAAATGAAACGGATGAGGAAAGGTGCAGGATAAATTTAGGGGAATTTGGTGGTGATTCCATTTTAATAATCTACAAATCCCTCCCATCAAACTCAATCATCCATTCGATGCCATATTGATCTCGCAGCATTCCGAAGTAAGAACCCCAAGGGCTATCGGCAATGGGCATTTCTACTTGGCCACCATGTGAAAGACCATTGAAAATGTGGTCAGCTTCCTCTTTACTTTCTGCGCGAACAGAAATCTTGCTACGGGTTTCCATTTCATTGTGTTTTCCCATAAACGCAGGTGTGTCGCTACCCATCAACGTGCTTGTGCCAATAGGCAAGGCAATGTGCATAATTTTCTCCGCTTCCTTTTCAAAATTAGGAGCGCCCTCAAAGTTCATGTCTTTAAAGCGAACGAGGTTGGAAAACTGACCGCCAAACACGGATTGATAAAAGGTAAAAGCTACTTCTGCGTTACCATTGAAATGGATGTAAGGGTTGATAGATGCCATATTTTTGTTTTGAATAAAGTTAGGTGAAATTTGGTGGAGAGCTGTTTTCTGGGAAAACTTATTGGTATGCAAGTGTTTTTATCAAAACATCTAATTCCCAGCCTCTAAAATTCTCTTTAATTCGATTTTATTATTGTCGAAAGTAATTTTTTTAGCCAAAATAGTGTACAGATTTTTGGGTTTACTTGTCAGATAAGGTAAATATATTTTTATGACACTAATTTTTTGTTCATCAAAAGGAATAACTGAAAGCAGTGATGCCAATTGTTTTGCGTCAATAGGCATATTAGGTGCATTAAACGAAATGATTTCTAGTTGCTCAGAAGAAAATTTTAACTTCAGTGCATCACGCATGGTTTCAAAATTGGTGTATTTTAAACTCTCATCTGATTTAGAATTGAATCCTGAAGAGGTATGACTAGAAAAGCTAGAAGTTGTTCCTGAATTTTGAAAGAAATTACCTTGATTTCTATCGAAAAGTGAATTCGAATTTTCAATAGTTAGGGTTAAAACATTGGGACTTAAATTGGAAAAAAGATTGATAACTAGATTGTCTTGAGTGGCTTCTTTCAATAAGGCTTCAAAATTTACAAATACAGATATAAGGTATTTCTGTTTCTCTTTTTGTAAGAAAGCATTTGTAGAAAATAGACACTTTCCCTGTTGGTCTGTCTGATGATTTTTACCAATAATTTCTGCGTCACTAGTTTCAATTTTCAACGGAATATAAGGCAAATTTGTTGAACCTCTGAAAGCAGTTAACTGCACATTTGTTAATGCTTCTGCTTGATACGTTTTTAAGATGGCGTTTGGCGTAGTAATCGTAATTTCTTTGAATAACTTAGAAACTTGATTGATGATTTCATTGGCCAAATAAATGGTTTTTCCGTTGTCATTCACAACAATAGTTTCTGATAAAAATGGACTCAACAAGCTTAATGCACGTGAATAATTGAGCAATGCTAATTGAATTTGATTCGCATAATCTTGGTTAAGTGCATTTTTGTAAATGTCATAAGCTTGTAAAGTGACCTCATTTTTTTTCGTTCTTTATTTTCAAGAAATTTTTGCTTATTTATTTTTATAAAAACCCAATAATTTTTTTTGTCTTCCCATTCGGCCTGTATTTCATAACCTTCAATATAGTTTTTAGTCTGCGTCTTGGTTACTTCATTAAACTCTTCCGTAAATTCCTTATTGGTTTCGTTTTGGGCAAAAACAGAAACCACTGAAACATTGACCGAAATTGAATTAGAGAGCATATTTAATGCATTTTGTTTTGCTAACTCTTTATAATTTGTAGCCGACTTTTTCGCTGAAGCTATTCCGATATAATCAGTTGAAATTGTTGGATAATTTTGAACCCAATCAGGCTTCTTTTTTTGTGAAAAAGCATTATTAGCGTAAAGAAATAGGAAAAGTAGTATAAAAGTATTTTTCATGTTTCGGTAAATTTGAGTAAAAAAAATGTCTTGAAAAAATCAAGACATTTTTACAAATTCCTCAAAAAAATTATTTGTTTTTTTGCTCCAATTTCAACATTTCTTCATCAAATGTTTTCTTGAATTTTTCGTAATCATAATCTGCTTTTAACGTCGCATCAGATGATATTTTTTCGTTGTATTTTGCTAACATTTCTTTACCAGAAAGTTCTAATGCCATATAACATTTGTAGTTACCTTCTTTTGTTTTAGTGTATTTTTCACAGATTTTTCTAGCACCTTCTAATTGTTGATTGACAACTGTTCTAGATAATTCTTCGAACTTTTCTGACAATTCTTCTTTATTGTTTATTTCAGTTGATTTAACATAATTATCAGTTACAATTTTCATAGTTGAGTTAAGTGTTTTTGCTAACTCGCCTTGTGCGTTTGACCTTGCTTTTTTATTGGCTGCCATTTGGTCCATGCTTTCACCAATTCCTGTTGATCTAAAGAATTCTTTATTACTTAAGAAATCATCGCCACTGCAATAAACTTCTAATAATTTTTCTCCTTCAGAACTACCTTTTGAATTTTTTAAAGTACCACAAGCAACAAAAAGGGAAGCTACTGTGAACAAGCTGAGTGTTTTAACAAGTTTCATTTTTTCGATTTAGGTAAGAATTAAATTATATCAAACAAAAATAAAAGTATATTTTGATTTGTTAAGTATAATTTCAGGGAATTTCGTTTTTCAATATTTGTGCAAGGAGCTTACCTTTCCTAAAATACATTTTAACAATATGACCGAAACTATTTGCCACAACAAATTTGCTCTTAGCATCTGATTTACAATTATCTCCATTAAATCTCCATTCCAATTCCTCGATTCCATTTCTAGCGCTTGATTTGTCTGGCTTTCCATAATAGTTAATCGCTTTTTCCCGAGAATTTCCTAATTTAAAACCCTTCTTTGAAACGAAGTAGTTAAGGTTGATTTTAGTAGCATTTTGAACGAAGCCGATAATGTCTTTTTGTTTTTGACTTATAGGTGCTAATTTTCCATTTTTATCATTCTGTTCTAATTGTGAAAGTAGCTGTTCAGGAATGTCGTTATTGTAAAAATGATAGCTTACTAAACGGTGAAAATCTGTGTAGATTTCAAAAACAAGTGTTTGTTTTAAAGAATCATTGCTGAACCAAGCCTTGTCATGGGAATAACATGCACCACATTTAAATTTGCTTTTCGAACAATTATCTAATTCCTTTTCGAGCATAGCATTTGAAACAGGAAAATCATCTGCATCCATTATTGATAAAGTATCCAAGTCTGGACTTTTTTCAGGTTTTTGTCTACTGTTTTTCGTCAATTGTTTTGCTTCTTTTTTATTTACATCAAACGTACAACTTCCGAATCCCAAAATGATTGTGAAAATGAACCAAAAGTCAATTCCTTTTAGCATGATATAATTGTTTGAAAGGTGTTTTTGCATAAGCCGACTTTTACGTAATTAAGCAATGTCATTCGAAATCAAGGCTATAAATCTTGTCAAGTTGTTTATCGTTAACTGAAGTTGGCGTAAGACGTAAGATTCCCATTAAAACAGATTTTAGTAAACCAGAAGTGTTGGTTATTTTGCCAAATTGCCAAGATGTATTTGTAATATATGTAGCTTTTTTCATACGTTTTTCTTCATACTTTTTGAGTGCTGTTTCGATGTCGGGGTTTAAGCTTAATTCTTGCGCGATTACGAAAGCGTCCTCGATTGCTTGACATGCGCCTTGACCTAAATTAGGAGTTGTTGCATGTGCTGCGTCTCCAATCAAAGCCATTCTTCGGTCTGTCCATTTTTTTATGGGTTTGAAATCAAAAATGTCATTTCTCAAAATACTTTTTTCGTTTGTTGAAAGAATTAGTTGCTTGACAATTGGAGGAAATGCATCGCATACATTCAATAAATCTTCCCGTATTGTTTTAACATTATCTTTTCCGCCAGACTTTTCGAAATTTGTGATATAAACATACACTTGACGGTCATTTATTTTGGAATAACCAACCCGCAAGCCTTTTTTGTTGGACCAGATTTCATACATGTTTCCACTTTCAGGCAAGTCCAATTCGGTAACAAAACGCCAACAGGTTTGCCCAGCATATCGCAATGGAATACCCGTGTGGATTTGCTCTCTAGCTTTGGATTTTATTCCTTCAGCATTTATCAAAAAATCAGCTTCAGCAATAGTGCCGTCCTCAAATTGAGCTATAATTGAGTTTTCGGATTGCTGATAAGAACTGAATTTTTTGTTGAGCATGATTTTGTCGGCAGGAATATATGAAGCAAGAATGCTTTGCAATGTGGCTCGGTGTATGGCTACCGTGGCGAAAGCATGTTTGGCTTTGATTTTAGCACTATCAATCGTTGAAATGGGTTTACCTTTTATATCTACCACATTGATTTTGTCCAATGTTTTTCCTGCTTTTACAATGTCAGTTGCAATTCCCAAGGCATCGTAAACTTTTAAACCATTTGGTGCTACCCAAATTCCAGCTCCAACTTCTTGGATTTCATTTGCTTGTTCGAAAACAGTAACATCAATTCCTTTTCTCATCAATGCGAGTGCCGTTGTCAAGCCACCAATTCCTGCACCAATAATAATTCCTTTTTTCATGTCTTCAAGTTTGAGAAGGCTTTTCATGTCACTTTGAAGATTGGGCACATGAAAGTCTTGTAGATCGAATTTAGTGAATTAACTGAATTGGTTTTCAATTTGCTTTTAATCTTCAGCAGACAAATTTGCTCCAACAAAGTGTTGAATTGTGGGTGTCACATTTTGTGATACCAAGATTGTCATTTCATCTTCGCTCAATTCAAACATAAAATCATTTGGAAAGCGGTCGATGTTTCTGCGAACTGACAGTTCCATTTTCTGTTTTTTATTTATACCCCAATTGCTTACGCTCCGTTTGTTTTGGTTTTTGTTCCTCTTTTTGAATAAGGTAATTCAAAACTTGTTCGATGTCAGTGAAACGTTGTCCATGTGATTTCTCTAATTCGTTCAATCGTTCTGCGAGTTCCTGATAATTCAAAGCCCATTCACGCATCAGGACAAATGCACGCATGATAGCGATATTCATTTGAATTGCTTTTTTACTTTTTAAAACGCTAGATAACATCGCTATTCCTTGTTCTGTAAAAGCAAACGTTTTGTGTCTTGTGCCTCCCCAACTTGATGTCACAAATTGTGATGTCAAGTTGTACATTTCCTCTTCATTCAATTCAAACATGAAATCATCTGGAAAGCGATCGATATTTCTGCGAACAGCTTATTTAAGTGCGCGTGTTTCAACTTCATAAAGTGCAGCTAATTCAAAGTCTAAAATGACTTTTTTTCCTCTGATTTCGTGGATGGTTTTTTTGATTAATGCTAGTTCCATTTTCAGTTGTTTTTATTTATACCCCAATTGCTTGCGTTCAATTAGCTTTGATTTTTGTTCCTCTTTCTGAATTAGGTAATTCAACACTTGTTCGATGTCAGTGAAACGTTGCCCGTGTAATTTCTCTAATTCGTTTAATCTTTCAGCTAATTCCTGATAATTCAAAGCCCATTCCCGAATCAAGACAAATGCACGCATGATAGCGATATTTACCTCGATTGCTTTTTCAGAATTTAAAATTCCACTCAACATTGCAACTCCTTGTTCAGTGAATGCAAATGGTAAATATCTTATTCCTCCCGCATTTTTTGAGGTGCTAAAATTGCACCTCAAATTTTCCCATTCTTCTTTTGTTAATTCAAACATAAAGTCAATTGGAAACCTGAGGATATTATATCGCACAAGTCGTTTCAA
>CAZHPL010000027.1:0-19448 GCA_964534495.1 uncultured Lishizhenia sp.
CAATCCTTAGCGGGCAGGGTTTATTTGATGGAGCTGCTTCCATTGAGTCATTCGGAAATTTCTCAAGTAAAAGAAACATCTATTGAAGAAGAATTATTTGCTGGTTCTTATCCACGATTGTACAATATGGAAATTGCGCCTAAGGATTTTTATTCGGGTTACATTAAAACGTATGTTGAACGAGATGTTCGAACCATTTTGAATGTGCAAGACATCAAAGTTTTTCGCAAGTTACTTTCGTTATTAGCACATTATGCAGGTCAACAGTTCAATGCATCAGAAATAGCTAAAAAATTAAACATTGATAGCAAAACCGTTCAACGTTGGATATCTATTTTAGAAACAAGTTACATTGCGTTTACCCTTGAACCGTGGCACACAAATTTGCCAAAAAGAGTTGTGAAAACTCCGAAATTGTATTTTTATGATACGGGTTTACTTTGCTACTTATTGGGAATAAAGAGCAAGGATGAAATAGCTACATCCTCATACAAAGGAGCCATTTTTGAGAATTATGTACTTCTCGAAATAATGAAAACGCAAAATGCACAAGGTAATCAGCTGAATTATTATTACTGGCGTGATAGCAACCAAAATGAGATAGATTTGCTAATTGCAGATGGAAAAAAACTTTTTTGCTTTGAAATGAAAGCCTCATTAACAGTAAGGTCCGAGCATATTAAAGCACTTCATTACTTGGATGAAATTGTTACCGATTATCAACTCGTTCATCACATGGTCAATTATTTCGATGAAACACAAAACCGCACGAACGAAACAATTATTTCTTGGAAAGATATTGGAAATTACCCAAAAATAAACAACTAATTTAACAAGCTGTATTACAATTAATTACTATCATATATTCCGAAATTACATAAAGATTATTCCGAAATTGCATAGACATAATTCCGAGATTGCATAAAGTTAAAATCAGTTCTAAAACTTGCTATTTCAGCTTTTAATGCTTTGCTTTTTTGAAACGAACATAACGTTTTCACGATAAATTTATACGGCTCTAACTTCGCTATAAGTCGTGCAATCTCAACTTCTATCCGTAATTTTGCAACATGAATAACGAACGACCTTTATCCGATTGGCTACCTATGTCCTTGAAAGAAGCGCAAAAGCGTGGCTGGGATGAATTGGACGTTATTCTGATTTCTGGTGATGCCTATGTGGATCATCCGGCATTTGGAACGGCGGTTATTGGTCGAATTATCGAAGATGAAGGTCTGCGAATCGGTATCGTGGCACAACCCAATTGGAAAGACGATTTGCGCGATTTCAAAAAATTAGGTAAACCACGTTTGTTTTTCGGTGTAACAGCAGGATGCATGGATTCCATGGTCAATCACTACACGGCCAATAAACGAATCCGCTCCACCGATGCTTATACGCCGGGAGGTCAAGCTGGTTTTCGTCCTGATTACGCTTCCATTGTTTATTCCAATATTCTCAAAGAATTATATCCCGATGTGCCTATTTTACTCGGTGGCATTGAAGCTTCGTTACGTCGTGTCACGCATTACGATTATTGGAAAGATAAGTTAATGCCTTCCATTTTAGTCGATTCCAAAGCGGACTTATTGGTCTATGGAATGGGCGAACAACCCTTACGTGAACTATTGGGTTTATTAAAAAAAGGCGTTCCGTTTCACCAAGCAAAAACCTTGAAACAAGTAGCGTTTCTACAAGACAAAGAATTGGATTTACCCAAAAATAAAAATTGGGAAACGATAGAATTAGCCAGTCATGAAACCTGTTTAAAAGATAAAATTCAATATGCAGCAAACTTCAAAATCGTTGAGGTAGAATCCAATAAATGGGAAGCTAATCGTATTATACAACATGTGGGCGACCAAACGTTGGTAATCAATCCGCCTTATAAAACGATGACGGAAAAAGAAATCGACCGTTCGTTTGATTTGCCTTACACGCGTTTACCGCATCCGAAATACAAAAAGCGCGGAACAATTCCAGCTTATGAAATGATTAAGTTTTCCATCAACATGCACAGAGGCTGTTTTGGCGGTTGTAGTTTCTGTACGATTTCGGCGCATCAAGGAAAATTCATTGCTTCACGTAGCGAAAAATCGATTTTAGCAGAAGTGGAAGAAGTGGTCAATCACCCGGAATTCAGAGGCTATATTTCCGATTTGGGTGGGCCTTCAGCGAACATGTTCAAAATGAAAGGAAAGGATGAGGCGATTTGTGCGAAATGTGTTTCTCCGAGTTGCATTCACCCGGTGATTTGTAGTAATTTGGACACTTCCCACAAGCCTTTGACCAACTTATACCGCAAGGTGGACGCCAATCCAAAAGTCAAAAAAGCCTTTGTAGGTTCAGGGATTCGCTACGATTTACTAGTGGATGATTTCAATAAAAACAACGAAGACGGAAACCACGATGAATACATTGAACAAGTGATAACACGACATGTCAGTGGACGCTTGAAAGTGGCTCCAGAACATACATCCGATGCAACTTTGAAAGTGATGCGTAAGCCTTCGTTTAAGTATTTTCATAAGTTCAAGGAGAAATACGACAAGATCTCAGAAAAACATCATTTGACCCAGCAATTGGTTCCTTATTTTATTTCATCTCATCCAGGCTGTGAAGAAGAAGACATGGCGAATTTGGCTGCTGAAACCAAAGACATGGGCTTTCAATTGGAACAAGTACAAGATTTCACGCCTACACCCATGACCGTTGCGGAAGTAATTTACTATTCTGGCGTTCATCCTTACACCTTGAAGCCAGTCAAAACGGTGAAGACGAAAGAGGAAAAATTGAACCAAAATCGTTTCTTCTTCTGGTACAAACGCGAAAATCAAGACTGGATTCGTCAGCGCTTAGAAAAGGCCAAACGTCCCGACTTAATCACAAAACTTTTAGGCACGGAAAACAACAACAAATCCAGTAAGGAAAAGCAAATTCCGAATTGGTTGGCTGAGAGAAGGAAGAAGAAATAAGCGAGAAATTGAGTGAGAAACCGTTTTTCTTAATTTTTAAGTAAAGCTACACAATCTTAATAGCTTGATTATTAATCTAAAAAGCATTGGCTTTTTAATTTTTGTGCAAATTGAAATCATGACTTTCAATTTACACGTTTTTTATTGATTCAACTATACATGAAGCAAGGAAAAGCAAATTCCGAATTGGTTGGCGGAGAGAGAAGGAAGAAAAATAAGTCAACAATTGCGTAAAAAATCGTTTTTTTCTTAATTTTTGAATAAAGTGCACAAATTTAATAGCTTGATTATTAATCTAAAAAGCATTGACTTTTTAATTTTTATGCAAATTGAAACTCTGACTTTCAATTTGCATGATTACAAAACAAATAACTCCAAAAACAAAAAAGCTCGGCAAAAACCGAGCTCTTGAAATAATTTTGATTGAGTGATTATTGTAATTCGCAATCTACAGTAACACCAGCAATGCTTTGATCTCCATTGTCACATTCAGCTTTTGCATCTTTTTTAGTCATATCTGCAATTGTTGAAGAACTTGTTCCTGAAATGCTATTCGTACATTTACAAGTCCAATCTTTTTTGCAAGATGCCAACGCCATAGCGCCAAACAATCCTAATACAAGTACTTTTTTCATAGTAATTCAATTTTTTGTTTCAAAAGTAACAATTTTTAAATCGTAGAAATACCGATACTTACATTTTACCGTGTTCGTCAGCACTTGGGCCATAAACACCCGGAAGCGTAATGTCTAAAAGTCGTAAATAAACGCCAAGTTGTGCACGATGATGAATCAATTGGTCAAACGAATGTCGAATTGTTTCCCATTTATCCATGACCATAAAAATCATTTCGCCGTTTCGCATTGTCCATTTTTCAGTCAATTGTTCTTCTTTAGCTGCTTCCAACGCTGCAATCGCTGCTTTTTCACTTTCCGTTAAATAAGCCAACAAATCGTTTGCATTTTGACAGGCTTTTGGTTGATACGGCGTAACAGCAAAGTCAAGCACATCGGATGTTAATGCGTGACTGATCCAACTTGGAATATCAGCAATGTGTATCGCCAAATCACCCATTGCCATACTTTTAGCGTGAGGTTTCCATGTGAATTTATCGGTTGGAACCAAGGCTAATAACTTACGCGTACCTGCCATTTCCATCGCAAGTTCTTTTTTAAACATTTCAAGTGCTGTTATCATTGTTTTAAGATTTTACACAAAGATGCATTTGTTATTTGAATGATACGTTTAAATCTATTCAAAAAAAGACTCAATCGCATCAAACGCTCGTGTGCCAAAGGTTTCCGAACGCCACACTTTTACAATTTTTCCATTTTCAGACAAAACAAAACTCGGATAACCCCCCAAGGTCACATTCGACATGCCCATCAAATCCGTTTCAATATCAAAGTACAAATGCTTGGAAACATGCAACAAGCTTGCCAAGCCTTCAGTTTGGTTTTTGTTTTCTGCCAAAATCATGTAGCGCACACGGATATTCGGATTTCGCTCCACCAATTTTTCAGCGTAAGGAATCGTTTGCTTGCAATACGGGCAATCAGGTAAGGCCAAAATGTTAAAGGTTTTTTCTTTCGGAAAAGTTAAAGTTGACTTCATTTGAATGCTCGTATCGAACACATCACCTTCGTAAACGGGGTAAAAATAAAAGTACGCTCCAGCAGGCAAAATCGATAAGCTAATACCCAATCCCCATAAAAGAACGGGATGCATCACCCATTTTCGAAAAAAGAAAATCACAATCCTTGAACTAAGGAAAAGCAACAAAAAATAAGGTAGTAATTTGGCAACTGTCCACGGAAGTCCAAAATCGAGAAAAAAGTATTCTATTTTATCCATAAGAGCATAAGCTTCGGTCAACAAAAATCGAAACTATTTTGTTTCTAGTTGCAAAAAGGTGTTTTTTGATGAAAAAAAGGTGCTTTTTCCTTGAAAATTAGAATTTCTTGAAAAATTAATTTAGTTAAATTTGCACCACTTAAATTGTAAACAGATGAAAATTTTGGTATGCATCAGCAAATCTCCGGATACTACTTCCAAGATTGCTTTTACGGACGGTAACACGAAGTTTGACGAAAATGGCGTTCAGTATATTGTTAACCCTTATGACGAGTGGTATGCGCTTGTTCGTGCTTTGGAGTTGAAAGAAGCAGGTGGAGGTCAAGTTACGATTGTTACGGTTGGTGCCGCAGCAGATGAAGCAGTTATCCGTAAAGCTTTAGCAATTGGGGCAGACGAAGCAGTTCGTATTGATGCAGATCCAAAAGACGCGTATTTTACAGCGATGCAAATTGCAGCTTACGCAAAAGCAAATGGTTTTGATTTAGTATTGACGGGAAAAGAAACCATCAATTACAACGGTTCACAAGTAGCAGGAATGATTGCTGAATCAATGGATTTACCTTTCGTTTCATTGGCAACTAAATTGGATGTGAACGGTTCAACGTTGACTTTAGAAAGAGAAATCGTTGGTGGTGTACAAGTAGTTGAAGTAGCTACTCCAGCGGTTGTTTCTTGCGCGAAAGGTATGGCTGAGCAACGTATTCCTAACATGCGTGGAATCATGGCAGCTCGTACAAAACCATTAACAGTGGTGGCGCCTGTAGCTTTGGAAGACTTAACAACTTTCGTATCGTATGCAATGCCAAATGCGAAATCTGCGGTGAAAATGATTAGCCCAGACAACATGGATGAATTAGTAAGCTTGTTACACAACGAAGCAAAAGTTATTTAATCGCAAAAGAAATTTATCATGGTACTAGTATATTTAAATTCAGCAAACGGTTTAGGTAAAGCTGCTTTCGAAACCGTAACTTATGGAAAAAAATTAGGCGACAACGTAACGGTTGTAACGTGTGGAAATGCAAGCGCAGATGCTTTAGCAACATTGGGTGAATACGGCGCAAATAAAGTGTTGGTAGATCGTTCAGTGGACGGTGAAGACGCTGCTCAAATCACTAAGTTGGTAGCTACTGCTGCTCAATCGGTTGGTGCTACAACTATCGTTTTCTCTCATGATTTGACAGGAAAAGCCGTTGCGCCACGTTTGTCAGTGCGTTTACAAGCAGGTTTGGTTTCAGGTGCAATTGCATTACCAGAAGCGGATGGAACAGTGAAAGTGAACGTTTTCTCTGGAAAAGCAGTTGGTTTTGTGAAAGTAAATTCAGCAACACGCATTATCTCTTTATTACCAAACAGTATTCAACCTGAAAAAACAGGTGCTGCTTGTGGTGTAGAAGATTTCGCAGGAAATGCAGGAAGCGCAGCTATCAAAGTAATTTCTACGAAAAAACCAGAAGGAGAAATTCCATTACCAGAAGCAGAATTAGTTGTTTCAGCAGGTCGTGGATTAAAAGGTCCTGAAAACTGGGGAATGATTGAAGATTTAGCAAAAACATTGGGCGCAGCAACAGCATGTTCACGTCCAGTAGCAGATATCGGTTGGAGACCTCACCACGAACACGTTGGACAAACAGGTGTTGCAATTCGTCCGAATTTATATATTGCAGTTGGAATCTCAGGTGCAATTCAGCACTTAGCAGGAGTGAATGGTTCGAAAGTAATGGTGGTTATCAATACCGATCCAGAAGCACCTTTCTTCAAAGCAGCAGATTACGGAATTGTAGGTGATGCTTTTGAAGTGGTTCCACGTTTGAATGAAGCACTTAAGAAATTCAAAGCTGCTCAACATTAATTTGCCAAAAGAAGCGCTTTAAATGCAGAAAATAAGCTTGGATATAGCCGGAATTGCGTACAGTCAAACGCAATCCGGCTCTTATGTTTTAACACTTGTTGAAGCAGGTGGTAAACGAAAATTACCCATTGTTATTGGTGGTTTTGAAGCTCAAGCCATTGCCGTTGAACTCGAAGGAATGAAACCCAATCGACCGTTGACGCATGACTTGATTAAAATGTTTTGCCTAGCTTATGGCGTGCAGATTAAAGAAATTCTAATTTATAAATTTCACGAAGGCGTTTTCTACTCGAAAATCATTTGTGAAAAAGACGGAGTAAACACAGAAATTGACTCCCGAACTTCAGATGCCATTGCCGTTGGCGTACGATTCAAAGCTCCCATTTTCACTTTTACAACCATTCTTGAAGAAGTAGGCGGATACGACGAAAACGACGAGTTTGATGTCAGCGAAGACGAAGAAACGGAAACCACAGGTAACGCAATGGACAATTATTCCACTGAAGAGTTGAAAGCGCAGTTGGGTGAGGCGATTGAGAATGAAGATTATGAACTAGCCTCAAGAATCAGAGATGAAATCAACAAACGCAGCTAACAACACGACTATAAAGTCTCGTTTAACCATCATGAGTTTCCTGCAATTTTTTGTGTGGGGAGCGTGGTTAACAACCATTGGAACATATTGCACAGCAGGAAAAGGTTGGACTTTTAGTCAATTTGGTGCCATTTTCTCTACCTTGGCTTTGTCTTCGATTTTGATGCCTTCGTTGATTGGAATCATTGCCGATAAATGGATGCGCGCCGAACGTTTGTATGGAATTTTACATTTCACTTATGGTTTGATTCTTCTCTTAGTTCCCAATTTATCTTGGGTACAAGCCAATGTTTCATTTCTTTCCAAAATGCCTGAATACGAACTTTTGTATTGGGTGATTTTTGCCGGAATGATTTGCTACATGCCGACCATTTCGCTTTCAAATGCCGTTTCGTACCGCATTTTGAATATGTTCAAATTGGACGTCGTGAAAGACTTCCCTCCTATCCGTGTTTTTGGTACGATTGGCTTTATCATGGCGATGTGGATTACCAATTTATCAGGCAGTAAAGACAATTCCATGCAGTTTGTGATTGCAGGAACAATGGCCATTTTCTTAGGTATTTACTCTTTTACTTTGCCAGCTTGTCCACCTGAAGGAAACAGTGCAGAGAAAAAAACCTTGATTCAAATGCTGGGCTTGGATGCCTTCAAATTATTTGCCAACTACCAAACAGCTTTGTTTTTTGTGTTCTCCATGTTGTTGGGTGCGGCCTTGCAGTTATCCAACATGTACGGCGACGCTTATTTGAGCAGTTTCCCAAAAGGCTCGGTAGTCGAATCGTATTCCACCATTATTTATTCCATTTCACAATTTTCTGAAACCATTTTCATTCTTACCATTCCGTTCTTTTTGCGCCGATTTGGTATGAAAAAAGTAATGCTCATGGCGCTTTTTGCTTGGGTATTGCGCTACGGTTTCTTCTCCGTTGGCGAAACATCTTTTGGTAGTGTGTTTATCGTGCTATCATGTATCGTTTACGGAATGGCCTTCGATTTCTTCTTGATTTCAGGTTCTATGTATATCGAAACCACAACCGACTCCAAAATCCGTTCCAGTGCACAAGGTTTATTCATCATGATGACCAACGGTTTTGGTGCCTACTTCGGAACAGTTGCCAGCAGTAAAATCATTGAGTGGTACTACATTCTACCAAACGGTAACACCAACTGGTCAGGTGCTTGGTTATTATTCGCTATTTACTCACTCGTTGTAGGCGTATTATTCGCTGTTCTTTTCAAGCACAAACACAACCCCGCAGACGTAAAAGAAGTGGCGCATTAGCCCAACTACGACCCACGTTTTTCTTCATTTTATATTTTTCAGGCGCCTAATCCGTCTGCAACTGCTAGTTTGCTGGCTGAGACGCTACGCCAAATTTCCAACACAAACGAGCTTCCTTTAGTCGCTGTTTCTGTCGGGTGGCTGTGCGTTCCGCTGCGCAAAGCTATTCGTCTACGTCTGGGCGAAAATTTTTATTATCTTAGAGAAAAATTATCAAATGCGTTTAATAATCTTTTTCTTCCTTTCACTATTATTTTCAAGTTGCAATAGCGGAAAGAAAATGTACCTTGACGCCAAAATGTCAAAAAGTATTACACTTTATCAAAAGTTTATAGAGGAAAAACCGAAAAGTAAATATTCAATAATTGCAAAACAAGAATTATCAGATTTAATTGAAGAAAAAGATTGGGAAAACGCTAAGCACACCAATTTAATCTCAATATATAATACTTTTTTAACAAAATATCCAAATGGAATTTATAGCCAATCTGCAAAAGAAGAGATTTTAAAACTTGAAGAAATTAACGATTGGAATTTTGCAACCTACTATAATGATATTGTTGAATACAAAAATTTTATTAAAAAGTACCCACAAAGTCAAAAAGTAAAAGAAGCAATCGAAAAAATAAAAGTTTTAGAAGAGGAAAAAGATTGGAAACATTCGGTAAACATAAATTCAATTGAAAAATATGAACTTTTTATTGCTAACTATCCATTTTCAAAACATATCAATGAAGCACAAAATCAGATTTTGAAATTAAAAGACGATAAATTATGGAATGAGTCTATTTTGATTAATACTGTAGATTCTTATAGAAGTTACTGTGATAAATATCCTTACGGAAATCATATTGAACTAGCTAAATTTAAGATAACAGAGTTCGAGCAAATCATCCCTGAATGGGAAATAATAAAAAAAGCAAATACAATATCAACACTCAAAAATTTTGCAAATAAATACCCAAATAGTATTTACAGTGATTCTGCTACAATTAAAATTGATGAATACATTGCAAAAGAATGGAGGGCTGTGTTGAAGATTAATTCTTTGAACTCTTACATTGCGTTCTTAGAAAAATATCCAACATCAATTTATAGAAATTCTGCGGAAGAATTCATTTATGAATTAGAATTAAAAAAAGATACAGACTTTTGGGCAAATGCAAAAAAAAGCAATACTATTTCTTCATATAATCAATACTTAAATAATTATCCTAATGGCAACTTTTCAAAAGAAGCAGTTTCTCGAATTAATCAATTAGAAATTGATAAGGAAAATAGTGCTTGGAACACTGCTCAAAAACTTAACACAATTGATTCTTATAAAGCATACCAACTTAAATATCCTAACGGCAACTTCTCAGATGAAGCAGTTTCTCGAATAAATCAAATAGAAATTGACAAAGAAGACAATGCTTGGAATAATGCTCAAAAAATTAATACAATCACTTCTTATAAAGCATATCAGTTTAAATATCCAAACGGGGTATATTATTATTCAGCAAACGAAGCTATTGACAATATTATTACACAAGCAGATGAAAATGCCTGGAGAAATGCGACTTCAATTTCTAAATGCAAAAAGTACCTAAAAGATTTTCCCAATGGGAATCATGTTAATGAAGTTGAAGACAAAATAATAGATTTAGAAGTTGATAACATATTTAATAGTGATTATGGTTATTTGCCACCAATGCAAAAAGAATATTACTCTTCAAACAATTACACAAATGAAATCTTAATTAAAAATGATACTCAATATACACTTACAATTCGATACAGCGGAGCACAAACGAAAAAAATAGTTATTGAGCCTTACGGTAGTCAAAGTTTCACAATTTCAAATGGAAAATATAGAATAGCAGCATCTGTAAATGCAGGTGGAGTTACTCCATTTGCAGGTGAAGAAAGCCTCTCAGGCGGTAGTTATTCCTCAACCTTTTTTATTCAAACTACAACAACAAGATATCGCTATTAAATGAAATTTTTCAGCAAAACCATAGTACTATTTAAGTTAATAATCAGGAATTTTATTCCACTAGTTCGTCGATTAGCGATAATACTATATCACTATAAAATGGTCAAATATTCATATGTTTCTGAGCTTTATTTAGAAAGTAAAAAATCTACGAATAATAATCGAACACTTAAATTCAAATACTTAACGAATGTGTTTCTTATTAGAATTAATGAATTATATATACCGATTTTCAATGATGGCACATAAAATTTAAAACTACCAACTGAGTTTTGTGATCAAGATCTTGAAATTACTCTTTACGGTGTAAGAAATAAGGAGAAGTTTGATATTTTATGTGCAAATCAAAAGCATTTAGAACTTAAAAAATTTACTCCGAAAATTTCTAAAAACAAATTAGATTTCATAAATAAACTAAGAAAAATCAGTGTAAAAAGTTTGAATTTACAGCTTCCTACTAAAACTAAAAGAATTGTCTTGGTTAACAGACCAACATTAATTAAATCAACGGAAATTAATTTTAAGAGAAGACAAATAAAAGTTGTAGGTGTTACGTCCAAATTAAAAGAAAACAACTTATTTTTAGAGTACGAAAATTTTAAGAAATCCCATACAAAACTATAGATATGAAGAATGAATACTACGAAACACCAACAGCAGGTCGATTAATGCAATTGTTTTGGAAAGCTGCAGGGGCAGACAAAAATTTGCTTGAACGAAGTACTTATTCTGAGCAAGTAAAATACTTTTGCATGGGAGGTATCGTTGTTGCTACAGGAGTTATGGCATTTATGGCTGGTGGCTATGCATTTTACACAATATTTGCACCAAAAGACCCAATAAATGGAGAACTATTATGGTCATTCCCTGGAGTAATAGGTGCACTTTTTTTTGGTTTAATTTGGGGAGCAATAATATTTAACATTGATAGATTTATTGTTACTTCATCTGGAAAAGGTGATGGTACAGAAGCAATAACTTTTCAAGAAATAAAGAACTCTATTCCAAGAATAATTATGGGGATAATTATTGCTCTAACTATTTCTAAACCTATTGAAGTAAGAATGTTTCAAACAGAGATTCAAACAAGGTTGACGGAAATAAAAGAGGATAAAAAAAGGGAGAACGCTACAAAAATAGAAGAACGATTTAAATATAAATTAAAAGAAAAAGACAATGATATTAATTCAATACAAAATAGAATAAACTCTGCTCAAGCAAATTTTGATAAACTAGAAGTTGAGTTAAATGATTTACAAACTGGAACTGGTAAATACACTGGAAATCCCTGCACTAGAGGAGAAAACTGTCCAACACATTCAAATTTATATAAATCAAAAAAAACAGCCTATAAAACTTGGATAAGCCTAAAAAAAAGTACAAGAAATGATTTACTCCGTTTAAAAAAAGAAAGAGCCAAAATTATTCTTGACCGAAATATTGAACTCAGGAATCTAGACATTAATGCTGAAGGACTAAACGGCCTAGCTATTAGAATTCAATTAGCTGAAGAGGTTGCTGGCTTTTGGATTTCATTTTTCATAACTCTTCTTTTCATGGTTATAGAGTTAACTCCAATTTTCTTTAAAATGATGCTTATCAAAGGCCCATATGACTATATGGATGAGAATGTTAAAGAATTAGCGGTTGCAGAATATGGAATTGAAATCACTTCCGAATTTTATAAAGACAAAAATGGGCAACAAATAAATAAAGTTGTCAATCATGCTGCTGAGATAAAGAAAAAGGAAAAGATTTTGTTGCTCAAAGCCCAAGAGGAACTTAATGAGCAAATCATAAGCAAGTGGAAAGAGAAAAAATCAAAAGAAATTGACGAAAACCCCGATGATTTTGTAAAAGAAGTTTAAAAAGTCTTTATGTCCGATTTTCTTTGGAAATTAGCAGGTGCAAATGTTGCCATTTTAAGAGACTGTAATAGTGCAAGTCAATCAACTTTTTCACTAATAGGTAAAATATTTCTTTTCATTATTATTTATGTATTCATTGCACTTGCGGCATTATTCTCAGAAATTTCTAAAAATATTATTGTTGGGATTATATTGAGTAGTGCTTTGACTTTTCTGATTTGTAATATCTATTTTATAAACATGTTGGATTTAGAACCTCACACACTTCCAAGAAAAGAAGAAGAGAAAAAATCTTTAGTACTAGCATATATCATTAGATTTCTATCAGTTGCCATTTTCTCTTTGTTTGCAATAAAAAGCATGGAAGTATTTTTATTCAAACATCTTTTGGTTATTAATTTTCATGGAAATCAAATTATTAATGAATTAGTTGATTTACATAAAAAACATCCAGAAATTTGGCTATTTACTTTTTTAAGTTTTGCTATTTTTTTGTCTCCAATTTATCTTAAATATCAGTTGAATAAAAAAGGTATAGAGAACAATAAGCAAGAAAAGTCATATTATCAAATAAAACGAGAAGTAGATATTTACATCGTTCAAAAAGAATATCAGCTCTTCATAAAAGAAAAAAACAAATTAATCAGCCAGATTTATAGAAATTACGATAAATTAAATGCTCTATATTGTGAAGTTGTTAAAAAGAATCCATCTCTTAGTTACTTATCACATCAGTACAGAAAACGAAATCCAAAAGCAATATCATCCAAGTTTGAAGACGCCCCCTTTAATACTAAACTCAAAAAAGTTAATGAGCCAATTAGATTAAGCCATGAAGATTTCTTAAAATCTGAAGGTCATGAATAGTTGGCAAAAAGAAATTGAAATTACTGAAATTCACTTTTACACCGGTGAGATTACATGTAAGTATAGAGGAGAAAAGGATATTTACCTATCAAACAAGACAAATCAAGAGAAATTTTCAATTGGAAGTTTTTATGATATACAAGTTATTCCTATTCAAAAAGTATCAACAGACGAATTTGATTTAAAGAAAGAGAACTTTCCAATAATAAATTTATCTGAAAGCATTGTATTAATAAAAGAAAATCAGGAATATATAATAAATCCTATTGAGTTATATGTTGATACAAAATATAATTTAGAACATACTCAAATAAAAGATGAATTTGTTCACGGATATTTTGAAAATTGCCCATGCTTATTCTCCTTTAGAGTAACTTATAAGAAAATAATTTGTGTACCATATGCTTTTACTGGAAATACAGAAGAAAGAATTGGTGAGGACGGATCAATTGAAATCAGAAAAGAGAGAGTTAAAAATGAAGCTTGTGAATTATATTGGGATGAATGGACCAAAGTTCCTATTGAAGCAATTATAACTAATGGAAACGCAAAAACTGAATTAGTCAGCTTTTATGAACAAGGCAAAGCAACTGGAGAAACGGAAACAAAAGAATTTTGTATTCGATACCAATATTACAATTCCGATGGCTCAACTTATTGGGGGAACTGGATATGTTCATATTTGCCACACACAAAAACTGGTAAATACGAAATTTTATATCATAGAAAAAGGTATGAATATTATTTAGATACAATTGGAAATACCTATTGGGGTGAATGGCAATGTATTCAAGATAAAAGGACAGGTAATTCTAGATTAGATGAAAAAGGGAATATAGAATTTGAATATGCAAATTCAGATTGTACTACTTATTGGAAAAAGGAAAAGGAAATTATTCCTAAAGAACAAATTTACAATCAATTAGGTTGTAGAGAAGGATGTACAAGCATTATTCCAATTTTATTTGCTTTAGCTATTTTCATCGTAATCCTAAGCTTATCACCATCTATTCTTCCTGTGATTATTTGGGGTGCGCTTATACTCATTTATCTGTTAATCTCTGTGTCTTCACCATTTATTGGCAAGGCATTAAAATTTTTATCAGTACTATTCAATGTCTTATCTTGGATAATTGGCTTGGCATTTCTTATTTTCCTAGTTGGAGGTATAGTCTCCTTATTTGAATTAAATACTGATTATAAACCGCGAACTGAAAGACAAAATGAAGAAGAAAAGGTAATTGTACCTGAAATAAATCCAATTATTGATTCAGCAAAAAACCTAAACTTATTAGAAATTAAATTAGAATGGGAAGATTTCAATTCAAATGTTTACAAGGGAAGGTACTTTATTGATGTAGAAGACGCAAGTCAAAGTAGAAAGAACTTGAATAATCTTCAATTTAGAAACATCAATAATTTTACAGAAGTTTACAAAAGCGTTCTAAATTTTGATAGTACACGCCTAAATTCTATCTATTATATGCTTGACAGCATAAGAGTTGCAAATAATTTAAATAAAAAAAGATTTGCAGATGTAATCGTTACAATGGTTCAAAGTATGAAATATTCAATGGTATTAACCGAAGATTGTGGTAACCCAATATCTAGGCAAGACCCTGTTATTCGGCAAATGTTAGATGCTGGTATTCCTTGTAATGGTCCTGAACCTTTTGGTTTAATAACACCATTGGATTTTGCCACAAAATTATCAGGGGATTGCGATACTAGAACTTTATTTTTATTTTCAATTTTGAATCACTTTGGTTACGAAGTTGTTATTTTTAATAGTAATCAATATAGGCATTCAATGTTAGGTGTCAACTTAAAGAATATTAATGGAAAATATAAGTACTATAGAGATAAACCTTTTTATTTTTGGGAAACCACTTCAAGAAATTTCAAAATAGGAGATTTACCAAATGAAAATGGAATTATTGAATTTTGGGAAATAGTTATATCAAATTAAAAAACAAAATCATGAACAACATTTTGAGTTATTTATTATTGGCAGCAATTGGAATTACTATATTAATTTTCACTTCTGTTTTTTGGTCACGAAGATTTAACAAAATATTACTTTTAGAAGAAAATCAGACTTCAAGAACTATTTTTCTTTCAGCACAAATGATTAGCATTTTTGTATTAATCTTATTAAGTATCAATGAAAATGTATTTTCTTTTTTAAACAGTTTAATAGTTGCGAAAGTTGATTCTTTTTTAGTTATCAAGCACTTTGGTTTAATTGTTTTGCTATTTTCTCTGAATATAATTGTAAGTAATTTTTTTGCTATTTTGTCAGGAAAATGGGTGTTTCAATTAGGCTCATCATTTGAAGAAAATCTTCGACTGAATAAATTCCATTCGATTTTTATAATTTCAATTTTTTATTTATGCCTAGTTTCAATTAACAGTTTTTTGATTATAAATCCTTTATTGAATCAAATTATCGTTGTCAAAAGTGCTTTAGTACCTGTAATTTAATATCATGAAAGTAATATTATTTCTTTTTTTCTCAATTTTAGTTTCAATTGAAGCTAATTCAAAAAATCATGATTATACAGCAGGAATATATGTAGAGGATATATATAAAATTGATTATGTGAATTCGACATACGATGTTGTACTTTGGATTTGGGTAAATTCAAATGATGAATATTATGAGATTGAAAAATATGTTGATATTGTTAACTCAACAGAAATCAATTATAATTTCACAAATCAATACAAACTTAAAAATGGAAAATATCATTCAGAGGTTAAGGCAACCATAAAAGTTCTCAATCCTTTTGATATTCATAATTTTCCATTTGATGTTCAAAAAATCAACTTGAATTTAGAATATTTTAAATTCACTAAAAATGAATCGAAAATATACTTTGATTACAAAAACTCAAGGTTTTCACCTGAATATATCGAAAAATGGAAACAGTTAAGCGTAAAAACCTCTTGTGGATTAAATAACTACAAATCAAATTTTGGAAATACGGATATTAAAAAAAATGCAAAATATAGATCCTTTAAAGTTGAAATTCAATTAATAAGAAACAAATGGAGCCTATTTATAAAGTTATTTTTGACGTTATTTATTTCATTCTTTTTAGCATCCTTTAGCTTATTTCTGCCAAATAAACTAAGTGAAGAAAAAATAGGATTAATGCTAGCTTCCTTGTTTGCTTCCATTGGAAATAAATACATTACGGATGATGCATTACCTGTACAAGACACACTTAATCTTTCAGATAAACTTCATATTTTGACAATCATATTCATTGCATTATTTGCAATTTGGGCAATTTACGAACAACGGAAAAAATTAAGCGATAATAGATTCATTGATTATACATTGTTTATCTCTACAACCGTCATTTATTTTATTTTCGTACTTATTTTCTGCGCTAGTTAATCACATGAATTTTACTACAATTTCAAAACTCGTTCTCGCTACATTATTACTGCTTTGTCTTGTAGATTTTCCATATGGTTATTACCAATTTGTACGTTTTGTTGCAACAATTGGGTTTCTTTTTTTTGCATTTGATTCAAACCAACAAAAGAACCAAACAGATGTATTTGTTTTTTTAGGGCTTGCTTTATTGTTTCAACCAATTGAAAAAATTTCATTAGGAAGAGAGATATGGAATGTTGTTGATGTAATAGTTGCAATTTTATTAATCTATAAATCAAAAAATTAATTCAGTATTTTCTTTTTGGTTAAAAGAAAATACTTTAATCACTTCCTCAAAAAGTAAACTTTCTATGATCAATTTCATTTTCAAATTGGTTGCAAATACACTTCGAAAAATGGCGAAAATGTTGAGGCTCACCTATAATGAAATAAACATCATCGTTTACTACTTTTTGATTCCATTGAGTTGGTGTGTGATGGTCGATTATTATTTTGACACCCACAAAATCACTATCGCTTTTTCCATATTTTGTCTAGGTTTTAGAGTTGGTTGCAACGATTTTGAATCTTATTCAGATTGGCTTTTTTACAAGTCAGCCGTTTTTTTGAATTCCTTTAATCGCTTTGGAAGTAATTATTATTCAACTTCTGTTTGGATATGTGTTGCTTTGCCCTTGGTCATTTATGGAGGACTTATTTATCTCATTGTTGTAAATTAATTCATCCAACGCCAACAATACCCGATGCGAAATTGAAACTGATTAAAAATCCCCCCCCCTCAGACCAAACTTCCTGATTTTGCCAAGTTTGGTCTATTAATGGCCATTTTCTAACGCAACCTCCTTACCCCAAAAACTTGTAGCCCACACTTCTCACCGAGAAAAAATGCTCGGGATGGCGTGCGTCTTTTTCGAATAATTTGCGGAAAACCAAAATGTAATTGTCGATGGTGCGAGAAGTTGGGAATTGGTCTTTGCCCCAAACAGCGTCTAAAATTTCGTCGCGAGAGACTACTTTTCCTTCTTTTTCCTTGAAAAATGCCAACAAATCTACCTCGCGCTTGGTGAAAGTATGCACCACTTCACCTTTTTCGTTCGCCACTTCGAATGTTTCCAAATCAACTGTCAGCGAGCCAATCATAAAGTGATTTGGAACTGGATTTTCGATTTCTCGGCGTGTTAAAATTTGCACTTTTAACAACAATTCCTCCAAATCAAAAGGCTTGGGTAAATAATCGTTGGCGCCTAATTTCAAACCATTGATGCGATCGGCGGTTGTTCCTTTAGCGGACAAGAACAAAATAGGAACGCGACTTTTCTCCCGAATCAGTTGACACAAATCCAAACCACTCACATGCGGCAACATCACGTCCAAAATAACCAAGTCATACGGAATTTCATGCGCAAAAGCACTAGCAGCCAGTTTTCCATCACTAAAAACCTGGACTTCATAACCGTCTAATTCCAAATTCAACTGTATCATTTCAGCCAAACTTTTCTCGTCTTCAACTATACAAATGTGCATGTGTTTCACTTGAGGAGGTGCAAGATAAAAAAATGTTGCGACAAATTGAGAAAGCAAAAAATTTGAACTCGGAAATAAAAACAGCCATCTACACAAACTTAGCACTTAAAAAAGTTTTGCGTGTTGCTAATATTGATAACTTTGTTTCGCAATTTTTCTACAAATTTAGGATGGATAAAGTTTCTTACGTCGGAAACGCAGATGTGAATGCGATTGATTATCTGTACAAACAGTACCGACAAGACCCTGAGAGCGTTGATGCAGGTTGGAAAAAATTCTTTGAAGGATTTGAATTTGCTCAAACTAACTACGAAAACGACGGTGAAATCCCGGAAAATTTCCAAAAGGAATTTAAAGTCATTAACCTAATAAACGGTTACCGTACACGAGGCCACTTGTTTACGAAAACCAATCCAGTGCGCGAGCGACGTAAATACACGCCAACTTTGTCTATCGAAAATTTTGGTTTGACGGAAGCGGATTTGGACGTTGTTTTTCAAGCAGGTGATCAAATTGGTCTAGGTGCAACAACACTTCGAGCAATCATCAATCACTTGGAAGAAGCGTATTGCCAATCCATCGGAACGGAGTTTGTGTACATGCGTGACCCGGAAAGAATCGAGTGGATTCGCCGAAAAGTGGAAACAAAAAATCCAGTTCCTTTTTCAAAGGATAGAAAAATTCAGATTTATAAAAAATTGAATCAAGCAACGGGTTTTGAAGCCTTTTTAGGTAAAAAATTCGTGGGTCAAAAACGTTTTTCCATTGAAGGTGGTGAAGCCTTGATTCCAGCATTGGATACTTTAGTAAACAAAGGTGCAGATTTAGGTGTAGAATATTTCGTGATGGGAATGGCACACCGCGGTCGTTTGAATTCATTAGCGAATATTTTTGAAAAAAGACCACGTGACATTTTCTCCGAATTTGAAGGAAAAGAATTTGATTTCGATGATGTATTTGATGGTGACGTGAAATACCACCAAGGATACACTTCACATATTACCTTGGCGAATGGAAAAGGAATGGGCTTGACTTTAGCACCCAATCCTTCACACTTGGAAGCTGTTAATACAGTTGTGGAAGGAATTTCCAGAGCAAAAATCGACCACGTTTACAAAGAAGAAAGCAAAGTTTGTCCCGTTCTAATTCACGGTGATGCGGCGGTTGCAGGTCAGGGAATTGTGTACGAAACGATTCAAATGGCACAGTTAGATGGTTACCGAGCAGGTGGAACGATT
>CAZHPL010000028.1:0-18859 GCA_964534495.1 uncultured Lishizhenia sp.
TTTTTGATAGAAATCGGATCGCCAATATTTACGTCCGTAATGTTTGTGTCCGAAATATGGCGCCCGTCAACTAAAATCACCAATCCTGAACCCAATGCTTCCATTGTATTTCCTTCCGTTACCAAAAGACCTGTGTCTTCTCCTAAACCAATTCCTAAAGTTTTCGGATTGCTCACCACAGCTTGAAACAAACGCCCAATTCTACCTCGTTGTACGAAATGCGTATCCACAACAACATGGTCAATCATTCCTAATCCACTAGTGATTTTGATTTCACCTTTCAATAAAGCTTCGTGACTTGAACCTTGATAAATCATACTTTTACTTGCACTTGCCGCACCTGCTGACGTTCCAACGTAAATGAATTCTTCGTCTTGGTATTTTTGCAACATCGCATCGTGCATGGGCGTTCCACCAATAATGGACGTTAAACGCAATTGGTCACCACCTGTAAAGAAAATCACGTCAGCCGCTTTGATGCGTTCCAATGAGCTTTCAGCTAAAGCTTCTTCTCTGTTTTCAATTTTAAGTACTGCCACATTCTCTGCACCCAAATATTTGAATGCTTTAGCATATTCTGGACCCACAACATCTGGAATTTTCGACGCTGTTGGAATGATTTCAATGCGTGAATCTTTTCCGTTTTTAGATTCAACAATGATTCTTTTGAGAATTCCTTCTTCGAAAAAGTTAAGGTTTTTTTCAACTTGTTCGGTAAAATTGCTTTCGGTAAAACTGCCTTTGTCAACAGCTCCACCTATGATAATTAGTTTGCCTTTTGGAGTCATGCGGACAAAAATAGAATTTTTAGCTTGTTTCGCATTTTACAGTAAATGGACTTTTCAACAGCCGTTTAAGGAGAAACAGGATTACGTTGATTTCTAACGAAAAACGAATCTAAACAGGAGAACAATTTTCCACTCCACCATTTTCTTGAAAGCGAGAATTTGTTTTTCTGCTCTTCACAAAGCTTGTTTTTGGTTCTAAAAACCAATTTTGTTCAAGTTTCATTGTTGATTACTCTTGATTAACAGCAGGTGAGACCCTTTGCTTTTTACTAATTTTGTCTGTTACAAGTAAAATTATGCAAGTAAAAATCCACAATAAATCAAAGCATCCACTGCCGCAATATGAAACAGCAGGCTCATCAGGAATGGATGTTAGAGCAAATTTGGACGAACCTATCTTGATTCCTTCATTAGGTCGTGCACTTGTTAAGACAGGCTTATTTCTCGAAATGGAAAATGGTTTGGAATGTCAAGTTCGACCGCGTAGTGGATTCGCACTTAAAAAAGGGGTAACCGTTCTGAACACACCAGGAACTGTGGACGCGGATTACCGTGGAGAAATAGGTGTCATTTTGATTAATCTTTCTGCTGAAGAAGTGGAGATTCAAGACGGCGAGCGCATAGCACAATTGGTGTTTTGCAAAGTTGAACAAGTGCAACTCGAGGCGGTTGAATTCTTAAATGATTCGGAGAGAGGCGCCGGTGGATTTGGAAGCACAGGAACAAAATAAAAGCAATCTAACTAACTAAAAATAACAACTTATGAATGTAATTGTACCAATGGCAGGAAGAGGAAGCAGATTGCGTCCGCACACGTTAACGGTTCCGAAACCTTTAGTGCCAGTAGGAGGGAAGCCCATTGTTCACCGTTTGGTGGAAGATATCGCAGGGATTTGCGAAGAAAAAATAGATGAAATCGCTTTCGTAGTGGGTGAATTTGGTGAAGAAGTGGAACGCGAATTATTGGAAGTTGCCGCAGGATTAGGTGCAAAAGGCTCGATTCATTACCAAAAACAACCATTGGGAACGGCTCATGCTGTATTGTGTGCTGCTGAAAAATTAACAGGTCCAGTAGTTGTGGCATTTGCGGACACACTTTTCCGTGCTGATTTTAAAATCACTTCAGAAGATGAAGGTATTTTATGGGTAAAACAAATTGAAGACCCAAGTGCTTTTGGTGTTATTAAAATGAACGATAAAGGAGAAATCATCGACTTCGTTGAAAAACCAAAAGAATTTGTTTCTGACCTAGCCATGATTGGTATTTATTATTTCAAAGATGGAGCTCGTTTGCGAAAAGAATTGGAATACCTGATTGACAATAATGTTATTAAAAGTGGTGAATACCAATTGCCGGATGCATTACGTCGTTTGACACAAGATGGTTGTGTTTTCAAACCGGGAGAAGTGAGCGAATGGTTGGATTGTGGAAACAAAGAAGTTACGGTTCAAACCAATCAACGTGTATTGGAATATGACTTTGAGAAAAACCTTGAAATGGTGCATGTTTCAGCTAAATTCAGTGATAGCGTTATTATTCCACCTTGTTATATTGGTGAAGATGTTGTGATTGAAAACGCTGTTGTTGGTCCACATGTTTCACTTGGTAAAGGAACGGTTGTTTCAAATAGTGTTATTCGCAACACCAATATTCAACAAAACACCAAAATTGTAAACGCAGTTATTGCCGACTCAATGATTGGCTCAAATGTTGTTTATGACGGAACAGCAAAAGATTTGAGTTTAGGAGATTTCAGTACATTTCATGCATAAATTAAGTTTAGTTGTTTTTTTGGCGCTGTCTTTAGCAGCTTGCAAATCGGTTAAGAAACCCGCTTCGACCACCCATTCTATTCAATACATTAAGACCTTTCACGAAGGTGTTCGTTTGAAATTGAATGGTGAATTAGACGAAGCACTCGGGAAATTCAACACCTGTCTTTTGGAAGACGAAAAAGACGATGCCGTACATTTTGCCATGGCGCAATTGTATTTGATGAAAGACGACGTAAACAATGCGGCTATTCATACGCAGCGTGCAGCAGATATTGACCCCAAAAACAAATATTACCAATCAGAATTGGCATTCATGTACGAGGAAATCGGAAAGAATGCTGAAGCCGCTGCTTGTTTTGAAAAGTTGAGTAAATCTGAGGTTCAGAACATTGAGTATTATTTGGGTGCTGCCGAAAATTACATGAAATTAGGCAAATTAGACAAAGCATTGGAAGTATTGAATACCATGGAAAAGTACGTGGGTTCGAGCCCTGAAATTGCTTTGCAGAAATTCAGATTGTATGCTTCCGTAAAGAAAGACAAAGAGGCTTTGCAAGTGCTAATGGACGCACGCACGAAATATCCCGATGAGCCAAATATTATCGCGAATCTAGTTGATTTCTACATGCAGCGCAAACGCTATAATGAAGGAACGACAATGTTGCGCGAATTGGTATTGAAAGATCCAAACAATGGTTTAGCGGTGATGATGTTGGGAGAAATTGAAATGCAGAATGCCAACGTCAAAGAAGGCTTGAAATTATTGAAAAAAAGTGTTCGTTTGGATGGCCCGAATATCGACCAAAAAATGCGCATTTTAATGGCTTTGCAGGAAGAAAACCCTACCGATACAGACTTAAAATCGTTGGTGGATTACATGGTGGCGCAATACCCAAAAAATCCGAAAGTTTATTCGTTGAAAGGTGATTACTATTTAAAAAACAATCAAAACGAGGAAGCTGTTGAGGCCTATAAAGGTGCAGTTAAATACGATCCGAATTTATTTCAAGTTTGGAATCAAATTTTATTATTGGAATATGAGAATGAGCAATGGGATTCATTAGCGGTTGACAGTGAAAAGTGTTTTGAATTGTTTCCCGTTCAGCCAATGCCTTATTTCACAGCAGGTGTTGCTTACAACCAAAAAGGAAAATACGATCAAGCCATTGAAAAATTAGAAGCTTCATTGGATATTATTGTAAACGACGCAACACTTGAAGCGGAAGTAAATGGACAATTAGGTGAATCGTATTTTGCAAAAAATAATTTTGAAAAAGGAAAATCCTATTACCAAAAAGCCATTGAAAAACAACCCAAAAGTTTATTCTTAAAAAACAATTATGCTTATCGACTTTGCTTGCACAATATTGATTTGACAACAGCAAAAGAATTGGTAACTGAATTGGAAAAAAGTGCTCCAGAAGACGCCCGATTTTTAGACACACGCGCTTATTATTTGTTCCGTGAAGGAAAATATATAGAAGCCTTGCATTTGTTGGGAATTTCAGAAAAGCAACTTTCGACGGACAAAATTGTGTTGGAACACATGGGTGATTGCTTTTACTTTTTGAAACAAATAGATAATGCAGTTGACTATTGGAAAAAGGCAGAAAAAGCAGGTTCAATGAATACCATTTTGCCTAAAAAAATTCAAAACAAAACCTACTATGAACCGAAGTTTTAAATTATTCTTTGCGCTATTCGGTGTAGTGTATTTGTTTTCTTGTGCTCCAAAAACGCTCGGAGAAATCACGAGTGCAGAGAAATTACCCAAAAAGAAAGACAAGGAACACCTGGAAGTTTTGGACAGTTTATCGAAAGTAAAACCGAAGACTTTTTATAGCAAATTGGCCGTTGATTACAAAGACACAACGCGTGCTATTTCCTTCAAAACCAGTACAAAAATTGTAACCGACAGTGCTTTTAACGCTATCATAACTTACATGAAGATTCCGATTGTAACAGCTATGATTACTAAGGATTCTGTGACGGTTGTAAATAAACGTGACAAGTGTTATCAAAAGCAAACCTTAAGTTATATACGTGAAATGTTTGGCATCGATTTTACCTATAGAAATATCGAGGAATTATTCCTAGGAAGACCGTTGGACTACGATGTGAGCCAAAAATATTTTGTGATTAATAATCCATTTCAATATGCCATTTCAACGCACAAGAAAAAAGACAAACGCAAATTAGACCGTAAGCCTAAAGACGATATTGTTATTACGTATTATTTAACACCCGATGGTCGCAATCTACGAAGAACGAGTATTTTGAGCCCAAGTGATTCTACGGAAATTAGTGTAGATTACACCGAGCGCGAGCTTATAAATGCAATTGGTGTCCCTAAGAAAGTGGAGATTGAAATCAAAACGCCTCGAAACCACCTATTGGTGCGCTTGGAATATGAAAAAACGGAAATTGACGAACCTCAAGAATTAATCATTGTTATCCCGGATACTTATGAGAAATGCGATAATTAGTTTATTGTTTCTAGTTCTTGTAGTTAGCAACGGATTTTCTCAGCAAAGTAGCGATTACTTAAAGCGCGAAAAGCAGAAGCTGGAAAAGAAAATTGCCAATACGAAGAACTTACTTCAAAAAGTAAAGAATAACTCTGAAGCTTCTTTGAATGAGTTGCGCTTATTGGAGAACCAAATCAAGAGCCGTGAAGCTTTGGTGCGTGTTTTTGACAATCAAGTGCGTGTCGCAGAAGTGAAAATGATTGAGAAAAAGCAAGAAGTTTCTCGCTTGACAAAACGCTTGGAAGACCTTAAAATTCGTTATAAAGCGATGGTTTTGTATGCGTACAAGCACCGAAATAATTTCGGAAAAATCATGTTTATTCTTTCAGCGAACAATTATCACGACGCCATAAAACGCAATAAATACTTAAAGAAAGTTGCTCAAATTCAGAAAAAACAATTGGCTTTGATAAAGCAAAATCAACAATTGATTAAAACCGAAATCAAAAATATTGGCATCGAAAAGGAGAATAAATTGTTAGCCTTAGAAGAAAAAAAGCAAGAACGCGATCAAATTGAAAAGGATAAAGGCTCCAAGGAAAAAACGTACCGAAAATTCAAAAAGGAAGAAGAGAAATTGTATGCCCAATTGCAAGAGGATGAAAAAAACAAGCAAGCCTTAAAGCAGAAAATTGATGCAGCCATTAAATCAGAAGTTGCGGCAGAAAGCAAACGCCAGAAAGAATTGGAGGATAAGAAAAAATTAGCAGCCGCCAATAAAAAGAAGAATACAGCAGCTAAAACAACAACGAGCAAAACAGACTCCAAAGGAACAGCCAAAACAGGAACGGGTTCAAAAACGACGACAACAGCCAAAGATCCTTTTGCGGACGAACAATCCACAACGAGCACAACGAATTTTGAAGAAAACGATTCAGACGAAGGAAAAGCCATTGGTAAAAGTTTTGAATCTAAGAAAGGTGCTCTTGCTTGGCCTGTTTCAGGAGGAACGATTACCGAGCGTTTTGGACGTAATGCACACCCAACTTTGAAAGACGTATACACCAACAATAACGGAATTGACATCACGTGCGGTAAAGGAGCTTCTGTACGTGCAGTTTTTGAAGGCGAAGTAACGAGTGTATTCAGTATAACCGGAGCTGGGTGGGTAGTGATTGTTAAGCATGGACCTTACCGTACGGTTTATAGTAACTTAGCGGATAAAAGTGTAAGGATTGGTTCGAAAGTTTCCGCGAAACAAAACATTGGAAGCTTATTAGTTTCGGACGGTGTTTCAGTTTGCCACTTTGAAGTACATTTTGTAAGCAGTGCAGGAATTCAAACCTTGAATCCACCGCTTTGGTTAGGAAGGTAAATTGATTATCTACCCGTTTTTTCTGTTGAAATTTCACCTTTGTCCAATTGCACGCGCATGATGACAACCATCGCACAAATGGCCCAAATTGGAACGGCTGCTTTGTCGGTGTCGAGGAAATTATTCAGGAAGGCATGGACGAAATAAGTTGTAAGCGCTAAGATAAATCCCATTAACATGACTCTGTTTTTACGGTCTTCTTTTGGCCAATCGTGATACAAGGTTATAATGCTGTAGAAAATAGCCGCAACTATACCAATAAAGGCAGAAAGCCCTAGTACGCCCATCTCAGAAAGTGCACCTAAATATTCACTGTGCGCATTTCCCATATCACCGAAATTCGTTGAAATGATGGTCAAGTTTTCAGGTTCCTGAAAGGGTGCATATTCAAAGGCATACGTGCCCGGGCCATAACCAAAAACAGGGCGTTGTTTAAACATTTCTATAGCACAACTCCAACGATTGATGCGTTCTAAATTGGAAGCATCCGTTGTAACGTTCGCTGCACTTTGCAGACGCTCATCAAAGTTTTCAGTGGTGTGTTCTAATTTGTTGCGCGACATCTCGATTTGTATTTGATCCCATTGCGACCAAACCCCCAAGAGTGCAACCAAAAAAGCGCTCGCAAGTATCTTAAAATTGACTTTATAATACACCAAGAACCCAACACCAATCGCAGCAATGACACTCAACCAAGCCGCACGCGTATAGGAGAAAAACAAGCCAAGTAAAACAATTAAAATCAATGAAATTAAGATTGCTTGCGTTAATGGTGTGTGTTTATCACTCCACAAAAGCGCCACACTGATGGGTAAAATAAAAGCGACAATAGCTCCGTAAATTGTATGATCTTTGAAAAAGGGCCACATCACCCAATGTCCTTCTTTTTCACCGAAAGCATACATGGAATGGTGCGCCAAAGTGTATAAAATCACCAAGCAACAAGCAATTAGGAACAACCAAAAAAACCGTCTTCGATTGGCTTCAAGTTGGAAAAAATGAGTGCCAAAAATTAACATCGGCACAATAAACCACAAGCGTGCCAGCAAAAATTTCAGCGAAACAATGGGATGACTACTTGTTATTGCCGTTAAGATGATAACAAACAAATAAACCGCTACCGCTTTAATAATGGGGCTTTTCCAAATGTTTTTCTCTAGAAATGGCGATTGAATTTGAAAAGCGCTAAACAAAATCATGAATCCAAAAAGTATGGGCTCTGTGGGAATATACAAGCCAAAACTTTGCGTGAATTCTTCAATATTTACTGAAAGTGGCGTTAAGAAAGCCAGTGAAATAAATACTTTTTCACTTTCATAAATAGCGAAATAAATCAATAATAAACCTAAAGGAAATAAGGTCAAAACACTCAGATCGCTCCAAATAAGTAAAGCATACAAAGCAGCTAATGCTGTTGCAATTATAACAGGAGTGAATCCGAGACGGGTGCGCACTACGCTTTCAGTTTAAGTTCCTGTAAACGTTGACGAATCAATAAAAAGAACACTGAGAAAACAAATCCGCCAATAGTCGCAACAAGCACAATAATCATGCGTTTTGGTTTTTCTTTTTTATCTGCAACCACTGCCTTCTCAACAATAAATTTGTGGTTAAACTGCGTGTTGGCATCTGATTCAGCTTGTTCGTATGAAACTCTGAAATCTTCGATTTTGATAATCAACTCATTTCGCATGTGTTCAAGGGCATCGTAACGTGAGCCAAATTTTGTATTCATGTCAATTTTTGCCTTGATTTCTGCTTTTTCAGCAGGATTTTTGGAATCAACTAAAGCTTGATACAGATTTGAACGAATGTCGTTGGAAACAACCCCTAAACCAGAAAGACTATCCAAAATAAACAAGATCGAATCCTTTGTGCCCTCTAATTGTGCCAATTTACGACGGTTGATTTCAAATGCAGGCTTCGTTCTTTCTTGAATCATTTCGTTTTTAACGGTGTCAATTAAATCCACCACTTCATTTGCCATTTCGGCCGCCAATTTTGGGTCTTCGTCTAAAACGTCAATTTGAATGGAACCATAACGCGTACGAGTGAATGTGAAATTTCCATTATATGCTTGATTCAATTTGAAATGTTTATTAGCATCATCTTGTGCAATTTCATAATGCTTATACAAATCAAACTTCTTAACGATTTTGTCGCGAATACGAGAAGATTGAAGGATTTGAACCAATTGTTCAGCTTGATCTTCTTCACCAAAATCCATGGCTGCTGCTTTCACATTTCGTTGCTCTGAGAAAGAAACACTACTAGATGCTGCTGGGAATACAATCGCAGTGGATAAATACAAAGGTGTAATCAGAAAAGAAACAACGACAGCAACAACGCCAACAATACCTGTAATGAGTATGATTGGTTTTCTGTTTTTCCAAATGAATTGTATCAGGTTGTCACGCTCAGCGTTGAGGTTAAGGTCTTTATTTTCCATAGTTAGTTTTGCTCCGCGAAGTTAGGGTTTTTAACGTTTGGTTAGATTGTTACCTATAAACTAAAAAAAGTCGATTTTATTTGAAATTTATGCGCGAGAAAGCAACATTTTTACGTTTTCAAATCGAAGAAACGAAAGGGCAAAAAGTAGAACAACACCCGACGAAAGTTGAATCAACATGAAGTACGGATTGCTACCCAACAAGAAATAGATGAGGTATAGCCCTGCAACAAGAACCACATATCTTAATACCAATAAAGGATTGAAGCCAATTCCAAATTTTTTGATGCAATAAAAGAACTGTATCAGTGCCACAAAACACTGTGTAACGAATGCCACAAATGCTGCTCCCTCAGCTCCGTATTTCGGAATGAAAAACAAGTTTACAACCACATTGACAACAATTCCACCGAGCGAGCTTAAGTTCAATAATTTCATATCGCCATTGGCAGTAAGCAAGGTTCCAAAAATAAAATTCATGCAAATCGGAAGAAAACTTAACATTAACCATTGAAAGGAAGGCGCTGATTCTTGTGCATGATCATAGATTAAATCCAATAATTTCAATGCATTACAATTGGTAAAAAAGACAATCAATATAGCACCTGACATCAATAAATTTCCGGCGTTATTAATCATCACTCGTACACTTTCCATCGATTCTTTTAGCAACCTAGAAAAGATAGGAAACAACAATCCAACGAAAATCATCCCGAACATGAACAAGGCATCCAACAGACGAAAACCTTGCGCATATACGCCTGATTCGTAGTCTCCGTTCGGATGAATGCGTTCCAACATAACTCCATCGATGCGTGTGTACAACAACATCAGCACGACCAACATCGCATACGGAATACTGCGTTTTATGACGGCGAAACTAAATTTGGGATTCCATTCAAAAAGAGAACCTTTGAGGTGTTTTAGTAAAATGGTAAGCGCAACAACAGCCGTGATGGCGTAACACAACATCTGAATCCAAATAAATAACTCTATGGAAATTTTGAATCCAAGTGAGGGAATAAACAAAACTGCTCCGCAAAATAGTATCAATAACGTTCGATCCATAACAGAAAGAAATGAATCGGTTTTGAAGAGATGAAGACCTGAAAAATGACTGCGGCAATAGGCAGTAATTAAAATCAAAAACTGGTTGATGCTCAGTAGAAAAAGAAGATACATTTGATAACTGTCGTAGCCAATAACAACGGCAGTTAAGAGTGTGAGCATCAAATAGAATCCAAAAAGAACGATACGAAAAGTAATCAGTTTCCCAAAATAGCGCTTAGCGATTTCAGGCTTTTGAGCAATACTTTTTACCGTATAATTATTGATGCCTAAATCGAGCATCATATTAAAGATAACGGAGATGTTTAACAGCGAAAAATAAAGTCCGTATGCTTCGGGTCCTACACGATTTTGAACGGTTGCATCAATTCCAAATAAGGCAAGCGGCTTGATCAGTAAATTCAAGAATAAAGCCAGGACCAGATTGGAAAAGAAAATCCGTTGCATTCACAAAGTTAATCTTTAACGATTAATTTGAAACCAACACCATGAATATTCATGATTTCCAATGCCGGATCTTCTTTCAATAATTTACGCAATTTAGCAATGTAAACGTCCATGCTTCGTCCATTGAAGTAATTGTCATCACCCCAAACAGCTCTCAACGTAGCTTGACGATCCAAGATTTCGTTTTTGTTTTTAGCCAAAAGATGTAACAATTGATTTTCTTTTGTTGTCAATTTTTTGGGACCATCCACCAAATGTAACGTACTTAACTCAGGCTCATATTTGATTTTACCCACATAAAGCGCTTCGTTTACATCTTTTTTCTCAGGTGCAACACGTTTCATAACAGCTTGGATGCGTGCCACTAATTCTTCCATTGAAAATGGCTTTGTCAAGTAGTCATCTGCTCCAATTTCAAAACCATGCAATTTGTCTTCTTTCAGTGATTTTGCCGTCAAGAAAATAATTGGAATTTGCTTGTCTAACTCGCGAATTTCCTTTGCCAATGTAAACCCGTCCATTTCTGGCATCATGACATCCAAAACAAGAATATCAAAATGTGTTTTATTCCCAATGTATTTGTCGTAGGCGATTTTCCCTGTGCGCGCTAAGGTCACTGAAAAACCTTTGTTCAACATATACGAGTACAATAGCTGACCTAGATTCTCATCATCTTCGGCTAATAATACATTTAATTTCCTTTCCATTTTTTCGTCGTTTTGAATGTTATAATAAATGTCGTTCCTTCTTCGTAAACACTTTTTACGTCAATATTCCAACCGTATTCTTCACAAATAGATTTGACATAGCTCAAGCCAAGACCAAATCCTTTGACATTGTGTACGTTACCTGTTGGAACGCGGTATAGTTTATCAAAAATCTTAGGTAAATGCTCCTTTTTGATACCTACACCTTTATCACTAACGTATAATTTTAACAAATTATTTTCTTTTCGAAGTAGAATATTTACTTCAACGGTCTCACCACTGTATTTAATGGCGTTGTCAATGAGGTTTGCCACAAGATTTGTCACATGCATTTTATCCGCAAAAATCTCAAAATTGTCACCATCACAGATTAACTGAATATTACCATTTAAACTTTGTACTCGAAAGCTTGCATTGTCAACCAGATTTTGAACGATTTCTCTCAAATCTAATTGAACGTGATTGTGCTTGATTTCCCCTTTATCGATAACTGCACTTTGCAAAATACTTTCCACTAACAATTCCAAACGTTTGTTTTCTTGGTTAATCATTTTCACAAAAGGAGAGATGTTGTTTCTACTTTCTTCGGGTACCATGTCATTATCTCCCAAAGCTTGACAAGCTAGAGAAATAGTAGAAATGGGCGTTTTAAATTCATGTGTCATGTTGGAAATGAAATCCGATTTAAGTTCGGACAATTTTCGTTGCTCCAAAATGGTTCTAAACATGAAAACCAAAGCAATGACAATGATGATAACCAATAAAATCGTTACTAAAAAAGAGGCTTTCATTTCCTTAAAAATAAAGGCTTCTTTGGACGGAAAATGAATGTAAAGAAATAAATCTTCGTCGAGTGAATTACTTGGAAAAAGCGTTATTCTACCAATGCGTGTGGTGTCGAAATCCATTTTATAAGTTGGTGGTGCTGCATCAAATTTGATTTTTCGACCAAATTCATTAGCAATTACAAAGTTGTATTTCTGCGGTAAATCTTCCTTCGCCAATTCAATGCGAATGACAGAATCAAGAAAGATGGCGTCAATTCTTCTTTGAGGCGTTTCGTACACATTGTCCTTAAAAGCTTCAATCATCATTTCATTGATAAATTTTGCTTTCTTGAAAATTTGTTGCAGAACTTTCTGGTTCAATTGAATAGATATGGTTGACGTGTCATTTCCTGAAATCCTACCCGACTTTCCTTGAAATAAATCGCGTATTTCTCGAACATCTCTTGCTAATACTTTTTGTTCCGTACTAACTCCCGAAATGGAATCGTATGCTTTTCCTTTAATAACTAAGTAATCCTCTAACTTTCCATTGACAATAACGTTCGTATCTTGTATCGAAATGGATTCTTGGGAAGAGAGTAAGTTTTTAAATTCCTGCTTCAAAACAGCTTTGTAATGCCCACTGAAATCCTTGTTTACAATACTCATGTAGCGACGCATGTCTTCCGCTTTCTCATGACGAAAAGCAATTTTGTCCAAGCAATTATGCAGATTGTTTTTGAATTGAATGGTTTTGCGTTCGTAAAGCTGTAGCATTTGAAAAGCCTGTATGATTAACAGACTTATTACTGAAAATGTCAGCAACCAAGTAGCAATACTAAAACGGATTTTTTTCATGTGCGTACTAAGCTAAAGATTTATAAAATATCCTTTAGTCTTGCTTAACCTTTTTTAACAGCGCCTTTATTTGATAAGGGTTACGTGGCCAGTTATTGTCCGACGTTTATCAATTATGGGTGATTTGAAAACAATTTTGTAGATATACGTTCCTTGAGGCACATCCAAGCCTTCATCACCATACGAACCATCCCAACCGATTTCAGGATTATAGCTTTCAAAAACGGTTTCACCCCAACGGTTGAAGATTTCCATGTGATAATTGAAAGGGTCAAATCCTTGTGTGAAAATGGGTTTAAATACTTGGTTATGACCATCGCCATCGGGTGTAAATGTATTCGGAATGTAGAAAACTTCAGATGGTTTGTACGGAATGGCAATTTGAGCTTGAGAAACACACCCCAATTCAGACGTGGCCGTTAAATTCACAACATGACCTTGACTTCCGTCCGAGTAAAAATGCCCAGGATTTGCTTCAAAAGATTCATTATTATCCCCAAAATTCCAAGTGTAACTGCTTGCTCCCATTGTGTTATTTATGAAAGTGATGGTTTGGCTGGGCTCGGTAAACTCTTGCGGATTTGCAAAAAAGGAAATCTGAGGAGCTTCTTCTACGCAAATGTAATCGGTAATACTGGCAGAATTAGTACAACCCGAAACGGTATTTACTAATGTAACATCAAAGCATCCCGGTGAATTATAAGTGATGTTTATGGTATCACATTGCTGATAACTGCTTCCATTTCCAACACTCCAAACACATGCACTTGAATTTCCTGCAAGTGGTGATGTATTGGTTAGTCTAACTTGAAGAGGAACACAGCCGCTTAGAACATCGGCAACGAAAGAAACTTCAGGTAATGGAGTAACAGCAATAGTTCCACTTGTACTGATGGAAGGGCAATTATTCACTGTATAAACAACCGAGTAGCTAGTTGTTGAAATAGGGTTGTCTGTTATTGAATTGGTTGAGTTCCCATTTGGAGTCCATAAATAGGTTCCTCCTGAAATATTTGCTGTTGCGTTGATAGTTGCGCTTTGACCTTCGCAAATGGAAGTACTTGTAACACTAACAACTGGTACTGGATTTACTGTCACAATGGAGTTGGCAGGAAGACTATTGCAATTATTCAAGGTGTAAATCACATTGTAAGTGGTGGTTGTATTTGGAGAAACAGCAGCTGAACTCGTTGTTGCCCCACTACTCCATGCATACGTTCCATTTGGTAAATTGCTGCTCGCTGTGATTGTTGCCGTTTGCCCTGCACAAATTGTCGCGCTTGTTGAAGTAATGGTTGGTACAGGATTCACAGTAACCGTTGTTGTGCCTGTTGCATTACATCCATTTATTACGTAAAGCAAATTATAAGTAATGGTTTGTGATGGACTTGTGTTTATCGAACTAGTTGATTGACTATTTGACCATAAATAGGTTCCACCACTCGGAGTACAAGTGGAGGTAAGTGTGGCTTGTTGACCGTTACAAATGGTTGTACTTGGAATGGTAACCACAGGCGTTGGATTCACTGTTACCGTTGTACTTTGATTGGCTAAACAACCATTTAATGTATAGGTAACACTATAACTTGAAGTTGTCATTGGAGAAATATTAATGGATGCAGTTGTTTCTCCTGTGGCCCAAGCGTAAGTTCCTCCTGTTGGCGTACCATTTGCTGTAACATTAGCCGCATTTCCCGAACAAATGGTTGGAGAATTAACGGTCAATGTTGGCGTTGGATTTACAGTTAAAATTCCTGTTGCCGTTGCAGGCGTACAAGCACCAAAAGAATAAGTAACTGTGTAGGTTGTAGTACTATTCGGATTTACTGAAATTGCAGCGGTTGTAGATCCATCTGACCAACTAAAACTTCCTCCCGTTTGACTTGGAATAGCCGTTAATGTGCCAGTGGTGCCCGAACAAATGGTTTGTGGTGCAATAAAAACAGTCGGTGCTGGATTGACAGTTACTGTTGCCGTCGCTGTCGCAGGTGTACATGCCCCTAACGAATATGTAACCGAGTAACTTGTATTTGTTGTTGGGTTGATTGAAATACTATTAGTTGTCGCACCTGTTGACCAAGAATAAGTTCCACCCATTTGATCAGGAACAGCCAACAAGGTATTCGTTTCACCCGAACAAATCGTTATTGGATTAATCGTTACTATAGGTGCCGGATTTACGGTAATTAACGCCGTTGCTGTCGCAGGCGTGCATGCCCCTAACGAATAAGTAACCGAGTAACTTGTAGTTGTTGTTGGATTGACAGAAATTGTAGCAGTCGTTTGCCCGCTTGACCAAGCGTATGTTCCGCCGATTTGAGTTGGAGTTGCAATTAGAGAATTCGTTTCACCGGAACAAATGGTAATTGGATTTACACTTACAGTTGGCGCAGGGTTGACTGTTACAAGTGCTGTTGTTGTTGCTAATGTACACGCCCCTAAGGAATAAGTTACGGAATAGCTAGTATTGGTTGTGGGATTGACAGAAATACTTGCAGTTGATTCCCCACTTGACCAAGTGTATGTTCCTCCTGCTTGATCAGGTAATGCTGAAAGTGTGTTTGTTTCACCCGAACAAATGGTAATAGGATTTACACTTACTGTTGGCGCGGGATTTACAGTGACTAAAGCCGTTGCTGTTGCCGGCGTACATGCTCCTAAGGAATAAGTCACAGAATAACTTGTGTTTGTTGTTGGATTGACAGAAATCGAGTTGCTGGTAGCTCCTGTTGACCATGAGTAAGTACCTCCTGCTTGGTCTGCCACAGCTGAAAGCGTGTTTGTTTCTCCCGAACAAATGGTTATTGGATTTATTGTAACAATTGGCGCAGGATTGACAGTTACTGTAGAAGTAGCAGTAGCAGGTGTACATGAACCTAATGAATAGCTTACGGTATAAGTTGATGTTGAAGTTGGATTGACAGAAATACTATTGGTAGTTGCTCCAGTTGACCAGGCATACGTTCCTCCTGATTGTGTTGGTGTTGCGGTAATTGAATTTGTTTCACCAGAACATAGAGTAATTGAATTCACACTTACTGTTGGTGCAGGATTGACTGTTATAGTTCCTGTTGCTGTTGCAGGTGTACATCCGCTTGAAGAGTAAGTGACCGTATAGTTTGTTGTCGTTGTCGGTGCGACAGTTATACTCGCAGTTGTAGCCCCGGTTGACCAAGCATACGTTCCCCCATTTTGAGTTGGGGTAGCCGTTAAGGTTGCACTTGCTCCTGAGCAAATGGTTAATGAATTTACAGAAACGGAAGGTGCTGCATTAACAACAACAGTCATTGTTGCAGGAGCAACACATCCACCTGCACTAGGTGTAAAAGTATACGTCGTTGAGCCAGGAGTTGCAGTACTAACAGTTGATGGAGACCATGTGCCTGCAACGCCATTTGAAGAGGTTGTAGGTAATGTCCCTGGAGTCGCTCCATGGCAATAAGGACCAAGCTGAGTAAAGGTTGGTATGGTTCCGTTGGTAACCGTTATACATTGATTGTGCGTATAGGAGCATCCAAAATTGTCTGTGATGCTGTAGGTGTAACAATTGGAACCAACCGTTGTAGGAGCAATTGTAGCTGTGGTATTTCCTGTTGATGTCAAACCAGTTGCTGCTTGCCAACCTTGACTGGTAATAGTTGGTGTAAAAGACGAAGAAGCTGGCGTTAGACTGGGGTTGAAATTCATATCCCAATTGAAAATATAACCATTATCAATCGAAAGATTATCCGTTACTTGTATAGTCCAAGCACCATTTAGAGGACAGCCAATTAAATTTGAAAAGGATTGTACTGGCATATAATTACCGGCTACAATGGATGCTGCTGAAGGTGAACCACAATTAGATGTGCTACCGTTTACTAATAAAGTGGTTGCAGTTGGTGTGAAACAGTACATTCTTCCTGATCCCGGACCGGTTGCAGGGTCATCTAATGGACAACCTAAGTACGTACCGCCACCACCTGGATAAGCTTTCAATACAGCCGATTGACCGTTTGGACAAACAATTTTAATATTCAAATCCCCCATATAAGAATGCTCCATATTCAAGCAAATATTTTGAATATCTGAAGCAGCTTGCACTGTTTGTGTATTCGAATAACAATTTACAGTTATTGCAGTAGAATACGAAGCACCCGAACCATCAGGAAGAAATGTTGTTCCACTTACAGGTGGTGTACAGTTTTGAATATATGGTGTCATCGTAACTGCAGCACTTAAATTGGCCGTTTGACCTTGACAAATCGTTGTTGGATTGACAGATGTAGTAATGGTTGGAGTTGTAGAGACCTGAACAATTTTATTCAATTGATTTGAATTATTGCAACCCATTGCATCGGTAATGTTCAAATTTACAGCATACGCGCCACCTGTAGTAAAAGAATAGGAAGCACTTTGTCCATTAGCACTTTGCCCATTTCCAAATGACCATTGGTAAGAAGCTCCCGTTCCAGAGTTTGAGAAAGTACCTGAACCATTAAATGTAACGGATTGACCTTGACAAACTCGGATAATACCATCTGCTTGGGGTGCTGGATTACTTGAAATAAAATTGGATGTTATGGTTTGACATGGTAAAACACATGAAATCGTTGCTGCCCATCCAGCATAAGTAACAGAACCATCAGATGTAAATCGGAATGTTAAGCATCCACTAGAATTACCTGCGGAAGCTGTAAATGTTCCTGGATTTGTGCTACCCGAGTAGGTTCCAATTGCAGTTGCACTTGTACTATTTCCATCGTAAACAGTAAGAAAGTCATAACTGCTTTCTAATGAAAAGGATGAAAAAATAACTTTGATTTTAGCACCTGGTGTTGATGGACAGATGGTAAATGTTTTGGTTTCACTATTACTGTAATTACTCCCTGAACCACCACTATCATAGAAGTTCCCAGAACAGGTAGAAACTGTTGTATTAGAGATGTTATAGTTTTGACTAAAACTAACAACATTGCTTGCCAATACTATAAAAAATGTCAGTAGGCGAATGTACATTTTTATCTATTTAGCAGAGTATCAATGGATTCTACGTAAATCACCTTTGAAACGTTTGCTAATTTTATAATTTGTACTTGATTTGTAGGAAAATAACCTAATAAAAGTGGGTTGAAGTCGGGTTGACTATATAAATTGAGAAAATCTTCAACAGACAAAAAATCAGCACCTTTACTTCTTAGTGGTATTTGGCTAATTTGTGGCTGGTCGGCAAATTTTGTTGTTGATACATCCATCACCTTAAATCCATTTTCGATGTATTTAGTAAGTATGGAAATTTGACCTGGGTTATCTATTTTTTCGGTATTGTACCAATTTTCACCGTAAACGGCTATAATTTTTTGTTCAGTACTTGTCTGACTATAAACCAGAGTTGTAAGCACGACAAAAAAACATGTGATAGTTTGTTTCACAGTAAAGGGTTTGTTTTAGCACTACCAATTTACAAAAATTTAACACAAAAACAAAAGCCACTAAATATTTAGCGGCTTTTGACGAATATTTTATGCGTTTTTACTAAAACTCGAAGGTTTCCATGAATTTTGTTGTGAAGTTACCTGCCTGAAAATCTTCATTTTCCATTAATTTCTGATGGAATGGAATTGTTGTTTTTACACCCTCAATGATGTATTCATCCAAAGCACGTTTCATTTTTCGAATAGCTTCTTCGCGCGTTTGTGCTACAACAATCAATTTAGAAATCATTGAATCGTAGTTGGGTGGAATGGTATAGCCCGAATACACATGAGCATCAATTCGAACACCGTGACCACCTGGGCAATGATAGCTTACAATTTTTCCCGGACTTGGTCTGAAATCCATGTACGGATCTTCAGCATTAATACGGCATTGAATCGCGTGACGCATTTCAGGAATATAGTTTTTACCAGAGATTTTTTCTCCCGCTGCGATTTTAATTTGTTCTTTTATCAAGTCGAAATTGATAACCTCTTCCGTGATTGTATGCTCCACTTGAATACGTGTGTTCATTTCTATGAAGTAGAAGTCGCGATTTTTGTCCACCAAAAATTCAACCGTTCCAACACCTTCGTATCTTACCGCTTTTGCAGCCTTGATAGCCGCTTCACCCATGCGCTCACGTAATTCTGGAGTCATATATGGCGACGGTGTTTCTTCAACCAATTTTTGGTGACGACG
>CAZHPL010000029.1:0-14468 GCA_964534495.1 uncultured Lishizhenia sp.
GCGTTGCCGCGCCGCGTCGGCGATTCATCCGCGAGGAACGCCGCCATCGCATCGGAACATGTATTACGGCACCTTAAAAAGCGAAGTGGAACGTGTTTGGAATGAAGATAAAGCGGTACTTTTTGACGTGGACGTAATTGGCGGCTTGAATTTAAAAGGAATTTTCAAGGAACAAGCACTGGCTATTTTTATTAAACCTCCTAGTATTGAGGAGTTAGAAAGAAGGCTTCGCAGCCGAAATACGGATTCTGAAGAGAAAATCGCCTTGCGCGTGCAGAAAGCTGCTTTGGAAATGGAAAAAGCGGAGGAATTCGATATCATCATTGAAAACAACGAGCTTTCAGTTGCGATTGAAGCAACGATGCAAGCCGTGACTCAATTTCTCGCGGAATGAAAATAGGTTTGTATTTCGGAACATTCAATCCTATTCATGTGGGGCATTTGGTAATTGCCAACTACATGGCACAATACACCGATTTAGACCAAGTTTGGATGGTTGTTAGCCCGCAAAATCCTTTGAAAGACAAATCAGGTTTGTTACAAGACACACACCGACTGGCATTGGTAAAAGTAGCCATTGACGATAATCCAAAATTGCGCGCATCTGACATTGAGTTTCATTTACCGAAACCTAGTTACACCGTTTCTACCTTAACGCATTTAATGGAGAAATACCCGAATGATGAGTTTTGCTTAATCATGGGCGAGGACAATTTGCGTACTTTTCATAAGTGGTTTAACCACGATAAAATCTTGGCGAATCATCGTATTTTCGTTTATCCGCGTGCTTTGACTATCCAAGAAGAAAGTGAAGTGGTGGACATGACGCGGGATATCGTCAACAATTACCGAGTGCATCCTAATGTTACAATTTGCGAAGATGCTCCTGTAATGAAAGTATCTGCTACATTTATTCGTCAAGCGATTAAAGAAGGTAAAGATGTACGTTATCTCTTAACAGATCCTGTTTTTCGTTACATCGACGAAATGAATTTTTATAAGTAAAATTCTCTCTTTAGAAAAGGTTTTCTTTGTTCAACAAATTGTCTTACAGCCTTCAGGGAAGAATGCTTAATTATCTTGAAATTACAATTGTGTGTATACTTGTAAATGAGGATTTTAAATTTTTAGAGTAACGACAAGTAGCGAATTTTGTAACGTTTTTATCTTATTTGCAAAATCATAGCCACAAAAAAAGGGAACCTTTCGATTCCCTTTTCCTCTGTTATATAGAGCTTATTGTTTTACAAACTTAACTGTTTCGATTCCGCTTGCATGAGCTACGTTTACAAAGTAAACACCTGCTTTCAAGTTAGAAAGATCGAAAGAATAGTTAGCATTGTTTTCAACGTTTTTAGTAGCAACTACTTTACCTTCAATGTTTGAAATGTAGATTTTAGAAGCTTTCATTGACGCTGAAATGTTGTTGATGTTGATTACATCGTTTGCTGGGTTTGGAGAAACTGAAATCGGAGCGATAACTTGCTCGATTGTTCCTGCCGTTCCAACTACGATTTTGTAACCAGAGAAGCTTGTTGATTGTGTTACTGCTTGTGGTGGGAAACCTGGTACCAAAGTAACCAATACAGTAGCATCAACATTGATAGTTACGTTGTATGTTCCAACTGGATCATTTGTAGTACCATAAACATTCGCACATCCGTTAGCTCCACCTGCATATTGACAGCTAGAGATGTTACATGCGTAGTTGTAACCTGTTGGCAAACCGTCAACGCTAGTTACTGTAAATCCTTGAATTGGTGAACCAACAAAGTTTCCTGATGGATCTAACTCAGCAGTTACTGTTGCAGGAACTTTGAAGTTCAAATCTGAAGAGTAAGCTACGTTTTGTTGTGCTGGAGGAAAATTTTGGATTGTATCCGGCCAAACACCATAAGTTGAGTCAGCATACTGAGCTCCTGGAGTACAAGATTGAGCTTGTACATTTACTGCTGCTGCGGCAGCAACGATTAAAGAAAGTAATAGTTTTTTCATAAAAAATAGTTTTATACCTGCCCAAATTTACAAAATTTTAAATACATGTCTATTTTTGAAATGTTAATAACGTATATTTATTCTCTCTGTGCGATACATTTCACTAAAAGAACTTCAGCATGCATCAGGCATTGACCCTTACTTAAACAGTAATGAACTACTGAATTATTTAAAACTAAATAGTCAGGAACGCTATACTGAGCATGACTTGAGTGATTTTTTAAGCATTCAAAATCCGCAAACAAAGGTTTTTAATAGTTGGATTGAACAACACACTGGTTTGAGAGAATTATTGCTTGCAGGTCAGACTACCATTTTGTTTGATGATACCTTTAAATGGAGAGAACATCAATCTTTTGCTGCTTTTCAATCGTATATCAGTCCATTTTTTAAAATTATTTCTCAGTACAAATTGCAAGCTGATTTTAACGAAGATTGGAAGTGCATTTTTTCCTATTTACAATTGATGGCTCCCGATCCACGAACGGAAATGGAGCAAGTGCTTTTTTACCAACTTCAGAAAAAACTAGATGCACACTTTGAAGCTATTAAATCAACTAAAAGTGTAGAAGCTTTTTACGAAGAAATCCTTTTTCTATTGGGCGATAATGTGTTTTTCTTCTTAAATCAGTTATCACGAAATTCACATGGAACAAAAGTTCAATTTACGGAACGAATCATTTCTCTGTTTCAGCATGCGTTTTGCCACGCGAAATCTGCAAACTGGATGTTGAATCGCTTGAATGAATTAGATTTAAATGAAAAACAAAAAGAAAGTTTAGCGGAAATTCGTCACAAATTAAAGTCAGGTTCAATTCGCTTTGCGTTTAAAGAAAAAAGTAAAACCCAAATTTCGTTTCGACTTTGGTTGCTTGTTGGTGTTATCGCAGCTTTTTTGGCAGGTGGTGTCGTTTTATTGACAATGGATTTTTCAGTTCCACCGACACTTATTCATGAAGGTTCAGCATTAACGTATTTTTCAGTAAAAGAACGGAAGGAAATCGATTCAGTTTTACGAACGATGAATGTTCAGCCCGAAATCCCGGAGGATAGTTACAGTAATTACAGCGGAGTTTCAGTCGCTTTGCGTAAACCTTATGCTAATGAAATTGCGGAATCCATTTACAGCGAATTGGAGTTGGAAATGAGTTTGCAGTTTCAACAAGGATTTGATTCTTCAAATAGAATTGCCAAAAGTGAGGTGGAAAAATTAGTGATTGACAAAACAAAGCCATTGTCAGCGGTAAAAATTGGTGATGCCGTTGAAATCAATAATGTTTCGGAATATGATTTTATCCTTATTGCTTGGGAGGAAAGTGATGGAGGTGCTGTGCATACAGGGTTTTTACAGAAAAAATCAAAAATCAATTTCAAATTGATGAAAGGTGATTATTTCATGCTAGTTCCTGGTTTGCGGTTTTCAGAAATCCCGAATAATCAAAAAAAAGAATTCCGTTTTCTGCCAGCGCATTTTGAAAATATTGATTTCAATTATGAGCAATTCGTTCAAAATCCAATGTTGTTCCTTTATCCTAGCAATGGAAAAAACAAGCTATTAATAGAAGGAAAAACCGGTGAAGTCATTTATGTAAACGATGTTCAAGCTGCTTTCAGTTATTAAAACTACCTTTGAAATATGATTCTTTATAACGTAACTGTAAGTATCGATCCCGATATCGCAAACGATTGGTTGGATTGGATGCGCAATAAACACATTCCAGATGTAATGGCAACGGGCTGTTTCCGTGAAAGTCGTTTGTCTCGTATTCAGGGAGAGGAGCAAGGTGGTGTAACCTATTCCGTGATGTATTTAAGTCCTTCGAAAGCGTTAATGGATAAATACCAGCTTGAGTTTGCGCCTGCATTACAAAAAGATCACATGCAACGATACGAAGGTCGTTTTGCTGCATTTCGTACCATGTTAGAAGTTATCGAGGAATTCAAATTATGACCGTTCGCGCTAAAAAACACCTTGGACAACATTTCCTAAAAGACAAAGGAACGTGTGAAAAAATCGCGCGTCAACTATCCTGTCATAACGATTGTTTTAATGTCTTAGAAATTGGCCCTGGAATGGGTGCACTATCCGAGTTTTTAATTACCGATGAACGTTTGAATCTGCGTTTATTGGATGTGGATATTGAATCAGTTGATTACTTAAGAGCTCATTATCCAGCGCATGCCGAAAACATACTTTTTGGTGATTTCCTACGAATGAAACCAGATGCAATTTTTGGCAACGAACCTTTTTGTGTGGTTGGGAATTTCCCGTACAATATTTCTACGCAAATTTTATTTAAGTGCTTGGAATACCGCAATCAGATTCCTGAAATCATGGGGATGTTCCAAAAAGAAGTGGCTGTTCGAGTAGCTGAAAAGCCAGGGACAAAAGAATATGGAATAATGTCTGTATTGTTACAAGCATTCTATGATATTCATTACTGCTTTACGGTAGATGAGCACGTGTTTATTCCGCCACCAAAAGTAAAATCAGGTGTTATTCGTTGTACAAGAAATAACCGCGATAATTTAGGCTGTGATGAAAAACTGTTTATTCAGGTGGTGAAAATGGCGTTTAATCAACGTCGAAAAACACTGCGCAATTCCATCAAACAATTATTAAGTGGGACGGAGTTACCTGAAAAATTTACCAATCAACGTCCGGAGCGTCTTTCAGTAGAAGATTTTGTTGAATTGACTTTGTTTGTAGAAGAAATTCGCAGAAATGCTGCAAGTGTAGAAGCGTAAATTAAGGCTGGAAAATATCTCCTTCGTCTTTTTTATGCATTTCATGGCCATAGCGAAACATTTTCTGCTTAACAATTTGACCATTCGAGCCATAAACATTCAACAAGCCGTGTTTTAGGCCGTTTTTGTAATGAATTTCATACATCAATTCACCTTGTCTGCCCAATTGTTTGAAGGTACCATGTAGTTTTCCATTTTTATATTGCGAAATAATCGTTGGAATGACTCCTCCAGGATAATAATCGTACCACGTTCCATTCTTTACGCCTTTCTTGTATTGCCCTTTTGCTTTGATTTTGAAGTCTATTTGAGAGTAGGCTTCGTATTTCCCCCAAGGTTCACTCACCACTTCGTTCATCCCTAATACTTCAATATCATTGGAGCGGTTTTTTCGTTTGAAAACCTTGTAATTGATGACTTCCTTCAAGCGTCCGTTGTTGTAATACTCACGCCACTCGCCTGATTTCAAGTTCTTTTTGTATGTGCCTTCCAAAATCTTAACACACGTTGGCGTATAGGAAAACCATTTACCAGACAATTGCCCTTTTTTAAAAGAAGATTTGTTTTTTAAGGTGCCGTCCTCCCAAAAGTTATTCCATTCGCCCGTTTCTTTTCCTTCTGAATAGTCACCCACCATCAACACTTTTCCGTTTTCATAAAATGTTTTCCAAGTGCCATCTTTTTGGTCGTTTTTAAAGTCACCTTTTTTAAACTCAGCACCATTTTCATAGTAATAGGTCCAATTTCCTGTTTTTTTACCTTTGTCGAAATGGGCAAAATAAGAAAGTTGTCCATTTGGATAGTAATATTCCCATTTACCGTCTTGTTGATCATCAATAAAAGCACCTGCCATTTCGGTTTTACCTTCAGGCGTTTTCCATATCCAATTGCCCGTTTTCTTTCCGTTATTATATTGTCCTTTTGTATCGATTTCGCCCGTTTCAGGATAATATACTTCGTAATTGCCGTGTAAGGAATCGTTTTTGTACTCGATCTTTTTTTCTAGCAATCCCATGTATTCATAAAATTCCCAAACCCCGTTCTTTTTGCCCATGAGGAATTCACCGCTCACCGACAAAACTCCATTTGCTGTTCGTTCTTCAAAAGGCCCCGTTTTTAAACCATTTTTAAAAGTGTACGATTCTTTGACAACTCCATTCGTATAAAAGGCACGAATAACACCATTCCCGTTGGTAATTGTTTGCGTATGTGAAGAATCATTTTCCCAGTATTGCAAGACGTAAATGGTATCGTTACTAACGTTTTCAATTGATTTTTGCTTGCCATTATCATAGAAATATTCCCATTTTCCTTCCGGGCTTCCCAGTACATAATTTCCAGAAATGACAAGTGTTCCGTCTTCGTTCCATTTTTTGAAAGTACTATCCGGTACATTGAATGAGAAGAAACATTGTTGCTTCATTTTTTTGTTCGGATAATATAAAATTTGCTTGCCGTGCAAACGATTGCGATAGAAATTACTTTCCTCTTCCAAATCTCCATTGAAGCTAAAGAATTGCCATTTTCCGTGTTTTTCAGTTGAATTGCGCACGATTTGACTGACAAAGTAAGATCCCGTTCCTTGCAAGTGCTTTTTTTCTTTATCCCAAAACACACGCATTTTTGGAGATAGGTTTTCTTTCAGCACCTGCACTTTTGGTTGTGCAAGTACAACGGTAGGTAAGAAGAATAATATGAAAAGGGCGATTTGTTTCATAGTTACGTTCTTCAAATAATGATGGATCATGTGATTTGTTACGAAATGTGTAAGATGTTTTGTAGAATCAAGAAAATGCCAAACAAGCAAAAAATGATTCCAATGACTTTGTTGAGTGAGTTCAATAATTTTTGGTTCACGAGTGGTCGAAGTTTTTTAGCACCCAAAATTTTCAGTACATCAATTCCGAAAAAGGTAACGAGTACAATGCCTAAAAACAAGAATACCCATGCAATTCCATTTTTGTCAGGTTCAAATTGATTGGCAAATGAAGCAACGCTGAGCCAATAGAACACCACAAGTGGATTCGCAAAATTGAGTAGGAAACCTTTTATCCCAAGAACGATATAATCTTTTGTTTGTCCAATGGGCTGAAAAATTTCGGAATTTGAGTCAATCATGGCTTCTTGTGCCAAATCTGTTTTTTTCCATAGCGTGTATAAACCGTAACAGATAAAAATGGTGCCACCAACCAAACCAAAAATCATTTTATTGGAAGCCGTGTCCATTCCTTTGATTTGTTCCATGAACGTAACAGCAATTAAAATATACACGACATCGCTGATTAAAACACCAAAATCCAAAGCAAGTGCGGCCTTGATTCCTTTAGTGATACTCGTTTCTAAAAGCACAAAAAATACGGGACCCACCATGATGCTGAGTAAAAATCCGATTCCGAATGCTTGTATAAAAAACTGCATGTCACAAAAGTAACCTTATTTTAATCGCTAATTCAACAGAAATTTTAGAATGTTCAGCAATCAATTGTGGATAATTCAGGGAAACTGATTACCTTTGCGGGCATAATAGCAATTTATGAAAACGGGTCTCGCGAATCAAAAACTAGATAAAATCATTGAAAAAGTTGAAAAGCAAGGGGTTACAGCTCCAGGATTAATTGATGATTTAAAAGATTTGCGTCAGTCAGCTCTTTTAGAGCAAGATCCTTTGGTTGTGAAAGTCCTTCGTTTAACGTATGAATTTTTGGATGAGAACGAATGTTTCGATGTTCAAGCTCAATTCGAAGAGGATGAAGAAGGAAATGAATATCCAGTAGAAATCGAAGACAAAGAAAATCTATTGTATTTGTTGAACTTGTTGCGCAATGCAGATCACAAAATCAACAGAGAAGAAATCAAGGATTATCGCTCGTCTTTGAAACAAGAACTTTATTAGTTTTTGATCTTTCTTAAAATTTTTTAATTTTTTTTCAGGAGTTAGGCAACCTAAACATTTGCTTGTTCGTCATTATTATGCCGAACAAAAACGTTTGTTCATTTTGGTTTTATTTAACTTGCAGATAACCTGAAAAGATTTTGAGCACTAATTGGTTTCTAAGAATCTTTTCAGGTTTTTTTATGCCCAAAAATTAGTTGCAGTAATTACAATATTTCGCTTCTGAATTATGTTCTAGTTTTACTGCTTCGTTCATTAATTCACTGAACAAATCGCTTGCCAATGTTTCAAATTGCTCGCAAATCAAAGCTAATCCTTCCGGTGATTTTTTTGTCTTTAAGGTGAAATCTTCATTAATGTTGACTAACGAAATGATTTTCGCCTCATCGGGTAATTTCCCAAACTTGTTTTTGAAAAACAAACCATACAACGAAAGCTGCAGCGCATGTTTACAATCTTTAAATGCATCTTGAATGTGCTCTTTTTCAGGATCAAATAAGACGTCTTTGTCAGACACTTTTCCTGTTTTATAATCAATCACACGGTATTTCTCACCGATTCTATCAATACGGTCTATGAAACCTGAAAAATAAATGGTCTTTTTTTCTGCACCAAAATCAATCGTCATTTCGTGGCGAAGCTTTTGTTCCAGCATGATGATTTCAAGTGGCTCCGAACTAGTACGAATAAACTCACGTTCTTTTAACAATAAATTCTTCGTGATTTCCATCGCCATTTCATAGCTCAGCAAATTTCTACCTTTTAAAAATAAGCTTGTATCGCCATTAAAGTAATCCACAAATTGTTGGTGCAACACTTTTTCAAATCCCTCAATCATTGTGTCAATAGCCGGAAGCGTTAATGGCGGCGGTGTTTTGGATTTTTTTTCGCCCTTTTCGTCATAATGCGCAAACGGTTTGTACAAAATTTCAAGCGTATCATGAATAAACGTTCCGAACGTGTTGTTTTCAATTTCTTCTTCTACATCTTGATCTTCACCAAACTCTGCTAAATAGCGATAGTAAAAATCCAAAGGACAAGTCAAGTATTTATTCAAAGCTGAGGCGGAAATATCTTTCTCAAAAAACTGAAGAATTCGTTCTTTTATTTCAGGTGTTTTTTCGATTTTTGAGAAATCCTGAACGGTGTTTTCAGGAATGGGAATAGAATAGAATGAACGATTAATCCGAATATTTTTATTGATTCTCGCGAGTTCTAATTCGATTTGGGTAATGTATCGACCTGCTTCGTTACTTCCAATTTTCTCAATTGCGGTTGTGTACGTTATAACAACTTTTTTTGCATTGTGCAATAAACGATAAAAATGGTGCGCAAACAAACCCTGCTTTTCACGTGCTGACGGCAAACCTAATCCATAGCGAAGATCCATTGGAATAATCGTTTTCACAGGATTGTTATTGGGTAACTTCCCTTCGTTTAAACCCAGAACGATGAGGTTCTCGAAGTCAAGTAGACGTGTTTCCAATAATCCCATAATTTGTAAACCTTTTGTTGGATTCCCATGAAATGCGATGCTTTTGCGTTGCCAATGTTGAAAGAAAAGGGATTTAAAGCTTTTTAGTGACATCGTCGGAATGCCTTCACTGATAATTTGTTCCAAGTTGATGATGGATTCGTCGAATACGCTAAGTGCGGTGCGTTCAAAGACACTTTCTTCGGATAACATGCCTAGCAAAGCAGCATTAATGGTACGAATTTGTTGAATGGCTTTCAACCAATCTTGACCCCAATCTTCTGTTAATTGCGCCAGTATTTCCTTCGTTTTTGCATTGCACTCTAAATTTTTTACCTGCTGAAAAATGCGATTGTTCCGAATGGTTTGCATTTCAATTTTTGTCAAGGCATCTTGTTCTTCTGTAGTTATACTAGCAATGGTAAATACATGATTGATAATGCGCTGTAAGTCTTTGTAGTAAATGGCTTTTGTGCGAAATCGCTGTTTGTTTTCTTGGATTTCAAATAAAAGCTCTACCCACGTTTTTACAGGCGTTTGATTTAAGGGTAAACCTAAAGTAATATTCGCTTTTCCAACGTTAGCCGGTATGTTTTTTACGACAGCACTTATCAAACTTTCATCTGCAAGAAGCACCAATGTTTTATTGATTTCATCCGGACTCATTTTAGCAAGTTCGGTTGCTGCCACTTTAGCTTGGCCGGTATGTTGTGCACATTCGATGATGTCGATTTCAATGCTTTTATTCGATAAATCGTTAGCTATAAATACTGGTTTTGTGATTTCCAAAAAAGCAGCATTTCTTCTTAAAAAAGAACCTGCTTCATGCACCGAATTATCATAGTAAAATCGATCAGCATCCATCAAATAATCCGCTTGACGAAGTGTCATTAGTTTTTTGATAATCGTTAACTCGGCTGTTGAAAGTGCGTTAAATCCCGCAAAAATGAAATGTTTTCCTGCTCTATCGTGGATTAAGTCAATGTCTTCTGCCACTTTACGGTACGCTAAGCTCGATGTGATTAACGCTTTTTGTTGTATCTTTTCTGTTAATCGTTCATAGTATTCGGGAATACGATCCCAAAACTCCATAAATCTAATTTGTGATTCGGAATAGTTGTGTTCATCGATTTTCCAGCTTTCCAATTCTTTAATGGCTTTCAGGTTTCTGAATACCTGATTATGATTCAATAAATAACGATCTAAATCGTCAAAGTCGCTTAATAAGATAGTTCCCCAGTTCAGAAATTCTTCAAATGCGGCATCTTTTCCTTCCTCCGTTTCTTGATACATTTCAAAAAGCAGTAAAAGCAAGCGCGTTTTATCAATGACGGGAGGCACGTATTTTTTTACCCATCGATTAATGGTTGTGATTTCAGGAGAAAAAATAGGTTTTTGGTAACGTGCAACTAAGGCTTTAGCAACATATTTTACGGCTCTTTCCGAGGGAAGAATAATCACTAACTGTCGTAAGTCGAAATCTCTTTCGTGAATATAGTTTGCAATGTTTTCCGTAAAATTTGCCATTATTTTTGCGTTAAAAAGGTTAAATAGCCTGTTCTATTGATGCTTTTGAAAATGATTTCAGGGTAATAGGCAGCAAAAAGTGGTGGGTTTTTAATTTTTTTCTTTTTGTCCAAAATAAAACGATGTCCTGTAATTTGTTGCTCTTGTTTTTCGATGAAATCAACTTGTTGACGTGTATGACTGCGCCAAAAGAAATACTGATAATTTTTGCCATTCATTTTATTCCACTTAATGCGTTCCGCAATCAACCAATTTTTCCAAAGAGCATCTTCATCCATGCGCATCGATAGTGGATTGAAATTGTTAATCAAAGCATTGCGAATGCCGTTGTCAGCGAAATAAACAAAATGGAGTTTTTTCAATTCGTATTTCTGTTCGGTGTGATAACTTGGTAATACATACAGCAAATGCGCTTTTTCTAACAATTCAAGATAGCGTTGAACGGTTTCGTTGTCAACACCAATTTTTTCAGCTATTTGATTGTACGAAATGGCTTCACCGATTAAATGTGCGGTAATTTGCAAGGTTCTGATAAGCGCTTCTTTCTTGTTGATACGGTCTTCAACGCCCAACTGTGTTGCAATGGTAGCATCTAATATTTCATGCAGCAAAGCCTCTGTATTTTCCGGAAAATCAGCAATTTGCGGATAATTCCCATAAATTAAGCGATGTTCAATGCGTTGTTCTTCGCGCATCATGCCAAACGTTTGCGTGAGTTCGTAATAGGTAAGTGCCGGTAAATAAAATTCTAAACCTTCCCATTTTAATGCGTAGCGCAAATCTTCGATAATCGGCGGATCAAATGCTGAAGCGAGGATGAGTGATGCCGTAATTTGTTCGGTTAATACTCTGTCCAAAACGAATTGCAAGCGCTCGAAATGCTGTGCGTTACCAATAACGATACATTGATATTGATTGAAATACCAAATCAATTCGTCTTCTGATAGTAAAGCGAATTTCTTTCGAATGGCTCTATTTCCAAAATCAATGGTTTCAAATGTCAAGTTCATTTTTTCGAGACACGAAGCAGCAAATGCTGTTTTACCCACTTTGGCTGGACCTGAAAGCAAAAGAACTTTATTTTGTTTCAGGCTCTCGATGAAGTTGTTTTCGATGATACGTGTAATCATTTATCGCAAAAATTAAGACTTTAAAAGTAGCGAAAAAAGACAATAAAACGCGTAATTCAACAAAAATGAGCGGAAAAAGAATGAAAAGTAAAAGTAGATGTAAAATGCAGAAGTGCGTGCAACAACTTGAAAATAAAGATATAACATTTGGCTGTTCTGTCCAATTTTTGGGCTGTCGTCTTCTCAACAATGCAGGAAATTTATTAACAGGATGATTTTGTAAGTAGTATAAATAATTCATTAACTTTACTTCAATGACAAGCAAAGATTACATTGTTTCAGTTCTCAAGACAAATAAAGATAGGTTTACATCTTTTGGTGTATCTAAGCTTGGTCTATTTGGTTCCTATGTTCGAGAAGAACAAACTCCAGATAGCGACATTGATATTTTTGTTGATTTTGTGAGTGAAAAGGAGAATTACGACAATTTGTTATCCATTTATGAAGTTTTAGAAGAGCTTTTTAAGAATGAAAAAATTGAAGTTGTGACAAAAAATGGACTAAGTAAATATATTGGAAAATCAATTTTAGAAGAAGTACAATATGTCTAAAAATTATCTCGAATTTCTTCGCCATATTTCTGATGAATGCGACTATATTTTGAATGAATGTCAAAATTTGTCATACGATGATTTCATTCAGAATGAAACATTAAAACGTGCTTTTACCAGAAGCTTGGAGATTATTGGAGAGGCTACAAAAAAAATACCAGCGGATATCAAGTTAAATTGGAGTTCTATTCCTTGGAAAAGTATGGCAGGAATGCGCGACAAGTTAATTCATGATTATATGGGGATTAACTACAAAATCGTATGGGATGTAGTTGTAAACAAAATACCTGATATTTCTTCTAAAGTTAAGGATATTCTTTACTCCAATTAATCACTCCCCATCTTCAAACCAAACCTTGTCGAAGAACTTTTTAGGTCGGTCGGAGTGCATGAATTTATTGCCGCCGTAAGTCTTTAAGACCGCAAAATAGCCTTCGCTGAAAATGATTTGCACCCAATTCAAACCTTCCGGATAGGTGTCTGAAAGTCCAAAATAAACAATCGTTCCATCGTCCATTTGGCGACGCTTTACGGGTGAATCTTGCGGGCTAGCAATGTAAATATTTGCAATATCGTCTTCGCTCAATCCTTGATCCATAGGAACAATCTCGATTTCGTAGGCGTTTCCTTGGCCTAAATCACGATAAACCAAGCGAATGCTACCGTCTTCATTTACCTTCTCAAAAGGTTTTCCATTGAAATGCGCAATTAAATGTGATTTTGGATCCTGATACAAATACTGCTTTTTGGATTTCACTTCTTTTTTCGCTGGCGTTGGAATCTCTGAAAGTGTCCACAACATTGGTCGCAGACGATACCCCTTTGAACGTAAAAGCGATATGATTCCTTCCGTTCCTGCAAGATGTCCCGCACCAACTGCACAAAAGAAATTTTGTTTTGCCTTTAAAAGTGAGTCTAAACGCTGTGTCATTTGAAGATTGCGTTTCACAATTAATTTATCATACAAATCTTTTTGCACCGAAAGATTCACACGCATGAATTTATCCAAGGCATATAAGTCGCCTTTGAGATACATTTCAACCAATTTCTCTTGTGTGAAATCATTAATGGTGTTGTTCACTAGTTTTCGTTCGCTAACCGGAAAATCACCCGCCATTTCAATTTGTTGACTGACAGATTCTAAGGCAAAAAATGCTTTTCCTGCATTGTAGGCGTATTCTTCAAAATAAGCGTCTAAAAATTGCGGCATTCCGTCTTCCGTTCCATAAAAGGTTTGTGAAGCTGTATTGCTAGATGTGTAAGGATTTCCGTTTTTATCGTACAGTGTGGAAGGTAATTTTTTGCGTGTATCCAACTCATCGAACAAGGAAAAAACATTCGTTTCCAATACAATCATCTTGCTTTTGTTCATGGCGAAATACACGGAATCCGCGAGTAGAAACAAACGTTTGTCATTCGAATGCAAGGAGCCAAATAGGTAGGATTTTTCCTTGAGTCCATTTCCACTGATTTCCCAAAGCAATTCTTTTTCCTTTTCAACCACTTGTGCCGTCGAGGAAAAATAAAGCGATACAAAACAAAAAATGGAAAGGATTTTCTTCATGCGAATCAAAGTTAACAAAATCTGTCAGCAGAAAAGGTGTTTTAACGTGGCTTAACTAAGAATTACAAGATTCGTTCCACATTATTTTCGCCAAACGAATACGGAAGATACGCCAAAGAAGGAATTTCTTTCGTCAAAATCAATGGTGTTCTGCTTCCTAAACAAATTTTTCCGTGTGTGTCCGCTAAATTCATGGCATACGCAGCATTTACTGTTAAAGCATTGAACGCTTCTTCTGGTGTCAGTTTCATTTTGATACAAGCCAAAGACCAAATCGTAAAAAGATTGTAATTGGGTGTTGAGCCCGGGTTGAAATCACTAGCAAGGGCAAAGGGCAAACCTTCATTCACCAATTGCCGTGCATTGCCGTAAGGAATACTTAAAAAATGGGAGCAGCCCGGTAAGAATGTTGCCATGCATGAGCTGTTTTTTAAGGCATCGATATCGTCTTCTCCAAGTTCTTCTAAATGATCGACCGATAACGCGCCCAATTCGATGGCTTTGCGCACACCTCCCATAATGGAAAACTGATTAACATGAACTTTTGGTGTTAAACCGATTCTTTTACCTGCCTCCAAAATTTCTG
>CAZHPL010000029.1:14478-18625 GCA_964534495.1 uncultured Lishizhenia sp.
TCATTTCTTCAACGGAAAAGTAGTTTCGTTCACAGAAAACATCGATGTAATCCGCTAACTGTTCTTTTTCAATAATCGGCAGCATTTCGTTGATAATCAAATCAATGTAAGCCCTGTGGTTTTCTCTGTATTCCAATGGAAAGGCGTGTGCACCTAAAAATGTAGCCTTGATGGCAATTCCTGCGCTTGATTTGAGTCTTTTTATGACACGCAACATTTTGATTTCGGCTTCAACACTCAGTCCATAACCTGATTTTATTTCAATGGCACCTGTGCCGAGTGCTTTCATTTTTTCAATGCGTGCCATAGCCAATTGATAGAGTGTGTCTTCGTCCATTTCAGCTAACCTTCGCGCTGAGTTTAAGATTCCGCCACCTAAAGCAGCAATTTCTTCGTATCCTAATCCATTAATTTTGTAAACGAATTCTTCCTCACGAGTACGTGCAAAAACGGTGTGCGTATGCGAATCACAAAAAGCAGGAAGTACGTATTTTCCGTCTGCATCAATCACTTCTAAATCTCTCCAATCCGAAATGCCCTCCCAATCGTCCATCAAGCCATATCCTACCACTTCTCCGTCTTCTAAAGCTAAAAAAGCATTTTCTAAAATGGGAAGCTGTTTCATTTCTTCGCCCTTTAAAACACTTGGAATGGATTCACCAACTTGCACAAGGCCTTTGATGTTTTTAATGAGGATTTTCTGCATAACGAAATTTGTGTAAAGTTAGTTTTTCTTGCTTTTTTGAAGGAAAAATTCAATGTCTCATTTTGAAGGAAAGCTACTTTTTTCCTAACTTAAATAAGAAAAGAGTATGACGAAGGAAGAATTAGGACCTTTTGGTGAGCAATTAGCTGTTGATTTTTTGATTAAAAACGGCTATTCTGTTTTGGATAGGAATGTGCGTTTCAAAAAATTTGAAGTGGACATCGTTGCTACCAAGGAAAATAAGTTAATTGTAGTAGAAGTCAAAGCGCGAAACACCGCTGAAATTGGTGAGCCTTGGCGGGCAGTAACTCGTTCCAAACAGCGACAAATCATTCAAGTGGCCGATTATTATGTGCAATCGAGAAGTATTGACATGGACGTTCAATTTGATATTATTTCGATTGTTCACAATACCTTTCGTACCGATTTGGAGCATTTGCCCGAAGCATTTGATGTTTTGCGCTAGAAAATTAGTGCATTCGCGTTTTTTTAGTGATGAACGGCAAGACTTCTCTCGTTAAAAATGGATAAATTAACAAAGGATTTCCAATTGATTTTTCGGGGTATTAATTTTCATTTCTTAGCGTATGAAAAAGGTGTTTTTTGCAGTGGCAGGTTTCTATGTGTTGACGGCTTGTCGTGTCTTTGTTTACAATGTTCCTGACATTACAGACTATCGCATTTTTGATAAAAAACCCTTAGCTAAATCAGAAAACCCGAGTAAAATTGTGCGTGATATCCGAGCGACTGAAATTCCCGATGAGCGATTTTGGGCTGTTTCGAATGATCATGAAACCTTTGCGACAGAAATGAGCGCTGAAGACTTTTTGGTAAAAAAGGGAACGGAATCCTTGATTATCATTAAGAATGACACCATCGTGTATGAGCGCTATTTCAATGGAAGAAAACCCGATGGCATTCAAACGGTATTTTCTGTGACCAAAAGTTTTGTTTCTGCTTTAACGGGTATTGCCATTGCTGAAGGAAAAATCAAAGGCGTTGACCAACCCGTCAGTGATTTTATTCCTGAATTTAGTAAAGGTTCATTGGCTAAAATCAAGATTTCTCATTTGTTAAATATGACTTCGGGTTTGAATGAATCGGACTACGGCGACATGGTGAAATTGTCTTTGTTTTATTACGCCAAAGACCATAATAAAATGGTAAAAAAATTAAAGTCGCGCTACGAACCGGGAACGCATTTTCAATATTCATCGATGTGTACACAGTTATTAGGCATGTGTTTGGAGCAAGCAACCGGAAGACATTTGGACGATTATTTACGAGAAAAAATTTGGGATCCGATGGGCATGGAAGTTTCAGGTTCTATTTCAATGGATAGGAGAGGGCATGCAAAAGCATTTGGGGGTATCGCAACAACGCCTATTGATTTAGCCAAGTTTGGCTTGATGTATTTACACGGAGGAAAATGGAATGGAAAGCAAATCGTTCCAGAAGATTGGGTTAAATTATCCAGTTTGCGCGATACGATTAATGGGCGATCCAGTGCTTATGGCAATTGCTTTTGGCAAGACACCTATCCTTTGGAAGATGCGATTCACAAAAACGATTTTTTTGCAGGAGGCTATCGTGGTCAAATTATTTATGTAAATCCCGACAATAATACGGTGATTATCCGGACAGGCGTGCGCGATGCTGATGTGCATTGGGGAAGAAGTTTATCGAAGCTTGCTTTGTTTCCATTTGAAAATGCTAAAACAACTGTTCCGAATGAACAATTAGCGGCTTCGTCTGGCTGGTACAAAAACAAATTTGGGAAACGCATGACTTTCTCGTATGCAGAAGGAAAAGTGGTAATCGGTAAAGAAAATGGTTCAACCGAATTTCTTGCTTCTTCACCTTTGACTTTTGAAAACAAATCTACAGGCGAGAAGGTAATGCTGCATCTGCGCCGTAATCGTGTGTTGGGTTTCATCCTCGAAAAAGGAAGAGAAAGCTATTATTTCTCGAAGGATTAGAGTATAAAAAAACCGCCCTTTTGGAGCGGTTCGTTCTATTTGATTTCGTTTTTACTAAACGTGTAAAGCGCGATTTTCTGTAGCTGCTAATGCTGCTTCTTTCACACCTTCAGAATACGTTGGGTGCGGGTGACAAATACGTGCCATGTCCTCAGCTGAAGCGCGGTATTCCATTGCTGTAACTGCCTCCATAATTAAGTCAGCTGCGCGTGCTGCAATCATGTGAACGCCTAACACTTCGTCGGTTGTTTTATCAGCTAAAATCTTAATAAAACCTCCTGTATCCATACTTGCGCGTGCTCTACCTAAAGCTTTGATTGGGAAATTTCCAACTTTGTATTCAACACCAGCCGTTTTCAATTCTTCTTCTGTTTTTCCAACCGAAGCAATTTCTGGCCACGTATAAACAACTCCTGGAATTAAATTATAATTCATGTGTGGTTTTTGTCCTGCAATAAATTCAGCAACAAACACACCTTCTTCTTCTGCTTTGTGCGCCAACATTGCCCCACGTACAACATCTCCAATTGCGTAAATGTTTGGAACGGAAGTTTGCAAATGATCATTCACATCAATTTGTCCACGTTGGTTTACGCTTAATCCAGCTTTTTCAAGACCTAAGCCTTCCGTAAACGCTTTGCGTCCAACAGCAACTAAGCAGTAATCAGCTTCCAATGTTACTTCTTCTCCTTTTTTGTTCAAAGCGGTCAAAAGAACCGATTTTCCTTTGTTTTCAACCTTTTGAACACGGTGTTCCATGTAAAATTTGAATCCTTCTTTCTTCAACATTTTAGAAAGCTCTTTTCCAATTGAACCGTCCATAGTAGGTAACACAGTCGGAGCAAATTCCACCACTTCGATTTCTGTACCCAAACGACCATAAACAGAACCTAACTCCAATCCAATAACTCCCGCACCAATGACAATCATTTTTTTAGGAATCTCGTTCATATTCAATGCTTCCGTAGAGGTGATGATGCGTTTTTTATCAGGCTCCATTCCTGGGAAGAAATTCGGTTTAGATCCTGTGGCAATAATGATGTTTTTTCCTGTTATTGTTGAAACAGAACCGTCTGCTGCTGTTACGTTTACGGTGTTTTTGTCTGCAAATGAACCAACACCCGTAAGAACATCAATTTTGTTTTTGTCCATCAAAAATTTAACACCTGAACAAGTTTGACTCACCACATCATTCTTGCGTTGAATCATTTGTTTGATGTCAGCTTTCAATCCTTTAACTTCAATTCCATGCTCAGCAAAATTGTGTTTTGCATTGTGGAAATGCTCCGAAGAATCCAACAAAGCTTTAGAAGGAATACAGCCCACATTCAAGCAAGTTCCACCAAGCGTGTTGTATTTTTCAATAATTGCTGTTTTCAAACCTAATTGGGCACAACGGATTGCAGAAACATATCCACCCGGTCCCGAACCAATCACAATAACATCGTAAGCGCTCATAAAA
>CAZHPL010000030.1:0-18287 GCA_964534495.1 uncultured Lishizhenia sp.
ATAAATGAAAACAGCACAATTGAGCGGTTCGCCCCGTGCGAACGTAGGGAAAAAGGACGCTGCGCAGCTTAGAGCTGACGGAATGGTTCCTTGTGTGCTTTACGGACAAGGTGAGCAAACTCACTTCGCGGTAAAGCGAGTAGCATTGGAAAAAATCGTTTTCTCACCGGATGTATTTCAAGTGGAAATCGAAATCAATGGTAAGAAAAGCGTAGGTATTATCCAGGAGTTGCAACAACACCCAACAAAGGATACTATTCAACACGTTGACTTTCTTGAGTTGAACGAGAACAAACCAGTTCGCGTTAAATTACCTGTACGTATTGTTGGTTCTTCACGTGGTGTGATGGCTGGTGGTAAATTAATGACAGTGTTCAGAAACCTTCAGTGTTTAGGTCTTCCTAAAGATCTTCCAGAAGCGATTACTTTGGACATTTCTAAATTACGTATCGGACAATCTATCCGTGTTGGGAAAATTGAAATCCCAGGAGTGAAATTTCTAGATCCTGCAAGTGCAGTTGTTGTTGCCGTTAAAATGGCTCGTGGTGCTGTTAAAGGTGCTGATGCTGGCGACGACGATGAGGACGAAGAAGCATAAGATTTTCTTTAATCTTGGAAACCGCCCCTTAAAAGGCGGTTTTTTTATGCCCAATTTCTAAAAAAATTGCAAAATAAAATACGTTAATATGTCCTCTTGCGTTTATTGTGTATCTTCGTTCACCGAATGTCAGCTGATTCTATTGTCATAATTCCCACGTACAACGAAATTGAAAACGTTGAAAACATGGTCAACGCCATTTTGGACTTACCAGAGCGTTTTGATGTGCTTTTCGTGGACGATAATTCCCCCGACGGAACGGCTGATTCCATCAAAAAACTACAAACACTTCATCCCGAACGAATTTTCCTAGAGCAAAGAGCCGGCAAACAAGGTTTGGGAACAGCCTACATTCATGGTTTTAAGTGGGCGTTAAGCAAAAATTATTCTTTGATCTACGAAATGGATTGCGACTTTTCTCACAATCCAAAGGATCTCATTCGCTTACGTGAAGCGTGTTTGAAAGGAGCTGATTTAGCTATTGGCTCTCGCTATGTTCGAGGAGGAGAAGTCAAAAACTGGGACAGAAAACGCTTGCTTATGTCCTTTTTCGCAAGCATGTATGTACGTATGATTTTATTCATTGGGATTCGCGATACAACGGCAGGCTTTAAGTGCTACAAAGCAGAAGTACTAAGAAAAATAAAATTAGATAACGTTGTTTTTAAAGGATATGCCTTTCAGATTTGCATGAAATACGCAGCCATTAAACACGGTTTTAAGGTCAAAGAAATTCCGATTACATTTATCGATAGATTGTACGGTGAATCAAAAATGAGCACTAGTATTTTCAAAGAAGCCTTTTGGGGTGTTTGGAAAATGAGAAAAATGGACCTATGATATACTTACTTCGCAATGGATTAATTATCAATGAAGGAAAACAATTCCAAGGAGATATTTTAATCAAAAACGGAAGGATTGAAAAAATCGGCACACAACTTTCAATTACTGAAAAGGCAGAAGAAATCAACTGTGAAGGAAAATACATTTTGCCCGGATGTATTGATGATCAAGTACATTTCAGAGAACCAGGCTTAACACACAAAGCCAACATTTTTACAGAATCTAGGGCTGCTGTTGCAGGCGGTATTACTTCTTTTATGGAAATGCCAAACACGGTTCCGAATACCTTAACACAAACGCTTCTCGAAGAAAAATACCAAATCGCGGCTGGAAGTAGTCTTGCCAACTATTCCTTTTTCATGGGTGCATCCAATGAAAACTTAGAAGAGGTGCTTAAAACTGACGCAAAGAATGTTTGTGGGGTGAAAGTTTTTATGGGTTCATCCACGGGAAACATGCTTGTTGACAATGAAAAAACATTGGAAGGCTTATTTTCAAAAGTGGAAATGCTCATTGCGACACATTGTGAAGACGAAGCAACCGTTCGAAAAAACTTGGAATTAGCCATTGCCCAATACGGTGATGACATTCCAATTACGCAGCATCCTATCATTCGTGACGAAGACGCTTGTTACTTGTCGTCGTCCATGGCTGTTCGATTGGCGAAAAAACATGGTACACGTTTGCATATTTTACATATTTCTACAGCAAAGGAAACTGAATTATTTGACAATCATTTGCCCTTGGAGCAAAAGAAAATCACAGCTGAAGCTTGTGTGCATCATTTGTGGTTCACAGATAAAGACTATGATACAAAGGGTAATTTCATCAAATGGAATCCGGCTGTTAAAACGGAAAACGACCGAGAGGCTATTTGGACTGCCTTGTTGGACAATCGAATTGATGTAATTGCAACCGATCACGCACCACATACCTTAGAAGAAAAAAGTCAAGCTTATTCGAAAGCGCCGTCTGGTGGGCCATTAGTACAACATGCCTTACTCGCGATGCTGGAGAAAGTAAAAGAAGGTAAAATCAGTATTGAACGTGTCGTTGAAAAAATGGCACATGCACCCGCTCAATTATTCCGTATTGAGGAAAGAGGCTTTATTCGCGAGGGTTATTTTGCGGATTTAGTGGTGGTTGATCCTCAATCTACACTTTCGGTGAGTAAAGAAAATATCTTGTACAAGTGTGGTTGGTCTCCTTTCGAAGGAACTACTTTTTCACACTCCGTTGAACATACTTTTGTGAACGGAAAAGCCGTTTATTCTAAGGGAAAACTTTACGAATTAGCTTATGGTTCGCGCTTGTCATTTTTGTAGTATTCGCTACTTTTTTCCTGTACTGTTACTGCTTTTTACAAGCTGTGAATCACGACCGGTTGTGAATGGGCAAAAAGTAATTGAAGAGGAGAAAATGATTGTTTTATTGGAAAAAGTCACATTGCTTGAGCATTATTTTCAAGCAAAATACGGAACACCAAGCGTTTATAAAGCAGCCTTAGATTCGTCAGTTATGATGGAATTGAAAAAAAACGGAGTAACAAAAAAAGAATACGAAACCAGTTTTGAGTATTACGCCAAAGACCAGGCTCGCTACAAAAAAATGCAGGAAAAGATCATAGAACGACTTAACAAAAAACATTTATAATGGAAAATTACTTTGTGAGCGACTTATCAGGAAAGGAATTTCATATAATTGAAAAAGTTGCGGCAATTACAATCCGTCCTGCTATCTATCAAATAATTGTAAAAGAAAACCCATCGTTTGATGAGAAGAAAGTTCTTGCGCTGAGCGAACTTAATTATTATCGAGAAAAATACTTGTCTAATTTTCTGTTACACGACGTAGAAGAACTGTCTTCATTAGAAAAAACAGTTATTTCTTCGATGCGAGACAAAGACTCATTGGTAGATAAAATCGAAGATGCATCTAATTCACCTATGACTTTGGGTCAACGAATGGCCGATAAAGTGGCTTCTTTTGGTGGTAGTTGGTCGTTTATTATCGCTTTTGGTACATTTATTTTCATTTGGATTGTATCAAATGTTGTGTTTTTGTTAAACAAAGGTTTTGATCCGTATCCATTCATTTTGCTGAATCTGATTTTGTCTTGCATTGCGGCTATTCAAGCACCCATTATTATGATGAGCCAGAACAGACAGGAGGAAAAAGATCGCGAACGTTCGAAAAAAGACTACATGATTAACTTGAAATCAGAGCTTGAAATCAGAACTTTACATGAAAAAATCGACCACCTCATCATGCACCAGCAATACGAATTATTAGAAATTCAAAAAGTGCAAATTGACATGATGAAAGATATCATTGATCAATTCAACAAACAAAAAACTAAGGAAGGATAACGTGTTTGATTAATCCTTATAATTTTTCAGATTATTTCTTCACGTTGAAAAACATTGTTAAACATTTTAGAACTAAATTATGTGGTTCCCAATAAATTGATTTAATTCCATATTTGGGGAGGTAACTTTGTCACTATTAAGAGTTTTGTATCCTACGACTATACATTGTTTGATTTCATCAAATGTAACGTCGGTAACTTTGTTTTGAAATTTATTTCCCTTTTGTATAAAAACCTTGTTTAATAATAACTCTTTTGCTTCTATCAAGTTTATTTCGCTTTTCATATAAGTAGATTTTGTAATCAAAGTGTTCTCCTGTTTAAAAAAGTTAATTCCCCTAAGAGAATAAGCTTTTCTTTTAGCTTATTTAATTGGCTGTATTGATTTTTAACACTTTCAATTAATAAAATTATTTTCATTTTTCTAATAGTAACCTACCAGATTTACGATTAATGTCCCATTTGTATTTCCTGCAGATTTATTGAATAAGTATTGAAATGATTGGGCGGCATCTAAAGGAACGATTAGCTGTATTGCTTTTATCGGATCATTTGGTGCAGTAGCAAGATGGTTTGGTTCATAAAGTCCTATGCTCGTTGAGTTTTTCCTAAAATCTAGTTTGTAGTATTCTTGTGAGTAACAACTCACATATAAAATTGCATGTGTCGAGCCTGCAGGAATATATGAAGACAAATTTATTGTTGAGTAATTGCTACTTCCTACTCCCGTAATATTTAACAAAGAAACATTTGAAATGAATTTAGGAATCATCGTATTTGTAATTGTAGATGCATTTATTGAAATACCATTTCCCGCGTTGTAAAGAGTTGTTTCACCATTACATAAATACTTAGTCATAGTCGCATTGATTTCTGACCACAGTACCGTTGTTGTTGGCTTCTAAACCGTATTCCATCTTTCCACCCCCTGTTGTACAGTTTGAACCTGCAGCTTCCGTTGTGGTTTTTGCTAAGGTATTTTTTCCATCAACACCATTTGTACCATTCGTTCCTGCAACCCCTTGTATTCCTTGAATACCTTGTGCGCCCGTTGCACCCGTAGCACCAATTGCTCCGTTACAAACGTATTTCGTTAAGGTCGCATTGATTTCGGAAACGTCCAAAGTACCGTTGTTGTTGGCATCTAAACCGTATTCAATTTTCACACCACCTGTTGTACAGTTTGAACCTGCAGCTTCAGTAGTTGTTTTTGCTAAAGTATTTTTTCCATCAACACCATTTGTTCCATTCGTTCCGTTGGATCCATTTGCTCCTGCAACACCTTGTATTCCTTGTATTCCTTGTGCTCCTGTAGCTCCCGTTGCACCCGTAGCACCAACCGCTCCGTTACAAACGTATTTTGTTAATGTCGCATTGATTTCGGAAACGTCCAAAGTACCGTTGTTGTTGGCATCCAAACCGTATTCGATTTTTACTCCACCTGTTGTACAATTTGTTCCAGCGGATTCAGTAGTAGTTTTTGCTAAGGTATTTTTTCCGTCAACACCGTTCGTTCCATTTGTACCATTCGTTCCGTTTGCACCTGCCACACCTTGTATTCCTTGAATACCTTGCGCTCCCGTGATTGCAGTTAAGAAATCTTGTTCAGATCCTGTATTTCCTTGTGCCAGCCAAATTTCATATGCACTTAAACCGTTTTGTCCGTTGGTTCCGTTCGTACCATTTTGTCCCGCTGGCCCTTGAACTCCTGTTGCACCTTGGATTCCTTGTGGTCCTTGAAGACCTGTTAGAATAGGAGTTGTGTAAGTTGATCCGTCTGTATACGTAAATGTTAAAGACCCATTTCCGTTATCAGAAACCGATGCAATGCCATTTCCAGCTGAAGTTGCATACGTGGATTTATCACTGTACAATGCATACGGTACGCTCAACAATTGTTGGTTCGACATCGTAACATAATTCGTCCCACCTCTTTTGTCTATTTCAACTTTCAAAAAGTGGATACCCGCTCCCCAGTTAATGTTAGTAAAGGCATTTGAACCTTCTTGCACTCCTTGCCCGATAACTAGTGAAAACATTCCAAAAGCATCTGTAGTTTTAGTATGTGCTTCTTTGTAAACCTCCGTTCCATTGGCTGTATTTTGAATTATCGTAAAACGCACACGAATGTTTTTGTTTCTCAAAACTTGTCCCGGAACATTTAATCCTGGTTCGTTTTCACCATTATCACTATAAACAACAGCTTGGTAATTGATACCTTTTGGCGGAGCTTGCGCAAATCCTAAATTCGTGATAAATGCAATAAAAAATAAGAGGAAAACATTTTTCATTTTATAATGATTTTGATTGATTTAAAGTTTAAATGACAAACCAATAATGGCAGTGTTAGCGATGTTTCTTGTTTTTTCGCCTGAATCTTTTTCAATTTGATTCAATCCGATTCCAAAGCGGTATTCAAACTGCAAAAACAAGGTTTCTGTAACTTTGAATTGGGCATTTGCAAAAATTGAGTTACTCACATTAATTCTTTTCATAGCATCCGTTTCTAAAATGCTGTAGCGTTCATTTCCAATGGTTTGTTCACCTTTTGTCATGTAATCCAAGCCAAATGATGTTCCTCCTGATAAATGAATCGTTTTTAAGGTCAAAAATTGGTAGGCATACCCACAACCCAATCCCAAATAGTTCAATTTCCAAGCTAATGCAAGATTGTCCACATTTGACTTTGCGCCACTTTGATAGTAATTCACTTCTGGTCGCAAAATGTGTTTAGGAGCCAATGCAACATTGATATTCAAGGAATAGCTGTTTCCATTTACCCATTGTGTGGGTTTGGTTTCACTTCCAAAAGCATATAAAAATTTGGTGGTGTTTTTTCCGATCAAAAAATTGATTTCACTCACTTTTATTTTGTTTTGAGCGAAAGAAAGTGATGATAAACTTGCCAAAAGCAAGCAATAAATAATACGCATGGTTTATTGGATTACGTTGATTTTAAAAGAAGATGTTTTCAAGCCAGAAGTAACTTTTAAGTGGTACATTCCTGGCGAAGGATTTTGAATGGAAACAGGCGTTAACTCATTAGTAAGCGCAACATTTTGAAACAATAATTTTCCTTGTTGGTCAAACAATTGGTAGCTTATACTAGCATCCGAAACTTCATTCACAATAAATGAAAAATCACCTTGGTTAGGATTTGGATACAAGTTAACATTTAAGTCGTTTTGTTCTTCAATGAAAGTAATGGGTTGATGAAAACCTTGTCTGAGTCCTGTTTGCTCCACATTTACATTGTTCACCAAAGCTGGTTGTCCAACGGTTTGCTGTAGACTGATTCCATCGTTGTATGCAGAAGAACCAAGCGATCCTATTGTTGAGCGGGTTATTGTTTGGGCAGAAGTGAAATTTACACAGATCAAGCTTATTAAAAATAAAAACCTCATACAAAAATTAATTTACCAAATATAAACAAACTTTAATTTTTGACAGCGTATCCGCTACCAATTGTTTTTTATTTATTCCATTGTTTTGTTGAATGCTTAGCAATAATGACTTTTTAAAAATTTTAGGAGAAAACCTAAGAAAAAAAAGAGAAGAACTTGCAATGAGCCAACAATTATTAGCTGACATCTCGAACGTTGCTAAAAGTACTATCCAAAGAATTGAAAAAGGCACATTAAATCCAAGTGTGCTAAACCTTAAGGGAATTTGTGAGGCCTTGGGTATTACTATACAAGACCTCATAAGTAGCTAAGAAAACTATTTATTCAGCTTTGCTAATTCTATCGTATTTCACTTCTTCGATTACACCGTCAACACGCATGATAAAGCAGGTCTTATCGTCTTTTAATGATTTTATTGTTGCAATCGTATTAACAACACCGTCAACAATGACTTTGTCACCAACTTTAAAGCCTCGATAGGTCACATTTTCTTTAGACCCCCAAACGTCGCCTTCACAGAAATAAAATAAGTTTGTTTTGTTACCTTCAAGGTCTTTGTGTTTGCGTGGTGTTTTAACCAAATATACTTTTGCATTCATCAAAAATTCACCTCCTGCAACTTTTTTTACCGTTTGATCAACCGCATCCTCAATTGTTACAGCACGAGATTGTTTTCTTTCTTTTGGACTCCCTCCTGCATAAGTCGAAAGTACTTGATATTCCAATTTTGGATTAACATTACGGTGTGAAAGCATATTTACACTTCCAATGATTTTTACTGATGTTGTGCATGAGGCTACAACTAAAGAGATTGCCATTAAACTTAAAACTGGTTTTTTCATTTTTTTTGATTTTTAAGCAAAGAAAATGAATAAAACATGTCGGAATTTTTGAGTTTGTAAACGCTCCATTTTTAGAAATGAACGCGCAAAATATCTACGAATTCTACTTAGAATTAATCTTATCTAAAAAAGGTTTTTTTAGCCTATCACTTACATCTAACAGAACGCCATTACACATAACCACTTGGTTTCCGTCTGTTTTAGTGAAACGATCTAATAGATTTAAATTAATAAAATGAGACCGGTGTATTCTAAAAAATGTTTCATTTGGAAGTAATTCTAGAATTTCATTTAAGACTTTACTTGCTGTTATTTTTTTTCCGCTTAATAGGTGTACATCCGTATAACTACCATCGGCCTCACAATAGACAATGTCAGAGACATTAATAAGAGAAAACCCTTGATTATCAGGAACAACTAACTTACTAAATTTACTTGGACGATTCGTCATATTGTCAATCAGTAATTCAATCCGTTGACTTTTTAATTCTACTTTCTGTTTGTGCTTAAACTTAGTTATTGCCTCTTGTAGTTCTCTAAAATCAATTGGTTTAGTTAAATAGTCAAGCGCAGCAACTCTAAACGCTTTCAGCGCATATTCTTCAAAAGCCGTTGTGAAAATGGTTTCAAAATCAGGTTTTTTGAATTTTTCAAATAGTGTAAATCCATTACCCATTGGCATTTCAATGTCTAAAAACACAATATCAGGCGAATGGCGATAAATTAAATCTATTGCTTCTTCTACATTCTTTCCCATTCCAACCACATGGACATCTTCACAGTACTCTTGGATACATTTTGAAAGACTTTGACGTGCAGAAAGTTCATCGTCAACAATTATTGCTTTTATCATTTTATATTGAAATAAATAATTCGACTCTAGTCCCGATAGATAGGTTTCCATCTCTTAAATCTGTTATCTTGAGATGTAATTTTTTATCTTCCATAATCGAGTTTAGTAACTCTATTCTTTCATTATTGACTTGCGTTGACATTGATCGATGCTCCGTTGTACGCCAACTGTTTAGTTTATTAGCAGCTTCTCTTCCAACTCCATTGTCTTCAATAGTACATTTCAAAAAGCCAACGTTATCAATAAAAACCTGTTCAAACTTGATAAACAAAACTCCTCCATTCTCTTTGTGGTGTAGCCCATGATTAATCGCATTTTCAATAAAGGGTTGAATCAACATTGAAGGTACTTGAATGAATGATGCCTCGATTTCTTCATCCACGACAAATTGAATTTCAAACTTATCTTTAAATCGAATCTTCTCAAAACTTAAATAAAGTTTCAGAAAATTTATTTCTCGTTCGAGAGTCACAAGTTTTTGTGTTGAGTTTTCAAGGATCATTCGCATCATTTTAGCAAAATCTGCGAAATAAATACGCGCTGTTTTATCATCTTTACCAAGAACAATGTCTTGAATAGCATTTATTGTGTTGAACATAAAATGGGGATTCATTTGAGCTCTTAATGCTTTTAATTCTGCCTCTGCCAATTTTTGAAAATGAAGTATTTTTTGATTTGACTCATTTTTAATTTTCATGATTCTGAATCTATAAAAACCATAAACTATCAACAAAAAAGTCAAGATAGTAAGAGAAATGAACCATAGTGTTAAATAGAATGGTGTTTCTATATAAAAACTAAATTTCTTTGGTTTAGACAAAACACCTGTTTCGCTTTTTGCTTGAATTTCAAATGTATACGTTCCTGGGGGCAAATTAGTAAAGGTTGCATATTTCCTATTTGTATACTTAGTCCATTTACTATCAAAACCCAAAAGTCGCCAACGGTATTTTATTTGTTCACCGCCAAAATAATTTATTGCTGTAAAATCAATTTCGACATTATTCTCAAAGTTTTTTAGGATTGGCGAATTAGGGCTTCCATTCCATTTATTTATTGGTGTAAAATTCTTGTTCTTATAGTTTGTCGAATTATTTACAAAGAATCCTGTAAAGTCTATCAATAAGTTTTTTCTTTTTGTATGAGGCAATTCATCATTATATTCAAATAATTGATCACCAACCGCAAACAACATTTTATTAGCGGATAATTTCATTAAACTGTTTTGTATGCAACCGTAATAGTCTTGCTTTGGCGAGTTTAAATAATTACATATTGTTTTAATATTTGAACACTTATCTAATTGGATTTTAGAAATTCCATACATCGTTCCAAACCAAACAACGTTTGCTGTTGAATCATAATAACTCGACGCAATAAAATCATTTGTTAAACCATTATTTTTAGTAAAATGCTTTATTTTACCGCCATCAATTTTTAAGATTCCGTCTCCATATGTCCCAACCCAAATCACACCATTATTATCTTCAACAACCGTTACAAAACAGGAGTATTTCTCTGTGCCCTTTACAACACAAAACTTTTCATTCTCAAAACGTTTGAGGTTGCTGTAATTAGCAAACCAAATCCTTTTTTTCTTATCGATAATTGCGCTTTGGGTATAAAGATTTCCTATTTTATAACTTTTAGCTTTACCATTCTTTATGCGGACTATTTTCGAGTCAAAACAAATCCAATATTCTGATTTATTGATAAATAGAATTTTATAAATGCAGTTTGCCTTACCTTGATTATCGTAAATCAATTTAAATGTGTTGTTGTCAAATTGAAATACCTTACCTCCAAATGTCCCTGCATATAAACTGTCATCGAACCATGTAAGAGCACTTATTATTAAATCATTGGGTTTATTAGATGGTTTGAAGTGCTGAATCGAGCGACCTCTTTTTACATATAGACCATCTAAAGTGCCAACAAATAACTGATTTTTGTTTCCTTTAGTCATTGAAGCAAATGGGCCTTCAACATCTTTGAAAATATTTGATTTATTTATTGAAGACTTGGTCAATTTTACAAGAAAAGCAACAGATGCTAACCAAATATTTCCTTGATAATCTTCTTCAATATTGAGTATTTCTGAAGAAGCTATGTAGTCTCGTAATTCAATGACTTTTAAAGTGTTTGCTTTTATTAAATATAGCCTTCCTAAAAAACCTCCAGCTATTATTTCATTATTGGAAGTTATCTTAAAATCAAAAATTCGATTAGGTTCAATATTAAAATTATGAATATTGTGTTTTGCATCTATTTTAAAAATTGATTTAATCGTCCCAATCCAAATGTTACTGAATTTATCAATTTCGATAGCAGTTATTTCCTCATCGGGCAATCCCTTCGTTAATTTTGATAAACTCCATTTATCTGGCTTTAACTCAAACAACCCTTTTTCACTAGCAACAAGTATAGTTCCGTTCTTTTCCTCAGCAATTTGATTTACCCTAAAATTAAATTTTTCAATTTGGTAAAAGGTATTTTTTTGTCTATTAAACTTGAACAGTCCACTTGCCCCGAAAGCATAAATTTCATTTTTTTTGGTTTTAAAAAATCCCTTTAATAACAAATTGCTTTTACTTTTTTTATGACTAAACATAATTGGTATTATTTCAAAGCTTTCACCATTAAAGGAATTAATTCCGTTTTTTGTGCCAACAAGTATGTTACCGTTACTATCTTCTATGATAGAATAAACAACATTACTTGACAAGCCTTTTGACCTTCCATAATTAGTAAATCTAGACCCATCATACTTTGTAATTCCATTAAAACCTCCCATCCATAAAAAACCTCTCGAATCTGAAAAAACACAGGACGTTTCAGGCGAGCTATATCCTTGTTTATCATCATATACTTGAACAGAAAACTCTTGAGAATAAAAAATTGTAGTCCGACACTCAATTAGTAATAATATGATTACAAGAAATAATGTTGATTTCATAAAGCATTTGTAAGTTATAGTAAATATAGTTTTTGATAAGAGATTTGTTCCTCCAAAAAAAATAAATATCTACTCAGTTTGTAAACGAGGTTATATTGCTAATAAACGCAATTGATCCTTGTGTTTATGGAAGAATAACGTGCTGTGATTGGATGCTTTCGCCTAAAAACTGCGTGGCTTTTGCGTTAAATACATCTTTGTTTTCGGTTGTGAAATAGGTACATGTTCCTGCTTGTGAAAGGCTTTCTTGCATGGCAGCATGTTTGTTCAGGTACCATTCAAGTTTTTCGGCTACAATTGGCCCTTGCGCCACTACTTGAATACTCGGCCCAACTAAATATTGAATGTATTCCTTTAAAATGGGGTAATGCGTGCAGGCTAATAAAATCGTGTCAATTTCAGGGTCTTTCGAAAGCAATTGCTCCACGTCTTCTTCGATAAACAAACGACCTGCTTTTGAATCGTGTCTTCCATTTTCAATCAAAGGAACCCACATCGGACAAGCATGTTGAACAACCTCAACCTCTGGGGCGAATTTATGTAACTCTATCACATACGACTCCGATTGCACCGTTCCTAGCGTTCCTAAGACACCCACATGCTTTGTTTGTGTCAGCGAACCCAATTCCTCTGTACTTGGCCGAATAACACCTAAAACACGCTTATTTTCGCCCATTGAAGGTAAATCTTGTTGTTGAATCGTACGCAATGCTTTAGCAGAAGCTGTATTACAGGCCAATATGACTAAAGGACAACCTTGGTCAAATAGAAATTTGACAGCCTCTAAGGTGAATTCATACACTACATCGAATGATCGATTTCCATAAGGTGCACGTGCGTTATCGCCTAAGTATATGTAGTCGTATTGGGGCAAGCGCGAACGTATTTCAGACAGAACGGTCAAACCACCATAACCTGAATCAAAAACACCAATTGCTTGCTTTGTTTGCATCAGTCAAAACTAACAAAAAAAGGCAGTCGTTGCGGACTGCCTTCTATAATTTCATTGAAAAGTCTTATTTCTTCATTGCTTCAGCATCCAAACGCAATAACTCTGTCATTACTTCCGCTGTACAATCGATTCCACCTTTGAAATAAAGTGTAACCGTTTCGTCAATGATGTAATTCAATTTCTTACGATCAGCAATGATTTCAACCGCACGTTGAATTCTGTCCAAGATAGGTTTGTTCAAATCTTCATTGTGTATTTTCAATTCTTCTTCTAACTCACCTTGACGTGTTTCAATTGCTTGTTGTTTTTTCATCAACTTTTCTTGTTCCAATTGTTTAATCACAGGAGACATATCTTTTTCATCTCTTTGAAACTTAGCATACGCTGTTTCTAAATCTTTTTGCATGATTTGCAATTCTTTCATGCCCTCATATTGCAAAGTATCTAGTTTTGCTAAAGCTACTTTTCGTGATGGAAGTGTATCCAATAATTTTTGTGAATTAACGTGACCGATTTTCATTTGAGAAAACGCTGTCATTCCAAAGAAAAGTGTACAAACTAAAAGTAGGTTTTTCATGTGCTATGTTTATTTATTATTTATTTACTTATTCCCATTGCTTCCAAGACGTCGTCGCTAATGTCGGCTTCTTTTTCAGCATAAATTAAATTACTTTGATTGGCTTTATCGAAAACAAAAGAATAACCGTCTCTTTTTGCCACTTTTTTCATAGCCGTCATTACACGGTCTTGAATCGGCTTTACCAACTCCTGGCGCTTTTGGAAATAATCTCCATTGGAACCAAAATGCTGCGTTTGCAAGTCAATAGCTTCTTTTTCTAATTTTTCAATTTCAGCTTTACGCTTTTGTTTTTCCTCGTTTGGAAGCAACACCTCTTCACGGTCGTAGTTACCTTTTTTGGTTTTGATAACGGTATAATGCTCTTCGATTTCCTTCGACCATCTTTCCGCCATTTTATCCAATTTTTCTTTGGCTTCTACATATTCTGGTACATTTTTTAAAATATAGTCAGAATCAATGAATGCGTATGTTTGAGCTTTAGCAATACCTGTGCCAAAAATCAATGCGAGAATAAACAAATACCTTAACATGCTAATTTTTTTGTTTTAAGGAACGACGAAGTTAAACATTTATTGCAAAAGACGAACCATTTACAATTCTCCAAGATTCATACCAATAGTGAAGCTCAACTTCGGGTAGAAGCCTTTTGTGCTGATTGATTGGTCGGTCGTTTTTCCGAAACCACTTGACCATGAGTCTAATTTATCGAAGCCAAAACCGTAATCCAAACCTAACATACCAAACATTGGTAAGAAGACACGAATACCAACTCCTGCTGTTCTTTTGACATTAAACGGATTAAACTTGTCAAAACTTGGATACGTATTTCCTGCTTCCAAGAACGTCAATGCATAAAAGGTTGCGGAAGGATTCAAGGAAATCGGATAACGTAATTCTAAGGTATATTTCGCAATGATTGGGTCTCCCCCGCTTGAAGAAATGTATTGATCTTCATACCCACGAAGCGCAATGATTTCACGTCCACCAATTTGATTTACACCTGTCAAACCACTTCCTCCCATTACGAAACGATCGAAAGGAGTAATTCCTTTTGATTTGGTGTAAGCTCCAATGTATCCAAATCCAAAACGAGGCATCAAAATCAGTTTTTTATCAGCTGTCAATGGCAAATACCATTCACCTGTGAATTTGAATTTATAATATTCCAAATACCTATAGCGTTCCTGATTAGACATATTTGCATAGTCCGCTCCAGGATTGAAGTAGGAATAAGGCAAGGTTGCTTTCGCTGTAAAAGTGAAATTCGAACCACTTTGCGGATAAATCGGCGCACTTACTGAACTACGTTGCAAGGTATATTTCAAAGCAATATCATTGGCATAACCTTTAGTAAAGATTGGAAAACGATAATCATTAACGACATCATAATACTGATAACTTAACTCATAATAAGCTGTGAAATAATCATCTGGCCATTTCTTTCTTCTTCCTAAACCAACACCAGCACCTGTTATTGAAAGACCTGTGTAAGCGGCATTTGAGCGCAATAAACCGTTAGAAGAAAGTGCTGTATGCGTTACCCAAAACGATAATGAATTTGGTTTTTTACCTCCCAACCATGGCTCTGTAAACGAGAAGTTATAAGACTGATAGTATCGACCACTCGATTGTGCACGAATGGATAAACGCTGTCCATCTCCTCCTGGAAGTGGAGACCAAGCTTCTTTTTTAAGAATATTTCGCGTAGAGAAATTGTTGAAAGTCAATCCCAAAGTACCAATAATTCCCCCGCGACTATATGCTGTTGCACCACTATATCCACCTGAAAGTTCAACCTGGTCTGATGATTTTTCCTCCACAACGTACTCAATATCCACCGTTCCTTTTTGTGGATTTGGCATTGGATTTACTTTAAATCCTTGCTCATTGAAAAAACCTAATTGCGCCAATTCACGCTGTGTACGCATGATGTCGCCCTTGTTGAACAAATCTCCCGGTTTCGTGCGTATTTCACGTAAAATTACGCGGTCATTCGTTTTCGTGTTTCCTTTAACAATTATCGATCCAACACGAGCTTCTTTACCTTCAATAATGCGAATTTGATGATTAATGTGGTTATCCGAAACATTTGTTTCAACAGGCATTACCTGAAAAAACAAATATCCTTTGTCCATGTAAAGTGAAGAAATATCGCGTCCGTCACCATTTCCGTAAATACGTTGATCAAACAAGGCTTTGTTGTATAAATCTCCTTTTTTGATTCCTAAAACCGTATCCAAAAACGTAGAACGATACTTGGTATTTCCCATCCACTCGATGTCACCGAAATAGTATTTTTTTCCTTCGTCGATATGAATTTCGATTTTCAAATTCTTTGGATCTAAAGCGTAAACGGTATCAAAACTGATGGATGCATCGCGCAAACCAACCGCGTTGAATTTACCCATCATAGCTAATTTATCTGCTTCGTATGAACTTTCTGTGTACTTAGAACGCTTGATAATGCGAAGAATACCACGTTGTTTAGTGTCTTTCATCGCTAGTTTCAATTTCCATGTTGGAACAGATGTATTTCCTGTGATTTCAATTTTCTTAATGCCGATTTTTGGACCTTTGTTAATGTCAATCAAGAAAATTTCAGAATCATTAATCAGCGTATCTGTAATGCGATTAATGGTAACTTTTGTGTTGTAATAAGCTTTGTCGCGGTAAAAACTTCTGATTTTGCTTGACGTTTGAAACACCAAGTTTTCAGTTATTGTTTTTCCTGCAAAAAGTTTGATTTCGTCGCGCAATTTATCGGCTTCTCTTTTGGTGATTCCCTTGAATTTGAACTTGGATAATTTAGGGCGAGGCGTAAGTTCAATCACTAAATAAACCACACCATTGATTTCCTTTTCAGCATAGATGGCAACGTTGGAAAACAAACCTTCGTTCCATAAGTTTTTAATAGCCTTTGATGTTTGTTCGCCCGGAATGGTGATTTTTTGACCTTGTCTTAAACCTGCAATTAATTTGATGGCTTGATGATCGTAGTTTTCTGCACCTATAACGCGTATCGGACCAATTTCATATTCTTTTGGTTCTTTGTAACTGAAATCCACTTCCCCAATGGTTGTGGGTTCAATTTGAGCATAAAGCCCAAGACTAAAAACAGAAAGAACAACGAATAAAATGTACTTCATTTAACTATTAATTTGCTCTGAAACCATACCAAAACGTCTTTCGCGGTTTTGATAGGCTAGAATTGCTTTTATAAAATCTTCTCTACGGAAATCAGGCCAATGCGTTTCAGTGAAATAAAATTCTGCATACGCCAATTGCCATAATAAGAAATTGCTGATACGGTGCTCACCACTGGTACGAATCATTAATTCTGGATCGGGAATATCTTTCGTGTCGAGGTATTCGCTGATTAAATCATCTGTGATAGCATCTAACTGAAGATTATTTTCTTTAACATCCACAGCGATTTTTCGAATTGCATTTTTAATTTCCCATTTGGAGCTGTAGTTCAATGCTAGAACAAGATTGATGTTGGTGTTATGTGCTGTTTTAGAAATAGCATCACGCAGGCTGTTTTCACAACGCTGTGGCAAACCACTAATATCACCAATTGCCATTAAGCGCACTCCACTTTCATTTAATTCATCGACTTCATTTGCAATAGAGTTGACAAGTAAGTCCATTAGTCCTTCCACTTCTTCCTTGGGTCTGTTCCAGTTTTCAGTTGAAAAAGTGTAAAGCGTCAAGTACTTAACACCCGTTTCCTGAGCTGCTTTCAAGGTCGTTCGAACAGACTCTACGCCACTAACGTGACCATACAAGCGTTCTTGCCCTTGTTGTTTAGCCCATCGGCCGTTACCATCCATGATAATAGCGACGTGTTTTGGAATGTTTGTTAAATCTAACTTGCCAATTAAATCCTCCATTGGATAACGCATTGAACGAAAATAAATAAACTATGTTGTGTTGTCGTTATTTTTTGCGACAAACTTAACAGCCTTTAACATAAAAAAAGGGATATGGACAACCAAATCCCTTTCATTATCAGTGTGTTTTTGTCACTCAGCTAGCACAATCAACTTGTTGTTCATCAATTCGGCAACGCCTCCTTTGATTTGAACACGAAGCACATTTTTGTCAATTGACACTGCGTTGTTTTTGATAGCATCCAATTTCCCGCTAACTTCTACCTTCACTTCTCCTGCTTTCAAGCTAGAGATAATTGGGGCGTGGTTATTTAGAATCTGGAAAGAACCATCCAACCCAGGCAAGCTAACCGCTGTTGCTTCTCCATTGAAGATACTTGCTTCCGGTGTGATTATTTCGAGTTTCATTGTACTTTTTTATTAAGCTTCAGCCAACATTTTTTCTCCTGCAGCGATAACGTCTTCGATACCACCTTTCAAGTTAAATGCTGCTTCAGGATATTTGTCGTATTTACCATCCAAGATATCATTGAAAGCTTTGATTGTATCTTGAATATCAACCAATACTCCTGGGATACCTGTAAACTGCTCCGCCACGTGGAATGGTTGAGAAAGGTAACGTTGAACGCGACGTGCTCTGTGTACAATCAATTTATCTTCTTCAGATAATTCGTCCATACCCAAAATCGCGATAATATCTTGTAGTTCTTTGTAACGTTGAAGCGTGATTTTCACACGTTGTGCACAAGCATAATGCTCTTCACCAACGATTTCTGGCGTAAGGATACGTGAAGTTGAATCCAATGGGTCAACCGCAGGATAAATTCCTAACTCAGAAATTTTACGAGACAATACTGTTGTTGCATCCAAGTGGGCAAAAGTATTTGCTGGCGCTGGATCCGTTAAGTCATCTGCAGGTACGTAAACCGCTTGTACAGATGTAATTGAACCATCTTTTGTTGAAGTAATACGCTCTTGCATCGCACCCATTTCCGTTG
>CAZHPL010000031.1:0-10695 GCA_964534495.1 uncultured Lishizhenia sp.
CTTGCAAAGAACACAATTTTTTGCCAAAATAGTTGTTATTTAAGTAAAATTATAAATTGGATGAAGCGATTAGCAGGATTGATTAGTACGATAGGATTTGCTTTCATGGCGAACGCACAACAAACGACAACAACCGCTCCGAAGTATTCGAATGAGTTTTTGTCTTTAGGTGTTGGCGCTGAATCATTTGGTATGGGGAATGCGGTGGTCGCGATGAGTGATAATGCCAATTCAATTTACTGGAATCCCGCTGGTTTGACGCACGTCAATAAGTGGTTGGAAGCGTCTTTTATGCACTCAGAATACTTTGCAGGAATAGCGAAATATGATTATTTAGGCTTGGTGCATTCCATTGATGAAAAAAGTGCTTTGGGTTTTGCCGCAATTCGTTTTGGTGTGGATGATATTCCAAATACGACGCAATTAATCGATAACAATGGTGTCATTAATTATGATAATGTAAGCTCATTTACAGCGGGTGATTATGCGTTTTTATTGTCGTATGCACGCAAGCTGAAAGTAGAAGGACTGAGTTTAGGTGGAACGGTTAAAGTTGTTTATCGAAAAGTAGGCGATTTTGCGAAGTCGTATGGTTTTGGACTCGATGCAGGTTTGCAATATCGCATGAAAAAAAATTGGCGATTTGGTTTGATGGCGCGTGATATGACCTCAACATTCAATGCTTGGGTGTTTGATTTAACACCTGAAACGCGCAATATTTTTATCAATACAGGAAATGCTATTCCGGAAAATGGATTAGAGTTGACCTTGCCACGCATTATACTTGCAGCCGCAGGAACATTTGATTTAGGCTCAAAAGGTTTCAATGCAGGTGGTGAAGTAGATTTGGATGTAACTACCGATGGAAAAAGAAATACCTTGATTAAATTTAATCCGCTTTCCATTGATCCACATGCTGGTTTATTTGTTGGATTTAAGAGTTTGGTTAAAGTGCGTGCCGGGTTGTCGGGTATTCAGCAATTTAGCAAAATGGATGACTCTAAATATTGGGGTATTCAACCTAATTTAGGAATGGGCTTGTCTTTCAAGGGTTTTTCCTTGGATTACGCTTTCACACGTTTAGGTGCAGCAGAAGCAGCCTATTACACCCATATTTTTTCAGTTCGTTTGAAATTAGATAAACCTAAAAATGCTGTAAAATGAGAAAATTTTACCTGCTAATTACCGTTTGTTTTTTCTCCTATTTTGCTAATTCACAATCCTTTGGAAACGAGTGGATTCAGTACAATCAATCGTATTATGCATTCAATGTAGTTCAATCGGGAGTGCACAAAATTGATTATGCTGCTTTGTTGGCTTCTGGAATTCCTGTGAATCAATTCAAAGCTTCAAATATTCAAATTTTTGGAAGACAAAAGGAGATTCCTTTATACATTCAAGATGGTGGAAACGATACTTTGAACGATGGAGATTATATCTTGTTCTACGGTGAAAGAAATGATGGTTGGTTAGATTCTACCTTATACGATAACCCGTCTTGGTTGGGAAATCCGAAATACAGTTTGTACAATGATACGATTCAATATTTTTTCACTTGGAATACGCAAACAACAAACAAGCGTTTTACGTTTGAAAATGATGTAAATTACAGTTCTCTGTCTCCTTCGCCTTATGTTCTTTTTGAAAAATTCGCTTATTACAACGAGCAATACAATGAGGGTGAAAAATCGGCAGACGCAGCAAGTTCTTTTTATGTTCATGGAGAAGGTTGGGGTAAAACTGCTGTCAATGGTGCAATAAACGGCCATACTTGGGATTTTAGTACCACCCAACTCGATAATATTTACCAAAACAGTGATGCGCCGAATGTGCTTTACAAAGCCGTTGTTGTAGGCTCATCGAACTCAAGTCAAACAGGACAAGGAAATCACCATTCAAGACATACGATTGGGAGTTCCAATTTTGTTTTGTGCGACACTGCTTTTACCGGATATAAGGCTGTTTATGTAAATAAATCTTTTTCGCCAAGTGTTTTGCCTTCGAGTGGAAATTCTGGTTTTAAAGTGAAGATTGTAAATGATTTAGGTGTTGCAACGGATTACGAATCGATTAATTTTTGGTCATTTACTTATCCAAGAGTTACTTCTTTTGCCAATAGTAATAAATTATTTTTCAATGCTTTAAATTCGAATCAAAGCAAAATTCATTTGAGTATGACGAATATCAGCGGAAGTGCACCTGTGATGTTTGTTTTTGGTTCTCAAGCGAGAAAAATACCTTTAGTGAATGCAGGCGGTGTTTGGCATGCAGTGATTCCAAACGATTTGAGTTTGTCGCAGCAAAATGTTGTACTTCAAGATGCTTCAAGTTTCGTGACGGTATCTTCGTTGGCTCCAGTGAATGGGACGGGTGTTTTTACCAATTTCGAAGCTTTACCTAATAAGGATAATGCACTTTTGTTTTTGTATCCCGAAAAGTTAAAAAATAAAGCACTTGAGTATGCTAATTATCGTAGTTCTGCAGCGGGGGGAAATTACAATGTGATTTTCACAGAAGTTGAAGAATTATACCAACAATATGGAGGAGGAATACCGAAACACATCAATGGTATTAGACGATTTGCGCACAAAATGTATGTTTCCACCACGCAAAAACCGGTGGGAATGTTCCTTGTTGGAAAAGGAATTCGTGAAGCGAACATTACATCTGCGACTAATATTGGCCCGGGTTCACGAACAAATGCGGCTGCGTATGCGAACAACTTGATTCCATCTTTTGGTCAACCTTCTTGTGACGTTTGTATCACTTCTAATTATCAAGGAACAGACAAATGGACACCTTTGATTCCAACGGGTAGAATTTCTGTGATTTCAGAAGACGAACTGCAAACCTATTACTCAAAAGTGGTAGAATACGAACAACAGCAACAACAAAATTCCATTTATTCCACAGCGACAAAAGATTGGCAAAAACAGATTTTACATTTTTCAGGTGGTTCTGATTACATTGAACAACAGTCATTTCAAGGTTATTTGAATCAAATGGGGCAGATTGCAGAAGGAGCGCAATTTGCAGGAAATGTCGAGTTAATTGCTAAATCAAGTGAAACACCTATTTCGCCTTCTGAATTGCAGACGATTAAAGATCGTATTTCTGACGGTGTGAGTTTGATGAATTTCTTTGGTCACTTTACTACTTCTCAAAGTGGTTTTGATGTGAATTTGGACGAACCTCAAAATTGGAATAATCAAGGGAAATATCCTGTTTTGATTGCCAATTCATGTTATAATGGAAACATCTTTCATAATTCAACTTCCAATTCTCAAAATTTCGTTTTAGCACAGAATGGCGGTGTAATCGCGTATATCGGAACGATAAATTATGGTTTCCCTTCTGCACTTAACTTGTTTTCCAAAAATTTCTACAAACAATTCAGCGAATACAACTACGCAGGAACCTTAGGTGAACACATGAAAAATGTCATGGATTCGGCGTTAAGTGCTACTTCTACGTTGATTTTTGAGGCTACTTTTTGTCAAATGACCTTGAACGGAGACCCGATGCTTCGCATGAATTATCACAACAAACCGGAAATTGAATTAACGGATTCGCGCGTGAGTTTTGGTCCAGCGACGATTACCTATGCAACGGATTCTATTGAGGTCAATGTATTAATGCGTAACCTTGGAAAAGCAATTACCGACACATTTAATATTCAAATTATTCGTGATTTCCCAAATTCACTTTCCGATTCTTCATACGTCGTACAAGTTTATGGTTTGAATTATGAAAAGTCGATCACCAAGAAAATTGCACTTCAACCTAATATCGGAATTGGACTCAATAAGTTCACGATTAACGTAGATATTCCATCAGAGGTACAAGAGCAATACGATGAAAGTTTCAATAATAAAATCATCAAAAACTTTTTCATCAACGTAGATGGAATTGAGCCTGTTTCTCCAATGGATTTTGCCGTAGTCCCAAAAGATACGGTTACTTTGTTTGCATCCACAATTAATCCTTTGGCGGCCATACAAACGTATCGTTTTGAGATAGATACAGTTCCAGATTTTACAAGCAATTTCAGGAAATATGCTGAAAAAACAGGAGTGGGTGGTGTGAAATCGGTTCAGTCATTTGAATGGAAATCTGTGGCAAACAATGCTTCTTCACCATTATTAATGACTGACAGTACAGTGTATTATTGGCGTGTTGCTTTGGTTGAACCGAACATCATTTGGAAAAACAGAAGTTTTCAGTATATACATGGAAAGAGCGGTTGGGGTCAAGCAGATTTTGACCAATTTTTAGCAAATACAGTTACAGGACTCACCTTGAACGAAGCCGCAGAACTAAGAGAATTTCAACCTAATTATTCAGATATTTCATGTTTGGCGGTGGCAGCAGGTTCTTCAACGTCAACGATTTATGACAATTCTTGGTATTTGAATGGTGTTCAACAAGATTATAACATTTGTACCATAACTCCTAAATTTCAAGTGGCCATCATCGATCATTCAACGTTGACAGCATGGGAAACTCGTTATACGTATCCAAATGGAACGGTGGCCAATCCAACGCACAACTTCGGAAATGCAAACGATAATGGTGCTTGTGAGCAGCGTACAATGAAGTTTTTTACTTTCAATCAAAACAATCCAACGCAATTAGCTGCCTTCAGAAACTTGGTTGAAAACATTGTTCCGTATGGTGATTACATTTTGATTTACACACCGATTACAACACGTTATGATTGGTGGAATACGTATGACCCTCAATTGTATCAAACGTTTGCCAATTTGGGTTCGGATAGCATTGTGCCGGGAAGAGCGAATCGACCATTTATATTCTTGACAAGAAAAGGAGATCCGAACTTCGTGATTGAAAAATTTTCTCAAAACAACGAAGACATTCGCATAGATACAACGATATCTGGTGTTCAATCTACAGGATTGGAATTAACGCCAATAATTGGACCTGTTTCGAAATGGCAATCTGTTTTTTGGAAACACAATTCAACGGAAATCAATTCAAACGATGTGACAAAGTTGGAAATTCAGGTCTTAAACGAAAATGGTGCTTATCAATATTCCTTAGACGCTACGATTCCATCGGGAGATTCCTTACTGAATTTGGAAAGTTTAATTGATGCCAATCTCTATCCAAATATTCGTTTAAAGGCAAGTTACAAGGACACTGTCAACCAAACTCCGAGTCAGTTGAAATATTGGCAAGTCTTATATACACCGCTTCCTGAAGCTGCGATTGATGGCTCGAATGGTTATACTTGGTTACCGGGTACAGACTCAATTCAGGAAGGTCAACAAGCGAAATTTGCGATCGACATTCGTAACATTAGTGATTACGACATGGATTCTTTATTGGTGAATTATTACATCGTTGATGAAAATCAAGTGCGCCACAATCTTACGATTCCTCGTTTAGATTCCTTGAGAAGTGGACAAACGTTTAGAGATACAATCGTAATCGACACACGTGGTTTAATTGGAGAAAATTGGTTTAATATGGAAGTAAATCCTTATGTAGACGCAAGTTTAACCGTTTTGGATCAGTCTGAATTGACACATATTAATAACGTGCTTCAGTTTCCTTTCAAAGTTGTCGGAGAAGATAAAAATCCCTTGTTAGATGTGACTTTTAATGGAAGACATATCATGAACAAAGATATTATTTCACCAACATCGGAAATTTTAATCACCTTAAAAGACGAGAATCCTTACTTAATTATGGATAGCGATGCAGACACGTCTTTATTTGGTATTTACCTAACCGATCCCGATGGTATTCAGAAGCGCATTTACTTCACCGATGCCAATGGGAATCAAGTGTTGACATGGGTTCCAGCTACGAATCAAAATAAGAAATTCAAAATTCTGTTCCCAAATTATTTTGTGAAATCGGGTATTTACAATTTACTGGTTCAAGGTTCAGACCGCTCAGGAAACGTCTCAGGTGATTTAGAATACAAGATTAGTTTTGAAGTGAATCATGAGTCCACCATCACGCAAATGATGAATTATCCGAATCCTTTCTCAACAAGTACGCGATTTGTGTTTACACTAACAGGAGAAGAAGTTCCAGACGATATTCAGATTCAGATCATGACTATCAGTGGAAAAGTGGTGCGTGAAATCAACGAAAGTGAACTTGGGCCGATTCGAATTGGTAGAAACGTAACCGAATTTGCTTGGGATGGAAAAGACCAATTTGGAGATCCTTTGGCGAATGGTGTTTACCTTTATCGTGTAAAAGCCAAATTGAACGGTCAAGACATCAAACACATGGATTCAGGAGCAGATGCTTATTTCCATAAAGGCTTGGGTAAAATGTATATTTTGAGGTAGGTTTTTAAGCAAATCAGCAAAAATTAGTTTTTTGAAAGATTAGATTTTTTTCTTTACAACTTGGGCTTCATCTTGAAACCAAAGCATTAAAAATAAAATAAAACTAGAAAAATTTACAACTGAAAATCGCTGTATCATCCACGAAAGTTAAGTTTTCTTTCCACTCATCGAGCTTGGAAAAAATGATGTTGTTCATGTCTTCCATTTTCAAAGGGGCATAAGCTTGTGCATTTTTGATTAAGCGTTCTACTCCAAAATGTTCACCTTCACTGTTTTCTAATTCGACAACGCCGTCTGTGTACAGAACGAAAGTGGTGTTCGGTTGTAGCGTTAATTTACCAACATGTACATACGGTAATTCGTCTAACATTCCAAGACCAATGCAACCTTCTTCCAGCATCGTCACTTTTCTTCCGTTCAATAAAAACGGATGATTGTGTCCCGCATTGACGTATTTCATTTGGCGTGTATGCGCATTGTAATGAGCGATGAAAAAAGTAATGAATTTTTCTCCCTTCGCACTTTTCATTACAATTTTGTTCAACTCTTCCAATAAGAAAGGCATTTCAAATCGCTGATATTTGAATAAGGTGCGAATTGTTGCTTGAAAATTGGCCATTAAAAGCGCAGCACTAATTCCTTTTCCTGACACGTCTGCAATGCAAATAATGTATTCTTCATCCCCCAAAGGAATAAAATCATAATAATCTCCTCCAACTGCGTGACGCGGAATGTATCGGGCAGATAAATCCATTTTTCGGTTCGAAGGTAAATCTGATGGAAAAAGCAGTTTTTGCATTTCAGAAGCTACTTCTAGCTCACGCGAAATACGTTCTTTGATAATACTTTGTTTGACCAAGCGTCTGTTTTCTACCGCAACGGCAATAATGTTGGTCAAGGTTTGCACAAAATGAAAATGACTCGCTTCCAAGTAATCCGAATGACCAAGTGTTGAAATGAGTAAGTAAGCAAGCGGTTTATCACGATGGTGCACTGGAATCACTGCCTGAAACTCACTCAATAACGGCGAATTCGAAGATTCTACCAAGGTGATTTCTTTGAAGCGACCAAAAAGCTGTTCGGTAGCTTGCGTGTCGATTTTACCCTTGAATCCGGTTTTTGCTAGTACCTGCCATTCTTCTTGACGAATCAATAGCACGAATTTCGAAAAACCCAATTGTTCACGAAGTATAAACGAAAAAAGTTTGGCCAATTGTTCTACCGAAATATCCGAATTAATGGCATTCGTTATTTCCAGTAGTGACTGAAGTTTGGTGTCTTTCAGTTCTTGTTGTTGGACGCTATCTTTTCGATCAAATCGCACTTAGCTTTTCTTTATATAATCGGGCAACATACGTAAGGCTGCAATTTCTTTAAATTTTTCTTTCACTTCTCCACAAGGACTTCCAAAATAGGTACGTCCGCCTTCCAAGCTTTTGGATATTCCCGATTGCGCTAAAACAACACTTCCTTTTCCTACGACCACATTACTTGCGCAACCCACTTGACCCCACAACGTCACTTCGTCTTCAATAATGGCACAGCCCGCTATACCGACTCCAGCAGCCATCAAGCATTTTTTTCCGACTTGTGTATCGTGACCAATGTGAACTTGATTGTCTAACTTACTTCCTTCGCCAATAGTTGTCCACCCAGAAACGCCTTTATCAATCGTACAAAGCGCTCCAATTTCAACGTTGTTTTCAATTTTTACTCCGCCACAACTGTGCATTCTATCGTAGCCTTCCGCTTTCTTTTTGTAATAAAAGGCATCGTGGCCAATAACCGATCCAGCGCCAATCACAACATTTTCTCCGATTTCTGAAAAGTCCATAATGACGGCATTCGGGTAAATTCTCGTATGGGCGCCAATTTTTACGTTGCTTCCGATGAAAACTCCAGGAAAAATGACTGCACTTGAATGAATAGCTTTCCCTTCTTGTCCATTTACTTCCATTTGAGGGCGGAAATGTTTGGCAAGAAAGTTATAGGTGTCAAAAGGTTTTTCAGATAAAATCAAAGCTTTCCCTTCTGGACATTCCACTTCTTTATCAATAATGATGGTTGTTGCTGCCGATTGAAGTGCTTTTTCGTAGTATTTGGGATGGTCCACAAAAACAAGATCTCCCGCCTCCACCATGTGAATTTCATTGAGTCCAGTAACGAGGTGATTGGGGTCGCCAACGAACGAACATTGCGTCAATTCACCAATTTCTGCCAAACTATAGCTCTTATTGAATTTCATTTCTAGCCTAAACTACAAATGTAAGTGCGCTGCTTCCCTTTATTTACAAGTGTTTGGGAGAGTTATCACCCGTGAATTGTTCAAATTGTTGTAAATAATTACGCATTTTATTTATTTCGCTTGTAAATCAAAAAGATTTAACTAAATTTGCAATCCATTTTTGATAAGAAACAAAGGAAAATGAAAAAAGAAATACATCCAGAAGATTACAGACTTGTTGTTTTTAAAGACATGTCTAACGAATACAGTTTTTTGTGCCCGTCTTGTGCAAACACAAAAGAAACAATTGTTTGGGAAGATGGAAATGAGTATCCATTAGTTAAATTGGATATCTCTCACAAATCTCACCCATTCTTTACTGGTATCGCTCAATTCGTGGATACTGCTGGACGTATCGACAAATTCAAAAACCGTTACGGTCGTCACCTTAAGTAAGACTAAACAATTACTAAAAAATAATAAAGCCTTCACTTTTTGTGGGGGCTTTTTTTGTGGCTTACTTTCAATAAATTACTTTTCGTATTTAGCGGTTGCTCTGTTTAGACGATCGTTGATTGTTTTCCCTAAACCTTCTTCGGGAAATTGCTCAATGTATAACTGGGAAAAACCTTTTTGATCCATGGCATGCATCGCTGCATAGAGTTTCTGTGCTGCTTCTTCCATATTACTCGTTTCGCTCAAAATAAGTTGATTTTCAATTGGAAATGCTTCTCTTATTTCATTAAAGAAGATAAAGCCTGCATTTTTTTCAGGAGTGAGGTGTGAGTCAAAAAAATAGAAAGGTGTATCGGGCGAATAATGATATTTTACCATTCCACTCGTTAAGGGTTGTGCGCCGCTTTGGTTTTTTACAAATACAGGAAGTTCGGTTGTTTCTACAATGGCTTCAATGGGAATACTACCCAAGCGATACACTATTATCGCATCCTTCTCGAGACCAATAATTGTACTTTCTAAGCCGTGATTACAAGAACCGCCGTCCAAAACGTAAGGAATACGCTGTTGCATTTGTTCACTTACGTGCGCCGCCTCTGTTGGACTGATGGTTCCGTACAAATTTGCACTTGGAGCCGCCAATGGAAAAGCGAGTTGCGATAGAACTTCTCTGAAAAGCGGATGCGAAGGCACGCGAACAGCAACTTTTACATTTCCTGCTGTAATGACCTCTGGAACCAAATTGGATTTTGGCAGTAGTAAGGTAAGCGGTCCAGGCCAAAATTGTTGTGCGAGTTGTTGAAGTTCTTTGGGGAAATCCGTTACATATGGCAAAATGGCTTCGGCATGTAAGAAGTGTAAAATCAGTGGATTAGAGAGTGGGCGTTGTTTAGCCTCGAAGATTTTTTTGACAGCAGATTCATCCAATCCATTTGCAGCAAGTCCGTACACAGTCTCTGTAGGCAGGGCAACCACTTGACCTTTTTGCAATAAGTCAACGCATCGTTTTACATCTGTACCCGTTGGTGTTTTCACGCGACAAAGATAGTCAAAAGGCGGCTAGGTTTGTGGGGGAGGAGGGATAAGAAAATACGATGCTTATTTGTTTTACAATCAAAGTGTGTTTGGTTTTGTTGTGTTTTGAAGAAAAAAAATGAGTAAATTTTTAAATTGGCATTCATCCACCACAAATACCACTTTACTTAAACAAAATTCAAAATCACTTGCCTTTCTGTATTGTCGTTTCGAAAATCAAAACTATATTTGTCTTGTTTATAATTGTTCTAAATAAGATGAACCTGATTTTGGCTGATAGTAATGATTTGATTCGCATTGGACTGCGAACGATTCTTTCCGCTGAAAAAGATATAACAATTGTAGGTGAAGCGCACGATAGCGAGGAATTATTGGAGCAAGTCCACTCGTTTGAAACCTCACTCGTTTTGATTGATTACACGTCATCGGGTTTCGAAATAGATGTGGTTCCTAAAGTGCTGAACGAAAATCGCAACGTTCGTTTTATCGCCATAACACCTGAGCAAAGCGCACAAACTTTGGTAGATGCCTTGCGATCTGGAGTAACCAGTTATGTTAAGAAGGATTGTGATTTAGCGGAGATTGTAAATGCAGTGATTGAGACAGGCCATGGGAATAAATTCTTTTGTGGTCAGATTCTTGAAACCATTC
>CAZHPL010000031.1:10705-18105 GCA_964534495.1 uncultured Lishizhenia sp.
TATCGATGTGAACGACCTCGATTTTGATTCGTTTACGTGTGAAGCAGTTGTTTTGTCAGAACGCGAAAACGAAATCATTACCCTGATTGCTGAAGGATATACAAACGAGCAAATTGCGGAACAATTGTTTTTGAGCAAGCATACGGTCAATACGCATCGTAAAAATATTATGGCAAAATTAGGTGTAAAAAACACAGCTGGAATTGTAATGTATGCTGTAAAAACAAATCTTGTTTCACCGAATAAATTCCTTTTCGCTCCAGAGAATTAATTCCTATTCAATATCAAATTCGTACTATCAATTTAAGATTAAATCTCCTGCTAGTAAGGTAGTTAGGTATGGAATAATATTTTCCTTCAATGTCTTGAATCCATTGCTTGGAAAGCACGTTGTTGATGCCCAATAAATTGAATACCTCAAACGATACTAGTGCTTCTTTGAAATTCTTGTTCCAGAAATTTTTCTTGCCGCTTTTGTGGTTGATGAGGTCATACGACGCACCCAAATCCACTCTGAAATACGATTTCATGCGCAAGGTGTCTTTATATCTGTTGTGATCAGGTGGCCCATACGGCAAACTTGAACCAAATTGTAAGCCCATCTGTACAGTAAAATTTTCGGCGCCAGGCATTTGATCCTGAACTAACGCTCCAAATGTAAATAACTGATCGGTAGGTCGTGGAACGTAACCCGGATAAATAGTTGCGCTGTCTACAACAACTTGGTCTTCGCTGTAGCCAAAAATAATGCGCTCACCTTCAGCATTGTAATACAATTTGTAAGAGTCGTCTTTGATGTCTTCTTTCGTTGAAAGTAAACCAAATTTGAAAAACGATTCAATTCCTTTCACGAATTCCCCATGGATATTGGCATCAATTCCGTAGGCATAAGCAACAGCATTATTGTTGGCATAGTAGCGTGTACGGACGTTTTCAATCTCATACGGATTCACGTCCCACAAGTATTTGTAGAAAATTTCACCGGTTAATTTGAAAGGTTGTTCGCGTCCCCACATGTTGAAATAAAAATCAGTTCCTGCTACGACATGCAATGATTTCTGTGATTTTACATTCGTATTCAATTGTCCGTCAAAGGTTCGTAATTCACGGTAAAATGGCGGTTGATAGTACAAACCTGAAGACAGTCTATACGATAAATTTCTACGAACCACACGATTGTTTTGAACCATGTATTTGCGAGGAAAATACGTTAATGTAATACGTGGAGTCACATAAAACTCACGATTTACGCTTGTATATCCTGTTCGGATTCCGGCAGCCAAGGCCAATTTATTACTTGATTCGCTGATCACTTCCTCGTAGTGACGAATTTCTTTTTTCTTGTCTTCTTTGTTTTTTTTGTCAATTTTCACCAATAAATCACGTTTGATATGCGACCAAGACTGATTTAATTGCAGAAAACCAGACAAACGATAGTCATCCAATTGCAATTTCCCTTTGATGGTTTCGTACAACTCCACTTGGTTCGGATCGCCTTGGGGTTGACTGTAACCCGCTGAGTCAATCATTTTCCATTCACTCAAAACATCGTTGAAATGATCACGTTGCGCTTGAACGCCCCATTTTAACATGCTAGAATAAAACTTAGAATTATCCGCATTGGTAAATCCATTTTTCAATAAAGATTCACCGTTATGGTACACGGAAATAATAGTTGCATTCAAACGATTTCTCGCATGATTCAAAAAAGTTCCAACACCCAACACAGCAATCGAGTCACCGTATTCTTCCTTCGACGGATCTGTTTCTAATTGGTTTATGTAGTATTGACCTTGCACATCAAAATATTCTTTTTCATCCGTATTAAAAGCAGAAGCGTAAAAATCTAGTTTGGTGCGTTTGTTTAACTGATGCTTTAAGGCCAAACCACCCATCATGGTTTGAAACCGCGTTTGTTCTTGTCCGTCAAAATAAATACGAAAAGAATAGGCTTCGTTGGCTGTACCAAAATCCGTTTCCGAAGTTTGAGGCGTAAAGCGATAATTATTTGAGGAAAAATGCCCCAAGAAACTTAAGGTCGTTTTATCGGTTAGTGCATAATTAGTCAGGATTTGAGCGTCCATAAAAACAGGATTGTATGCACCTTTTGTTGGCAATGAATTCAATAAATAGCCATTCGAGCGGTAACGAGCCCCCACCAAATAATTAAAACGCTGATTCACTTCTTGTCCAACAGACGCTTCAACACCCAAGAGCGACGCCATTGCAGAAGCAGCAAATTTTGTGGGATTTTTATAAGTGATATCCAACACTGAGCTCAAACGATCACCATATTGAGCATCAAATCCTCCTGCTGAAAAACGAACCGATTCAACCAAAGAAGAATGAATAAAACTCATCCCTTCTTGTTGCCCACTTCGCGTTAAAAATGGACGATAGACTTGAAATCCATTCACATAAACCAAGTTTTCATCGTAGTTACCTCCACGCACATTGTAATTGGTTGTGAGTTCATTATTCGAAGTAGCCGCTGTGGTTAAAGCCAACGTTCGTTCAATACTTCCCGTAATTCGCTGCGCATCAACAATTGGAAGCTTGTCGAGTGTGAAAGGATCTTGCCTGAATTGTGTGACGCTAACAGATGCTTTACTTCCAACCGGAAAAGAAATCGTTTCAAGCAATTGTAGATCTTTTTGCAACACAACGATAGTTCTTTTTTCCTTAAATTCCCCAAAACTGTATTCGATGTGCAAGGTGTCTTTTGATAACATGTTCAGTGAATAACGCCCTGTAGAATCAGAATAAGTGGTTTGATTCGTTTTCCCTTTAGCAACAATCTTAACGCTTTCCAAAGGGACGTCGTTTTTGCCGACACATGTTCCAATTAGGCGCACTTTTTGACCGAAAACAATCGAAGTCAGGAACAAGAAGAATACCAATTGGAAAAATTTCATCGTGCAAAGATAAATCCTTAACGCTATTTTAAGGTATTTATTTTGAAAGGAAGATGCAGACTTGGTCGAAAAAAAGTAGATTTGATAAAAAGATTGATATGAAATTGCTTTTAGTTTTCTTTTTAGCAAGTTTTTTTAGCCTGTATTCCTTTTCACAGTTGGAAGGTGGATTTACGCCTGAATCCTTTTTAGGATATAAGATTGGGACACAATTCACACCACAATATAAAGTAACAGATTACTTTGAAGCGCTTGCAAAAGCTTTCCCAAAACAAGTGAAATTTACCATATACGGTAAAACCTATGAGGGTAGAGATTTAATTTTAGTGTACATCGGAAATGAAAAAACGATTGCCTCTCTGTCGGAAATTCAAAAAAAACACATGGAACACGATGAAAGTGAAACCATGCCAATTGTTTGGATGAGTTACAATGTACACGGAAACGAAAGCGCCGGAACAGAAGCAGCCATGCAAACGGCTTATGAGCTCTTGACAACAAAAAGCGAATATTTGAATAATGCACTCGTAATTATGGATCCGTGTTTGAATCCGGATGGGCGTGATCGCTATATTAATTATTACAATCAATATCATTCTTTACCTGCTGACGCTAACCTTTGGTCGAAAGAGCACAATGAATCATGGCCAGGAGGACGTCCGAATCATTATTTATTTGATTTGAATCGCGATTGGGCGTGGATGACGCAAATTGAATCCGTGTATCGTGTGCAAGCTTACAACAAATGGTTGCCGCATGTACATGTTGATTTTCACGAACAAGGAATCAATGAGCCTTATTATTTTCCGCCAGCGGCTGAGCCGTATCATGAAGTAATTACCAATTGGCAACGCAATTTTCAAAAGGAAATTGGAAAAAATCATGCTTCCTACTTTGATAAAAACGGTTGGTTGTATTTTTCTAAAGAAGTTTTTGATTTGCTGTATCCAAGTTATGGTGATACGTATCCAACTTACAATGGTTCCATCGGAATGACCTATGAGCAGGGTGGAAGTGGACGTGGAGGTTTGTGTGTCATTACCCAAACAGGCGATACGTTGAAATTGTCGGATCGTGTTTTGCACCATGTGACAACAGGACTTTCCACGATTGAAACAGTAACGAAACGAAGTGAAAAGCTCATTGCTGAATACCGCGATTTTTGCAAGAAAAAGAACTATAAATACAAAAGTTATGTAGTCAGTGGACAAGAAGCAAAAATTGTCGCTTTACAGAAATTATTGGATAAAAGTCAAATTAAATACGAGGCTTTAAATGCAAGTGCAACCATTAAAGGTTTACATTACAAAACAGGAAAAGTAGAAACCTTTAAAAGCTCAGGAACGGATTTGGTTATTTCTACAGACCAAGAAAAAGGAACGCTAGTTAATGTTTTGTTTGAACCGATTACAAAACTCTCCGACTCACTAACGTATGACATCACAGCATGGACATTGCCCTTTGCTTACGGACTTGACGCTTATGCATCTGAAACGAAAGTGGCAGGAACAATTTGGCAAAAAAAGCAAGTTCAGAATACTGAAAACAAATCGTGTTATGCTTATGTATGTCCTTGGAATTCGATGAATGGCGCTCGTTTTTTAGCCGGTTTGCAGCTTAAAGGAGTGCGCGTATATTTCACTGAAAAACCATTTGAAATGGAAGGTGTTTCGTTTGAATCGGGTTCACTTTTGGTTATGCGAGGAGAAAATAAAAGCGTCGATTTTGATAAAATAGTTGTGGAAGAAGCAAATCTGAATGGAGTGCATTTGACTGCTGTTAAATCGGGTTTTGCTGACAAGGGAAGTGATTTTGGAGCTTACAGTGTGAAATACATTCCAAAAGTAAATGCAGGATTGTTGATGGGAGAATCTACCTCTTCATTAAGTGTTGGCGAAGTGTGGCATTTCTTTGAACAACAATTGCAATATGAACTACATTTAGTGGACGGAGCCGATTTAACAACTGTTTTACAGAATCTCGATGTGTTGATTGTTCCTGAAGGAGCCTATGATTTAGCATCGAATGAAGTATTAAAAGATTGGATCAGTAAAGGAAATAAATTGATCGTTATGGGAAGCGCTATTAGCTCTTTTGCGGGAAATCCTGACTTCGGGATTACGGCTGATTCGGCTAACTCAACTGCCAAACCCCAAACAGAAATTTCGTATAGTGATTCAGAAAGAGAACAAATTAGTAATACAATAACCGGTGCTATTTATGCTTGTGAGGTAGATGCTTCAAATCCTTTGGCCTTTGGTTATACTGAGTATTACACATTACGCATGAGTGCGGAACATTATACTTTGGATGGAAGTAGTGCGATGAAAACGTCAAAAAATGCGCTTCCGTTAAATGGATTTGTCGGCTCAAACGTGAAGAAAGCGCAATCTGAAACGTTGACAGCAGGTACCCATTCACTGGGTTCAGGAACAGTTGTGTATTTAGTTGATAATCCCTTATTCAGAGCGTTTTGGGAAAACGGAAAGCTCTTGATCTGTAATGCTTTATTCTTTGTTGGAAGATAAAAACAAATTTATCGTCCGCCAAAAATAGTACTTCCAACGCGCACCATTGTACTTCCTTCTGCAATGGCAAGTTGGTAGTCTCCACTCATTCCCATTGAAATTTCTGAAAAGGAATCTTTGTCTGCAAAATAGCTTTCTTTCAAACGGTTGAAGATGCTTTTGAGATGGCGAAATTCACTTCTCACTTGCTCCTCGTCCTCAACAAAGGAAGCCATTCCCATCACTCCGCAAACGTCAATGTTTTTACAAGCTAAAAAGGAAGTTGATTCGAGCATTGTACTTGCTTCTTCCAGGTCAAGACCAAATTTTGTTTCTTCTTCAGCGATATGAAATTGCAATAGAACGCGAATGATTCGATTGTTCTTTTCGGCTTGTTTATTGATTTCTTGAAGTAATTTCAGGCTGTCCACTGAATGAATTAAATCGACAAAAGGTGCAATGTATTTTACTTTATTCGTTTGTAAATGCCCAATCAAATGCCAGTGAATATCTGACGGAAGTTGTTCCGCTTTGTCACACATTTCCTGAACTTTATTTTCTCCAAAATGTCGTTGTCCACAGTGATAAGCTTCTTGTAAATCACTAACAGGTTTAGTTTTGGAAACAGCAATTAAACAAACGTTTTCGGGAAGATTGTTCTTTACTTTTTTGAGTTGTTCGCAAATCATTTTACAGCGTATAAATCGTCAAACCACTTCTTAATTTTGGCTCTACCCAAGTTGATTTTGGAGGCATAATTAATTGATCGTCTGCCACGCGTTTTACTTGGTCGATTGTTAAGGGAAACAAAGCAAAACCCACTTCAAACTTGGAATCTTGTATCTGTTGTTGAATTGATTCAAGCGAAACATTTCCTGGAATAAATTCAATTTGATCACTTGTTTTTAAATCGTCAATTCCCAATAAGGGTTTCAAGATTAATTCCGTTAACAAATCTGAATCAAGGCTTTTTACCGAATGTTCATTATCAATCAAATAGTCAAACCATTGAAATGCAAACCAATTTCCTTTGATGCAAATCGTCATCTGATGTTCTTCAGCCGGTTTTTCTGCTTTTTCTAATTTGTTTAAAGTTCCAAGTGCTTTTAAAGCGTGTAAAAAACTATCCTCCGAATAACCATTTAGTGTTTTTATCAATCGATTAAATTCCAAAATCTGCAAGGAAGTTTCCTCTACGAAATAAGAAAGAAAATGAGAAGCTAGCTGTGCGTTTTTTCCTTCACTTTCTAGTTTATCGAAATAAGCGACAGAAGATGCTGAACGATGATGTCCGTCTGCAATGTAAACCGCATCCACGTCTTCAAAAGCATTTTTTATTAAGATGGTTTGCTCTTCGTTTAACACCCATAATTCGTGTTTGATACGATCAGTGGTCGTGAATTCATATTCAGGACGAGCAGTGGTGTAATCCAATAATAAATCACTTAAATGCTCGGTTCCTTTGTAAGACATTAGCACAGGCTCAGCATTAAACCCAACGATTTCAAGATAACGGGCAAACATGGCTTCGCGTGAAGTGAGTGTAGCCTCGTGTTTTTTTATCAAGTCATTTTTGTACTCTTCCACACTTGCGCCAGCAATGATTCCTGTAAAAATACTGTCTTCTTTACTTTGTCTGTAAATGTAGATGCGCGGACTTTCGTCGCTGATTAAAACTCCGTTTTCGATGAATTTTTCAAACTGACTGCGAACGACTTTAAATCGCTCATCAGAATTGGGTTTGGTTTTAACCCCACTGTTAAATTCAGGGTTTATTATGTGCAAAAAAGTAAAGGGATTGTCCTCTAATTTTGCCTTTAAAACATTTTTCTTGTAAGAATAATAAGGACGTGTGGCAACCAAATGAACTTTGTCTCGAATTGGTCTTACAGCCTTGAAGGGTGCGATGTTCGCCATACGCTTAAAATTTGTAACTCACACCAAAACTAGGTAAAATCGGGAATTGATAAATCTCTTT
>CAZHPL010000032.1:0-18066 GCA_964534495.1 uncultured Lishizhenia sp.
CAAAAGGTTCCGTTTCTGCCGAATGGTGAAAATCAAAAAAGGATTCAATTTTTAATTCTCGTAACACAATTTGAATGAGGCGCGACGAGGAAGACGTTGCCAAACCAATTTTTTTATTGGCAGATTTCAAATAGTTCAAGGTATCCAAAACGCCAACTAAAGGTTCCGCATTGGCAGCAATCAGTTCTTCCATTCGAACGATGATTTTTTCTTGAATTTCGTCCTCATTTTCGATGCCCCAATTTTCATGTTGATTCCAAAAGTGAATTACTTCGTCTATTCGTAACCCCACTGTTTTTTGGAAATCACTTTTTTGCAAAGTGGAACCTAAGGCAGAAAAAACATCGTCCATGGCAATTTTCCAAAGCGGCTCAGAATCGATGAGTACACCGTCCATGTCAAAAATTACGGCTTCAAAATGGGATAAGTCGAGTGTCATTTTTTTAAGGTAATGCGGTAGAGTTTCTGCTTTCCCAATAATTTTTGTCCTTCATTTGCAACGAGTATTTCATTGGGTTTAACAACTGTCAGAGCTTCTTTTTGATTGAATTCGGGATATGTGTAACTTGCTTTTTCAGAAAACACATTATTTTTTAATTCATACGTTAGTAAATGCGTGTAGGTTGTTAGGTAAAATTTTCCGTTTGCATAATCTCCACCTGTTACTGAATCGAAGTGCCATCCTCTTTTTCCGAGCTGAATGGTATAGTTTTTTGTTAATTTTTTGGTCTCTCCTGCTTCAAATTTGAAAGCATAAACGAAGCAAATTCCATCAGATGGTTCTGTTCTGTTTTTAGAAAAAATCCAAAGATTACCTTCTGCAAAAACCATGCATTCGGAGTCAAAATTCAAGTTTTTCTCGTTTGGAGGAAAGTCCTTTTGGTCGTTGTAACTAATTTTCATTTCAGTTGCAAAAACGGTGTCTTGTACCAGAATATCAGACAAGGCAATTTTCAAAATACGCAAGTCTTTTCGGGTGTTCAGATTGTTGCCAATATCAGCAATGTAAATGTGTTTGCCGTCAAATGCAATGTCTTCCCAATCGTTGTTTCGAAAACTGAAAACAGAAACGGTTCGATAGATTTTACCTTTGGGACTCATCAAATATAATTCAGCTTTATTACCACCGTCATTGTGTGCGATAATAAGCGTATCGTTGATGTATTGAATGCCTGAAATTTCTTTCAATTCGTCTGGTAAGTCCGCAACTTTTTTTTGCGCTTGAGAAAACAAGCTTGTCAAAAGAAATATGAATGTTAAGCGCCACATGGATTTAGTCCACGATGATTTTTACCTTTTCGATTTTTCGCTCGGTCACTTCCTCAATAACGAACAAGCAATGTCCGCGACGCAAGTTTGTTCCTTGGGTAGGAATGTTTTCCAAATGGTGAAGAATCAATCCAGCTAGTGTTTCATACTCAGGCGATTCTTCCAATTTTAGATGGTAGGTTTCATTTAGATAATCAATGTCAATTCGTGCCGAAAACAAAAACTCCTTGTCGCTGATACGTTCCTCAAACCAATCCTCTTTATCGTGTTCGTCTTCGATTTCACCAAAAATCTCTTCAATAATATCTTCAAGCGTGATAATTCCTGCTGTACCTCCGTATTCATCCGTAACAATGGCAATATTTCCGGCTTGTTTAGTGAATTTCTCCATCATCTCTTTTGCTGAAATTACTTCTGGCACAAAACTGATGGGTTTCAATACTTGCTTAATGGATTGTGGCTTTGTGAAAAGATCGTACGAGTGTACGTATCCAATCATATTGTCGATGGTGTCGCGGTAAACTAAAATTTTAGAAAGGCCTTTACTGACAAATAATTCACGTACTTCGTCGAGGGAATCATTCAATTCAACGGCAACAATTTCAGTTCTTGGAATCATGCAATCACGCACTTTTACTTTTGAAAAATCAAGCGCATTTCTCAAAATCAGCATTTCGTTGCTAAATTCTGATTCGTCTTTAATTTTCGAACTTAAATCATCTACATAATGTTCTAAGTCAACTTTGGAGAAAACCTTGTCGGAAGACTCATGTGAAATGCCAAATAATTTCAAGAAAACCCCGCTTAACAACATCACAATTTGTGTTGGGATATAGAGCAAGATGAAGACAATCAGTAGCGGAACACTTCCCCAACTTAAAAAGCCATTGGGGTTAATCTGCACAATAGCCTTTGGAACAAATTCAGAAATCACTAAAACAAATAAGGTAGAAATCACCGTTTGTAACACCAAAACACCAGCGTGATTGTCAATTCCCCAACCTTCAATAATTGGTTTGAGAATTTCGGCGGCTTTCATACCATATACAATCAATGCCACATTATTTCCCAACAAAAGCAAGGCAATCATGGTGGATTCCTTTTTGTAAAGAATCGATAAAATGCGTCCTTGAATTGTTTTTTGCTTGATTTGTACCTCTACTTTCAAACGGTTGGAGGCAAGATAGGCCAATTCCATCCCTGCAAAAAAAGCAGAAGACAGCATGGAAATTAAAACCAATAAAAAGGCTTCGTTCATTCGGATTACTTTCGTTTAACAGACGTCTTGTCCAATATCTTTTCGAAAGTAAGCATTTTCGAATTGAATGTTTTGAATGGAAGTATAACTTTTTTCTACTGCGGTCTCAATATTTTTTCCGTAACTCGTAACTGCCAATACTCTTCCTCCTGCTGTCAATACAGATGGACCGTCAGCAATTGTACCTGCATGAAAAACAATGCTGTCCACTACTGCATTCAAACCGTAGATTTGCTTCCCTTTTTCGTACGACTCCGGATATCCACCCGAAACCATCATGACGGTAGCAGCACTTTTATCAATGAATTGAATATCTCTTTCTGAAAGTGTATTCGTCGCAACTCCTTCAAATAAATCAATAATATCAGATTTCAAACGTGGAATAACTACTTCCGTTTCAGGGTCGCCCATTCGGCAATTGTATTCAATCACATAAGGATCACCCTTCACATTAATTAATCCAAAGAAAATGAATCCTTTGTACTCAATGCGATCTTGTTTCAATCCTTTTATTGTAGGAACAATAATGCGATTTAGTACTTTGTCCATGAAACCTGCATCCGCAAATGGTACGGGCGAAACAGCTCCCATTCCCCCAGTGTTCAAACCTGTATCTCCTTCACCAATGCGTTTATAGTCTTTAGCTTCAGGTAAAATCTTGAAGGAATCACCATCCGTTAAAACAAATACCGATAATTCAATACCCGTTAAAAATTGTTCAATGACCACTTTTGAACTCGCCTCACCAAATTTTTGGTGTTCTAACATACTGGTTAACTCTTGTTGTGCTTCGTCTAAGTCGTTTAAAATTAAAACACCTTTTCCTGCTGCTAATCCATCTGCTTTCAAGACATAAGGGCCTTTCATGTTTTTCAAGAAATCCAACCCTTCTTTCAGCGTTTCTTGCTTAAACGTAGCGTATTTTGCAGTTGGAATGCTATGTCGCACCATGAAAGCTTTCGCAAAATCCTTGCTTCCTTCTAATTTAGCACCTTCTTTACTAGGACCTATTACTGGAACTTTGTAAAGTTTATCATCGTTTTTGAAGAAATCATAAATACCATTTACCAAAGGTTCTTCTGGTCCAACGACAACCATTTCGATGTTGTTTTGTAAAACAAACTGTTTAATGCCCTCAAAATCCAATGGAGAAAGGTTGACATTTTTCCCATGTTGCTTTGTGCCTGCATTTCCTGGGGCTATATACAACTCATCCAAAATGGAACTTTGAGCCATTTTCCACGCTAATGCATGCTCTCTCCCTCCGGAACCCAACAACAATATTTTCATTAGAAATTATTTAAAATTGATTCAAAAATCGCTATTCCGTCAATGTTTCCTAATTGTACATCTGCTGCACGTTCAGGATGTGGCATCATTCCAAAAACATTTTTTGCTTTATTAGTGATACCTGCGATGTTTAGCAAGGTTCCATTTGGATTTGCTTCTTCCGTCACTAGTCCGTTTTCGTCGCAGTATTGAAATAAAATTTGGTCGTTGTCTTGAATGCTTTTCATGGTTTCTTCACTTGCAAAAAAGCGTCCTTCGCCGTGTGCAACTGGAATTTTATACACTTGATTTCTGTCCAAGTCTTTTGTAATTGCCGCAGAAGTTGAAACAGGTTTTAAAAACGTGTTTTTGCAAATGAATTTGTGTGTATTGTTGTGTAACAATGCTCCTTCCAATAATCCTGATTCTGTTAAGATTTGAAAACCATTACAAATTCCCATCACATAACCACCTCTATTGGCATGTGCCATCACTTCGTTCATAATAGGCGAAAATTTTGCAATTGCACCGGAACGTAAATAATCTCCGTATGAAAAGCCACCTGGTAAAATCACCATGTCAACTCCCTTTAAATCATGGTCTTTGTGCCAAAGAGTTTCTACTTTTTTTCCAAGGATATCTTGTAAAACATAAATCATATCCTGGTCGCAATTTGACCCCGGAAAAGTTACAACGCCGAATTTCATGTGATGTGCTTAAAAAGATTGCTCAAAGTTAGTTAAATTAAGTGCTGGCATTTGGTTGAAAAATAAAAAATTTCAACAGTGCATAGAGAATTGTTAAATAGAAAACAACATTCGCTACGATTGCAGAGCGTTTGTGTAAAAACGAATAGCTCAATAAATAACTCAAAGGAATCATTAACAAGCTAAAACGTTCAATTTGTTTAAAAAGAATGAAGTCTGTTACACCAAAAATGATAGCTAAAAAGATGATGACCCATAACATTTGTATTTGCTTTTTTAAGCGAATCGATGCTTTTTGCAAACGTGCACTCAAACTGATTGTTCCGAGTCCTAGCAAGATTCCCAAGAAAACTACATTCGTAATGAAGTCAATTTGAAAGCGATTGTTATTAACGTCCTCCAGAATTTTCCAATCAACTTTTACATGATTAAACCAAAGGAAAGTCAAGGCGTAAAGTAGGGGAGTGATGAAGCCAAAAAGACTCAATAACATTTCACGAAAGATAAATGGACGAATAATCAACACCATGAAAAGTATAAAAGGAAATGCAGGAATCAATGGCGGAAAAAAAGTAGATGCAATGCCTGCGAATAAACTTCCATTGAAAACATTTTTTCTACCATCACTGTTTTGCTTGAGGTTTAAAAATTGCAACATCATTAATATCAGCATGCTGTGCGCGATCAATGAGCCATCAAAACTGTAAAAGGAATGATAGAAACTCATGGTGACAACGTACAACAAGGATACGATGTACGAGTTTTTGTCCATGAACTCATGCAGGTTGAAAATGATGTTCAAGCCTACAGCATTTATGAAAATCAATCCAAAACTTAATCCTGCGCTAACTTGCAGATTGACAGCTAAATTCCCCCAAAGACCAAGGTTTAATTCGCTTGAAATGGGGTAAAAACCTGTGATGTGATTCAGAAAGGAAAATAAACCTATGAAAACGGGTAATAATAATAAAGTCCAAACTCTGTTTTCGAGGAATAAGCGAATCATAAAACGAAAATATTGATTCTTTAAGAAGTGGGCTTCGAATTGTGGAAAAGTAGCTTCAATTGTTCATAGAACATTAAATTTTCAAGAATTCAAAAAATCAATGTTGTAACTATTCGAATTATTATAAATTTGCCAACCTTAGAAAATATTTAATACTCTTTTTATGTCAACGGAAAAAAATCGCTACTCAGATGCAGAATTGGATGAATTCAGAGATTTGATTCAAACAAAATTGAAAGAAGCGCAAGAGGACTATAGTTTATTAATCGGTTCATTGTCACATAACGATGACCATGGAACGGATGATACCGGTCGTACGTTCAATATGATGGAAGATGGTTCCGAAACACTTTCCCGCGAAGAAGTAGCGCAGTTGGCAGCACGTCAAGAGAAATTCATTCAAAATTTACAAGCGGCTTTAGTTCGTATTGAAAATAAAACATACGGTATTTGCCGAATAAATGGCACGTTGATCCCAAAAGAAAGATTGCGTTTAGTGCCTCATGCAACTATGAGTATCGACGCTAAAAACGCACAAAAAGGATAGTGAAGAAAAATCTAATCATCGTTTCGGCGGTAGTTTTCGGTCTGTTGTTGATTGACCAAATCATCAAAATTTACATTAAAAGTGAATTTGATTCAGATGAGGTACGTTACGTTTTTGGGAATTGGTTTTCCTTACATTACGTCGAAAACCGCGGGATGGCGTTCGGAACGACTTTTGGTTCTGGCATTGCTTCCAAATTAGCATTAAGTATTTTTCGTCTGTTTGCCTTTTTTGGAATATCTTATTTTATCTATCGTGAAGCGAAAAAAGGAAAAAACCTAGGTTATTTGTTGACTTTTGGTTTGATTCTAGCAGGTGCAACAGGCAATTTACTCGATTCGATGTTTTACGATTTTATTTTTCCTTTTAATCCGTGTGAAGTGTATAATCAGGTGGAAGGAACCGGTGTTCACATGAAATGTCATGATTTTGGTTTTGATTATCCTGTTGAGGTCAGACACAGAGGATTTTTGCTTGCCAATGTTGTAGACATGTTTCAGTTTGATGCCATGTGGCCGAAGTGGATTCCATTGTTGGGCGGAAATCCCGTTTTTCCTGCAATTTGGAACTTTGCGGACGCTTGTATTTCGATTGGAGTAACAATCATGATTTTACGTTACAAATCATTCTTTCCGAGTGAAAGTAAGAAATAGTCGCTTGATTTTTTAGCTTCGATTTTAGTTTACTTCGAAATTGCAACTTGTTTGTTGTCACTGTAAATTTTCCCTGACTCAATTACCCAATTTGGATTGCTCCATACGTTATTGATTTTTTCTACAAACGTTGCTTCATTTTTTTCATTGATTTTGTAAACCAAAAAAGAGAAATTTGTGTCTGCCATCAGGTAAATATCACCATTGTCTTTGTCTTGCACAACTTCTAATCCTTTTATACTTTTAATAAGCGGTTGCTCAAATGCTAAGGTTTTCGAACTGATTAAAGCTCCTGATTTATCAATAATATGGCATTGTGTGTCTTTGTGGGAAAATAAATACACATTTCCATCATGGATGAATACTTCCAATGGACTTTCAGAGATTCGAACTAAATACTGTTTTTTGGGTGTAAAATATCGTACTCTTCGGGTAGATGAATAGTAACTATTCATTAAATTGATAGTTGACTTATGAACAGGGAGTTTAGTTGATTTTGGGTTTGAAGATTTATTTGTTAACGGATTTCTGAAATTTTCTATTCTAACACTGCTATTGTAATTGGAAGTCGCTAAGTACACTTCGGATCCACTAAAATCAGCAACATCCAAAATTAAAAACGAGATATATTCATCCTTTGAAACACCTTCCGGACGAAAACGGCCTTGTCCATCTTTGAAAGAAATGTCTTTTGCTAATTCAAAATCACCTTCATATACATCAAAGCGAAAAAGAGTGGTTTCATCAAAAGCCAAACAAACAGCGGTATTCATGTTGTTGGAAAACGAAATGGATGTTGTTGGTACATTGTTTTTTTCCAAGACTGAAATCCATTCTTCTCTAGTTAATGCAAACGAAGGAAGTGAAAACAATATTGAGCAAAATAAAATGATGGCTTTCATACGCTTTAATTTCTACTAAAATTAAGCATTTTCTGATTCAATAACAATGATTTATAAATTATGGGGTAGAAATGGTTTCCTTTTTAGCTTTTTTTGGAGGAAAACAAAATTTTACACCCGCTTCGAAAAGTACAAAAGACGTGAAATTGGAAGTATAAAGTCCTTTGGTTTGATTCAAAACACTTTCACCTTGAGGAGAGAATTGTACGGGGCAATACTCCAAACCAACAGTCGGTTCAAGCGCAAGACCATTTTTGAAAGCAATACGATAGTTAAATTCAGGACCAATTGAAATACCAACTCCCAAAGCTTTTACAGTACTACCATCGTTTGTTACGGATTCACCGTTGATTTGTCGGAAAATCCCGTATAAAGGAATCCCAAAATTAAACTGGCATGAGAGTGCTTTTTGCAACGAATAGCGTGAGAAAAATCGGGGTGTAAGTGTATGCAGTTGTAAATCGTTTATGAAGTCTACATTCTCGGTATAACTTTCAAAATTTCCATAATCCATTTCCCCTCCAAAAGAAAATTTGGTGGTTTTAAGGGATTTATAGTAAGCTACTTTTACGCCCCATCCGCTTCTGAAAAGGGCTTGTTTTTTGCTCAAAAATGGTCTGCTTTGGTTATAAACCTGAATGGATTTGTCGAATTGTTGATTTTCTATACAACGATAACCTACTTCAATTGCAAGTTCTTGTCCAAAGCCATTCCATGCAAGCAAACAAGTGAAAAAAAGTAACATTTTTCTCATTTCAATTGGAGTATTAAATCGTTTACCGCTTTGTACGCTGATTCAACTGCCCCGTGTACTGTTTGGTGGTGACCATTTACATTCATGGCTTCTCCCGCAAAAAAAAGTTTATTATCGACAGGTAAAGCTGCTTGGTGGCGTGCGTCACCCATGTTGATTGTACTGTAACCATACGCTCCTTCGATGTAGGGTTCTTTTGTCCAATCAAATACGATACCTTGCACGAAATTATTAGTGGCTTGTTGGTTATAGATTTCGTCAAGTTCCGTCAACAAACATTGAATTATTGCCTGATCATTGTTTAATCCGGAAAGATAAGCAGCTTGTTCACCCATGATAAAAGCAAGCAAAACATTTTCTTGTGTGTTTTTCCCTACAGTGTCACTCGCATACGCTGCACAAAACTTTCCTCCCAACAAATTGTCGTCGTAAAATTTTTGGTTGAATTTTAAAAAGACTTTCATTCCTGGACCCATTCCGAATTTTTGAAAAGCTTGGGTTTTTATTTCAGGTAACGAAGGAATAAATTCGATGGCGTTTGCTTTTAATTGGGTGATAGGGACGGTAATGATTACTTTGTCTGCTTGAAATTGAGTTCCATTTACAGTTGTGACAGTCAATTTTTCAGCTGAATAGTCAATTGATTTCACAGGTGAACTCAAGTGGATTTGTGTTAAAATGGGCAGCGCAAATTGTTTTTCTATGAAATCAAAGTACGTGTTTTCGAATTTGAAATCATCGTCTCCTGAAATCCAATTTTCCTCGTCTTTGTGATTCCAATAGGTGGATAGTAGGGATGCGTCGGCTCCTTGGTCTCCTGCAAGTGCTTCGATTATGTATTTGTATTCTTCTCCCAAACCTTGTTGAATCGCATAGTCTTCAAATGAAATATCCGGCAAGTTTTCAGCATCGAAAATGTTAATGTCTTTTGGGAGCGAACTTACACGTTGATTTTGGAACCAATACATAAGTTCGGTGTCGTCTAGCGTAATTTTAGTTTTTGTTTTTTTGATGAGGTCTGCTAAAATGTTATTATTTCCATGAAGCCATTGTGCACCTTTATCAATCGGATAATCTGCAAAACTTTCAACTTTTCCCATTCTCCCTCCGTATTTATTTCGTGCTTCCAAAATTTCAAAATCTATGCCTAGTGACTTTAAATAATAACCAGCATATAAACCTGCTGCACCAGCACCGATAATCAACACTTTTCCATTGTAATTTGGATTATCGAATAAGTTGTTTTTAGTACAAGAAACAATACTTGGAGCAAGTAAAATACCCAATGCGCTCAAAGAACTAATTTTCAGAAATTCGTCTCTATTCATGTTCCAAATTCAAAAGTTGAAAGTACATAATTTTTGTAATAACGCACGAACTTGTTGAATGGTCAATCCAATTTTAGGTTACATCCCTTAACACCTTTCAAGTGCCTGTTGGATCGTTGGGTAGTTCCATCGAAAACCTGCAAGGGTTAATTTTTCTGGAATTACAAAGCGGCTCTTTATTATTAATTCAGTTTCTGTTTGAATAATTCGAGCTCCGATTTCCAACAACCAAAGGGAAGAAGGAAGTCCGATTTTTCTTTGGTATCGTTGACGTAAAGCATACATGAATGAATTGTTACGAATGGGATTTGGTGAACTCACATTGATGACACCGTTTAATGCTGGCGTAGAAATCACAAAATCTACAATGCGACAAACGTCGTCTATATGAATCCAGCTGAATTGTTGTTCTCCATTTCCCATTTTACCACCAAAACCTAATTGTACAAGTCTTTTGAATGGAATCATTACACCACCATTTTTTCCGAGGACGATGGCAGTTCGAAGCGCTATTTGACGTGTTGCTGATAGTTTGAAGTCAAAAAACGATTTTTCCCATTTTTGGCAAACGTCGACTGAAAAGCCAGTCCCAATTTCACCATTCTCTTCGGTCATGGGTTCGTTTAAAGAATGGCGATAAATCGTTGCACTTGCTGCATTTATCCATACTTTAGGTGGATTTACGCAGTTTTCAAGAGCTTTTCCAAGAATTTTAGTGCTCTCTAATCGCGAAGCATAAATAGCAGCTTTATTTTTCTCATTGTATCGACAATTTACGGATTTTCCCGCTAGATTTATCAGTACGTCTGCATTTTCAAGTTGCTTAGTCCACTCGCCTAAACTTTTTCCATCCCAAAGCAAACAAGTTGCTTTTTCAAAATGAATAGGTTTGCGCACTAATGCAATCACTTCGTTTTCATGTGAAAAATAGTCTACAAGAGCCTTGCCCATAAAACCATTTGCCGCTGTTATTATTATTTTCATGGCTGAATTTTTACAGAAATTTGAATGCAATTGGGTATATCAAAAGTCGATAAGCAATCCAAGAAAGTGTTAACCATTTTGAGAAGCCCAGAATTTTTAAGCGGCGCGTATGTTCATATACCATAAATAGATAAACGATACCGTAACAAACACCAACCAATAGTTCAGTTTCAAAACCGAAAGATTGAAACAATAATAATCCGATGTCGAATATGCCTAAAAGTAATGCTCCGAGAAAGGACACGAAAGCAATTTGCCCTGCATAATCGTAGAAATTTCGTTCATTTAGTAGATAGAAAACAACTCCTTGAAAAACAAACTGACCTAAGAAAAATAGTAAATCTCCATAGGTTTTGTTAGCGATATAAAAGGCTTGCAAATGAGTTGTAAAATAATGTGTCACCGAAAAATTTAGGAACAAAGCAATCAAGGCAATAAAACTAATTCGCCACATCCAATTTTTGGACGGATTACACGTGAAACTAGTATTGCAATTGACGGGAGCAATCACTTTTCGATTGTAACTAATGAACACGTAAAGCACTTGCAAAAGTTGATAAATAACGGGCATTTTTCCAGTGATTTCAATCCACTTCCACTTGTTTCCTAATACTGCCAACAGACTATCAATTCCATAGAGCGTTGTTTTGCCAGTTGCGGTTACGTAAGCTATTTTGTTTTGCGAAAGTTCTTGGTCAAACGCTAAATCTGTTCGTTGGATTGCTTCAAAATAAGGCACTCGTTCTTTTTCATTTAAAATGCCCCAATTGAGAAATTGCTTTGTGTACCAAACACATAGCGGACAATCTTGGTCGTAAATTAATATTCCTTTTTCCATGATTTGTTGTTTTATGATACAAATATATAAAACTTTCAAAAAATACTGAAAGTACAGAAATTAATTAGACCGCTTTTTTTTGAATTGTTTCCTGAACTTTCAAAAGAATTTGAAAAAAGGTAAATTTGTGACATGGAGTTAGAACAAGCGAAGAATCAGTTTATTAATTTATGGGGAAATTTCGGTTCACAATGGGGGATTAATCGTTCGATGGCGCAAGTACATGCGATTTTATTGACCAGTCCGAAGCCTTTGAGTACTGAAGATATCATGGAGAAATTGCAGATTTCAAGGGGAAACGCCAACATGAACGTTCGGGAGCTTATCAATTGGAATTTAGTTTACAAAGAGAGCATTTTAGGTGAAAGACGTGAATTTTTCAGGGCTGAAAAGGACATGTGGGAAGTTGCAAAGCGCATCGTTCGGGAACGTAAACGAAGAGAGATCGAGCCATTAATTCAGCACCTTGGCGAATTAAAAACGGTTGAATCAGAAAATGAAGCCGAGAAGCAAGATTTTGAAAATACCATTGAAAGCATTGACCGATTGGTAAATAAACTTGACTCAATGTCTAACTCACTGATGAAAGCCGATGAACATGCTTTTTTCGGAATGATATTAAATTTGTTTAAGTAAGAAATTGACTTAAAAAACTAAATCTTCAATAGTTTTTTAACCAAAACACCTTTGTCTGTCATCATTTCTATTAGATAGTAACCGGCAGGTATTTCATCCGTTTTTAGTTCAATCGATTTTTTATTTTCCGTCAAAAAAGTCTTGATTTTTGTCCCAACGGATGAATAGATGTTCAACTGAAATATGGATGCATTTTCGATATAAATGCTTAGCAATTCGGAAAATGGATTGGGGTTTAATGAAATCTTGTTTTCCAATTCAGAAAGTCCTAAGTTGAGCGAAATACAATCGTCGGTAGTTGGGCTTTGGTACAATTGAGTGGACAAACTATCATAACAAAGCAATTGAAAACTCTCTTCACATCCATCCATCAGACATTTAAAGGGATAAAATGGGTGAATAGTTGAGCCAATTCCTTTTATCCAGTACATTGGACGGAAGAACGAATTGCCAAGATCATATTTCATATTGAATCGCTGTCGTTGCACACCATTTATTGTGATGGTGTCAATAGCGGTGAGTATAAATATATTGGTGTCAATTTCGTTATTCAAAACTAAATTGTAGCCAACAAAAGCAGTATCACCAACGGATAACGAGTAGTCATACATCAAATACTCTTTATCAGAACAATCCGGTGTTTTTCTGAAATAGGTTTTCAAACTATCGGATCTGAAATATCCAACGAGATTATTTTGGTCGAAATTAACTTTTGAATACACCTTGCCACAGAAAGTAGTGTCATATTCAAAGTTGTAATGTCTTGTTGTACAATCAAGCCAAAAACATTCATACACGCTCCAATCGGCATTGTCTGCATAATTTGGAAAAACATGTTGCGCAATCAAACTTGAATGGAAAACTAAGAATGAAAAAATGAAAAGAAGCCTCATAATATAATGAAATAGAATCTTCTACCCTAAAAATTCCACTTCATGCTGCGATCATCCAAGACGGCAAAGGAGATTTTGTAAGAAAATTTCGGATTGATTTTGTTGCCATCTGAAATAACTCCATAAATACCGATGCGTAAACGTCTTCTTGATAATTTGAAATTACGTTCAAGTCCGGCAAGTAATTCATAATGTTGCCAATTGTATTGCTTCACGTACATTGCGCCACCACCGACCACCAAACCGATGCGCGTTTTTTTCATGAAAGGAATTTTGTTGATAATAGAACCGTTGTCGTGGTGAACAAAGTGAAATTCGTAGATGTAATCAAGTGTTGGTAATGTAGAATCCAATCCCTGAAAAGAGTACAATGGGTTTGAAAACCAAATTGGATCACTGCGACGTTGGTATTTGTAGTCTGGATCACGCACAACGGTTGAAGTAAGAAATTTCCCTGCTGCAACACGATAGTTTGTGGTTCCTAAAGTCCCGATTTTGAAAGTTTGCGCTACTTCCAATTGTAAGTAATTAAAGTTGACATCGCTACCAAATAATTTCGGAATTCCCGTTTGATAATAAACGGAGAACGTTGGCCAAGCTGAACCCAAAACTACTTTTCGATAAGGCTCACGCATGAATTTTTGTTTCGGTACATAACTCAAAGAAATATTCGAAACATAAGCCTGATACGTCGAAAAAGGAATCGGGTCGTTGTTCGGTAGTACGTTATTAAACAAGGTCACGAACTTGTAATCTTGTAAACTTCTACGCTCAGAAAATTCACCATCAATGGCAAAGTATAAACCATTTAATAATTCGTATTCAAAACTGAGTCGCAATTTGGTGGCTTCAATAAAATTACTCCGTTTGTAAATTTGAGTGATGGCGTCATAGCCCCGAATTACGTCAAAATCGTGATTGAAGGCCGCCCGAACATAGCCAAAATGATAGGGGTTGAACTTGTATTTCCACCATGTATCGCCTTTCCAATCGTTGTTCAGCATTCCCCAAGAAATGCGAGTGTAAGAATCGAGTGTGCGTTCATCTTTCCATTTTTTGAAGTAATCAAAAGAGGGCGTTAAGCGAGGCCCACCAATAAAAATGGGCTGAATAAATGTTGCGACCGAACCAATTGTCCATTGATAACGCTTCGCACGATTGCGATGGTCAATACCAAACCAAAGGACTTTTAAGGCAGTAACTTTGTTGAAAATGGCATCTACTGAATCCAAGTATTCTTTTCTGTTTTGCGCATCGCGAATACTATCTTTTGCGATGATAAATCGTTTTTCTTCTTCCGTTAAAGAACCTTGTCTTTTGTCTGCCCAATAAGCCGTGTCTTTTTCGTACGCTTCCTTTTCTGTAACCGCAAGTTCAGTGTTAAAGAATTTCTTTCCGAAGTTTGCGTTGAATTGAGAGTTGCTGAAAACGGCTTTTGTGACACACTTTGATGTTTCGTTTTTGTACTTAACACCGTAGGTTAAGGTTTGATTTTTCAAGACACACATCGTATCTCCCGGATGCTCAAATTCTTGTTGAACGGTAAAATAATCATACACCAACAAGTTTCCTTTATTCAAGGTTAATTCAAGTTTTTGAACCAGCCACAATGTATCGATAACGTAGATATAACCTTCCAATGTGGTCGTTGCGATGTTTCGAGGAATGATTTTTATTTTGGAAATGGTGTGGCCGTTTTCGCGGTACTTATCCTCCAAGCGATATTTGTAAGATAAAATCCCTGGGGTTGAAATCGGTGAAGAAACAGGAGATTGGTGCAAATCATCCAGGTGCAATAAATTCTCAAAGAAATTAAAATTTGATTTTACAGTAGTTGTATAGTACAAATTCTTATCCGAACCTCTAAGCGTGTATGCATTCCGAATTTCCTTGACTTTATTTCCCGGTGCGTAATTTCGATTCAATTGCACCTCTACTAAATTCATGTTATTCGTCCAATCTTCTTTGGGCTTTTTACCACTTTCTAAAGGGTCTGCATCGGTACGTTCGTTGTCTTTATTTTTGTCTTTTTGCTTAACGTCTAGTTTTTCTGTGGCTTTGATATACACGTCAACGGTATGTGCATAATTCCACGGATTGATTTTCTCCCGTTTGCTCACCACTTCAAGCATGATGTCCCGACCGGGATTTGTTTTCTTAACAGCCACGGAAACCTCTCCTAATTCCTTCGTCGTTTCAGGGAAAAGCTGCATGTTTTTAACAACGTCATTATTACTCAATGGCAAATAGGTTTCGCGATCGGTAAATCCTGTTGCTGAAAAAATCAAGAAATATTCACCTGGCATAAGGCCCATTTCATACTTGCCATTTATGTCTGCAACAGTTCTGTTTTCGGCAGCATTTTTCACGAAAACTTTAGCGTATGGAATAGGTAAATTATGTTCGTCGGTTATAACTCCTCTAACAAATTGCTGTAAATGAGCGTTAAAGCTCAAGCAAACTAGGAATAAAAACAGTACGTATTTTTTCATTCGTATATATGACAAGGTAGGTGGTCGTTTTGTTACATGAACACTTAAAAAGAAGTGTTGTTTGCAAAGGTCAAAATTAATGCCAATTGCTTTAGCATGAATTGAGTTAGTAGAAAAGGTTGTACGCCCAGAAAAAAAGAAAAAAATAAGGATTAGCGGTTATTGCTTTGTTCTTTCTGTTGTTCAAGGTATTGCAAATGCTTTTCCATGCGTTTCATCATCCATGATTTCATGAGGAACATCATAAGTCCAATGACAGGAAAAGTGTAAAAATGCACCCATGTTTTGAATCCTTCTTTGATTCCCATGATGGTTACTATTAAAAACGAAACGATGGTTCCAATGAGCCAAACGTAACGCATTATCTTGTTGTAAGTTAACATATTAATCTATTTCTAATTCTTTTTCCAATTCAATTTTACCTTGCGGTTTCAAAAATTCATACCAGCTAAAATCTTGTTTCGTTTTAATGCCGTCACCAACGATAATTCCTTTTGGGGAACGCACAATTACCTGTGAAAGCGAGTAAATCGAGCTGTCTTTTTGATTCCAATACAATGCTTCGGTTTCAAGGGTTTGTTTTTTTTCAAAGTTATACAGTCGCACGGAATCTTTAACAATTAAAGTTCCTAAGGTAAAGTTCACTTCACCGTACAAAGCACTCAGGGTTGAAACGATTTTTCCCTCATTGTTGAAGAAATTAACCCGCAAACTATCCTTTACTTTCGTGATGTGATTTTTGCCTCGTGTCGTTTCTGCTAGTGCAGCATAAATTTCCACCTTCGCGTAGCCGTCATCGTCGAAAATAACGTGCAAATCGCGTGTCGTTTCATCAGGAGTTTTTTCGTCGAAAGTGATTTTTTTAATCGTGTCCAAATCGTTGACACAACTTGCCAAAAGAATTGCTAAAAGTCCGAAGAGGAACAATAAGCGCGACATGTCGATTTAATCGAGTTTACGTTTTCTAAACCAACGTTCAAAAACAGATGGAGCCAAAATCAAACCAAAGTTTACGCCCAAAAATGATTCTTGTACTGAATTCGGTGCTCCAGTTCCACGTCTTCCAAGCGCTAGTGAAAGGTTCACTGAAGAAAGGGATTGGTTCATTAACAAGGGAATACCTAAGCCAATAGAAACAGCTTTTTCAGTGAATTGATAACCGTTTACAGCATACAATAAGTTTTGGTGATAATAGCCAACGCGGTAATAGATTTTCTCAGGAAATTTCAGTGCAGAAACATTATCCGCCATTTTCAATTCTGGTGTGAATTGCAAACCAACACTCAAGCGATTTCCTTGTATTAAATTCCATTGATTGACAGCAGTGAAATTATGGCTAAAAGTTCCCAAAGAACTATAGGAAGCCAAGAGATTGAAAGCAGGGTGTAAAGTGCGGGTTTTACGTTTCCAATTGGGTAAATTCAATTGGTAGTTCATTCCCACTTTATACGTCAAATTGGAAGTTATTTTTCCGCTTTGCGAATTGTAAACTAAGGTATCGTAAATACTCGGTGTATTGATATTCGATGAGGTGTACAATTCTTCGCGATACGTTGCGTTGAATTTTTGAGTGGGTTCAACTACTGCCGACAAAGTGATGATGTTCTTTTTGCCAAGATTTTGTTTTAAGGACAAGCCCAATTCGTAATGAAAAGCTTTCACAGCCATCACTTTTCTATCCAAACCACCTTGATATGTACTTGTTTCAATTAACAAGGATTGACGCTCATTGGCAACATTTCCAAAAAGATAACTTGCGTTTGCGCCTAATGATAAACGAGTGGATTTTGTTTGTATAGGAGCGTAAGCAAATCCTAAATATAAATTCTGAATACCACCCTTTCCTGAGTACGTGTATTGAATACTATCTGTTCCAGTAAAAGTTTTTTCAGAGAATGAATAACCACGAGTGGAGTACGGACGTAAGCCAAAAGACATACCCATTCTACGTTTCATTTTAAACCCGATGGCAAAATGTTCCACAAGAAAAGTCGTTCCATATTCGGTGGCTCCATTTTGAGCATATTGTGAAACACGACTTTGAACGTCAAGCGAATACAAAGTGTTTCCTGCACTCAAAGTACTGTAACTCGCTGGATTATAAAAGTTCAATTGAGTGGAGTCAAAGAAATTGAAATCGTTTTTTCCTAGTGAATTATAGATGGAGTGGTTGCCGTTGGCGCGTTCTCCAAGTCCGATGTAAGAGACTGGATTATTGGACGAAGACTGTGCGAAAGCCGACAGGCTGGTCCATATAGTTAGGATGCTAAATAGTTGCCGCATTGAATGTGTAAAGTTCATAAATTCCACGTAGCGTGAAATTTTCGTCTGCAAAGATGTTATTTTTTTGCCCGAAATCAAAATAGTGCGCGTCACCGCCTGTCATAATGATTGTTAAGTCAGGGTATTTTGCTTCGTAGCTTTCTATCATGTAATGCAGTTCGCCCAAAATTCCGAATTGAACACCGTTTCGAATCGCGTCTGAAGTGTTTTTTCCAATTAATGCAAAGGTTTCGCTTGTTTCAAGTAG